>NZ_CP042806.1:6000000-6300000 GCF_008000815.1 Terriglobus albidus | reverse complement strand
GGGGCCGGTGATATGGATGATGTCCGGCCGGAAGCTCTCCAGCCGCAGGCGCACCATGCGCAGGTGGCGCAGGAAGAGGGTATCGAAGGCCAGGTCGCGCTCCATGGGAACAGAGGCGAAGCTGCGCCGCAGCTCCAGCGTCTGAACGCTGCCGTGCTCTTCAAAGACAGTCTCCCGCGATCCGGCGCGGACGCAGAGGAAGGGGAGCTGGTGGCGCTCGGCAAAGGCCTGGAAGTTGCGACTGGTATGGGCGACGCCATTGACTTCATGAAAAGAGTCCGGAAAATAGGCGACGCGCTGCCTCATGCAAGCTAGCGTAACAGTGCTCCGTCTATGCTGTGTGTAGCCTGCATGATCACGGAATCTTCAGCGCCACCCTCTACGACGCTTCACGGCGCCATCGCGGATATTCTCCGCAACCCCGGCCAGCACCTCCTTCGCGAGTGGAACTGGAAGGCGGCCCTCTTCAGTGCTGCGTTGCGCGCACCCATCTTCTTTATCTCTGACCATCACGCCGCCGCCGGTCAGGCGCTCGGCGCCATGCTGACCGAAGCTGTATTTGCCGCTGGATTGGGCGGTTTTCTTGGCTCCGTCATTCAGCGTCTGCGCGATGCCCGCCCACTCTGGGCCACGGCGTTGATCATGCTGGTGGCGATTCCCGCGGCGCTCGTCGGCGTGCAGTATGTAGTGCACACCTGGGTCTCGCCCCAGAAGATCCGCGGCAGCCTGGTCGCCAGTTTTTTGCTGGCCGCGCTGTCGACCGGCTTCAACTGGTTCGCGATGGAACAGGGCGCGATCCTCACGGACGGCCAGGCTGACTCGCTCGGAGCCGACCTGCAGCATATTCCGCTGATTATTTACCGGTTTTTAATGGCGGGGCCGAGGGCGCTGTTTGGAAAAGGGTTGAATAGTTCAATCGTTGAATAGTTGAATAGTGCCTGAACATTGATCGCACTCTTTCGCATCTGGCGACGGGAGAGTTATGGCAAAACCAGGTTTTGTTCTGAGGCAGGCGTTGAAGTTTCGTTCGCGGCGTTGGAGACGGCGGCAGGTCGTTCTCGCGTCGTCGTTTCTAATGTTCTTCTGGTTGATGACACTTGGGGAGACGCATCGTGGCTTCTCTAAGGGCATCAACCTTTTCAACGTTTTGGTCTTTAGCCTTTTCTTTACGTCTAACTGGACGCGCCCGGGCCGTTTCGTGACAGATCCGGACGATCGGGCGATCTATGAATTCGGCCGGAGTTGGGATGAGCTTAACGAAGCGGAACAAGAGTCGCTGCGGACGAACAATCTCCTGAGAACTTATCGCTCTTCATGGAAATCTGAGTGGCGCGAGATGCTGCGTCTCAAGACTGTGGAACGCTCCTGGACGATTCTTCAGGTGACATTAGTGATCGTGCTGATTGTCTATCTGACGGCATGGGGCTTGTTGCCCAACCGTCCCGACGGGTTGAATCCCCGCGATCTCATCGATCCTGTCGCGTGGTTTGTTGGTCTCGTGTCCTTCTGCATCGTGCTGCCAGGCGCTGTTTGGATGTGGGTGGAACCGGATTGGGAACCTGAGGTCCGGACGGAACTGCAACCGGTGGCGACCAGCTAAGGGAGTTGCTCCCACCAGTTCGAGCTTCGCTCGAATGGTTCACCCCAGCGAAGCAAGGTCGCGGGGAACCCTAATATCCCACATATGCTTCGCATATATGGGGCACCCAGCATGGGATCTGGTACGGTACTCGGGCGGAACCATTCAACTATTCAACCAATCAACCATTCAACTAGCCTCTCGTCTTCGCAATATCCGGGCCGACAAAGTCTTCCACGCTGGGCGGAGTTGCCGGTTCGGCTTGCGGTTGTAGATGGTTCTTCGTCAGGCCTTCGACCAGAAGGCGGAACGCTTCTTCCGGAGTGTCGGCGAACTGGAAGAGATCGCGGTCTTTGACTGCGATGGCGCCCTTGTCTACCAGCACATCGAGATTGATGACCTGCGACCAGTACTCGCGTCCGTAGATCACGACCGTGATCTGTTTGGCCAGCTTGCGGGTCTGGGCGAGCGTCAGGAGCTCGAACATCTCGTCCAGTGTTCCAAAGCCTCCGGGAAAGACCACCAGCGCCTTTGCCAGGTAGGCAAACCAGTACTTACGCATGAAGAAGTAGTGGAACTGGAAGTTGAGCTCCGGTGTGATCCAGGGGTTCGGCAGCTGTTCGAATGGGAGCGCGATGTTCAGGCCGATGGTCTTGGCTCCGGCCTCGGTGGCGCCGCGGTTCGCGGCCTCCATAATGCCGGGTCCTCCGCCGGAGGTGACGACGAAGCGGTTGCGGCGGCCTGGGAGTTTCATCGCCCAGGTAGCCATCATGTGCGCCAGTGTGCGCGCGTCTTCGTAATAGCGAGCCATCTCAATGGCGGCTTCGGTGCGTTTCTTCTTCAGCTCGCTGGTCTCTTCGCCGTCGAACGCCGGCTGTTCTTCCTCCGGTGCAAGCTTCGCGGAACCAGTGTTCTCCAGCAGCCGCATCTGATCTTCGGCAGCGTCCATACCGATAAAGCGGGCAGAGCCGAAGAAGACGACCGTGTCCTGGACACGCTCCTTACGGAAGCGCGCAAGAGGTTCAGAGTACTCCGCCAGAATGCGGAAGATGCGTCCATCGGGGGAGTTGATGAAGTGCTCGTCCTCGTAGGCGAGGGGAGCGTGCTGGAGGGGATCCGGAACCGGATGCTGCGGGTGACTCATAGGAAGAAGGGTAATGGAATAACGGAAAGATTGAATAATTGAATAAAGCCAGTGGCAAGCAAGGCGTTATTCGATCATTCACTTATTCCATTGTTCATCGCGACTATCCGCGATAGTCGCGGTATTGAATCACTTCGCTGATGCCGATCCAGATATCCAGCAGGCCGAGACCCGAGATCAGGCCCTTGATGGCGCCATTCCGGAGAATGGCGCCGATGGTTGGATATGCATTGAAGAGATTGTTGTGGTCCCATACGCGGGGCCACCAGGGAAGCACCGTCACCAGCACACCCAGGTAGACACAGAACAGCACCAGGATGAACAGCGAAATGCGTTGCAGCCAGACGGGGGCCGGACGATCGTGACGCTGTCTTTCCTCGTGCGCTGCTTCCGGCTGTACTGCCATCAAATCTCCGAGACTAGCTCTTAGACGTAAGCCTACTACTCCACGTTTTGGTTACGGCGTGGACGGCGGTTGGCCTGCAGTACCTTCTTGCGCAGGCGCAGGCTCTTCGGCGTCACTTCCACCAGCTCGTCATCAGCGATGAACTCGATGCACTGTTCCAGGGTGAGCTGCTTATAGGGCACCAGGCGCAGGGCTTCATCGGCCGAGCTGGCGCGCATGTTGGTCAGCTTCTTTTCGCGGACGCAGTTTACGTCGAGGTCGTTGTCACGCGAGTGCTCGCCAACCACCATGCCCTCGTAGACTTCGATACCGTCGCCGACAAAGAGAATGCCGCGGTCCTGCAGGCCGTTCAGCGCATAGGTCGTGGTGGTGCCTGCACGGTCGCTGATCAGGGCTCCGCTGGGACGTTGCGGAATCTCGCCCTGGTAGTTGGTGTAGCCGTCGAAGATGGAGTTCATCACGATGGTGCCGCGCGTTTCGGTCAGCATCTCCGAGCGCAGGCCGATCAGGCCGCGGCTGGGAACCTTGAACTCCATACGCACACGACCCTGGCCGTGCATCTTCACCATCTCGCCCTTTCTGGGCCCAAGCTTCTGGATGACGGTTCCGGCAAACTCTTCCGGAACGTCGATGGTCACGTACTCCACCGGCTCCATCAGGGCGCCGTCGATGCGCTTGGTGACGATCTCAGGGCGTCCGACCATCAGCTCGTAGCCTTCGCGGCGCATCATTTCGATCAGCACGGCGAGCTGCAGCTCACCACGGCCCAGCACCTTGAAGCTGTCGGGTGAGTCGGTCTCTTCCACGCGGATGGAGACGTTGGTCAGCAGCTCGCGGTCGAGACGGTCGCGCAGGTTACGGCTGGTGACGTACTGGCCTTCGCGTCCCGAGAAGGGCGAGTTGTTGACCGAGAACTGAATGGCGATGGTTGGCTCATCGATGGTGATCTTCGGCAGCGGCTGCGGATTGTCCACGCCGGTGATGCTCTCGCCGATGGTGATGCCGGCGACGCCGGCGATGGCGACGATGTCGCCGATCTGGGTCTGCTCGATGTCGGTGCGCTTCAGGCCGGCGAAGCTGAACAGCTTGGTGATCTTGGTCTTCTGCAGCGATCCGTCCAGCTTGGCGACGTTTACTTCGTCACCGGTCTTCAGGTTGCCGTTGAAGACGCGGGCGATGGCCAGGCGGCCGAGGTAGTCGGAGTAGTCGAGATTCGTGACCAGGATCTGGAGGGCGCCTTCGTGATCGCCGACAGCCGGCGGAATCTTCGCGAGGACGGTGTCAAACAGCGGCTTCAGGTCGGTACCGGGCTGGGCCAGGTCCATGGTGGCGGTACCGGCCTTGCCGTTGGTGTAGACCACCGGGAACTCGAGCTGGCTCTCGTCGGCGTCGAGGTCGATGAACAGGTCATAGACCTCGTTCAGGACTTCCTGGGGACGGGCGTCGGGACGATCGATCTTGTTGATAACAAGGATCGGAGGCAGGCCGGCCTCAAGGGCCTTGGAGAGTACGTAGCGGGTCTGCGGCAGGGGGCCTTCGCTGGCGTCGACCAGCAGAACGACACCGTCCACCATCTTCAGGGCGCGCTCTACCTCGCCGCCGAAGTCGGCGTGGCCGGGGGTGTCGACGATGTTGATCTTGGAGTCGCCGTAGTGGACGGCGGTGTTCTTGGCCAGGATGGTGATGCCGCGCTCTTTTTCGAGCTCATTAGAGTCCATCACGCGCTCGGCCACGGCCTCGTTCGCGCGGAAGGTGCCGCTCTGGCGCAGCAGCGCGTCAACCAGCGTGGTCTTGCCGTGGTCGACGTGGGCGATGATGGCGATATTCCGAATAGGCGTAGTGGCGTTGCTCACGGGAAGTGGATCCTGTTCTGAAAACTTGAGTTTTGCGGGGAACCGGCAGGAATCTGCCGCCTCCAACAGTTTACCAGCACGGGCTGGCGGCACGCGACGGAGGGGACTAATCTTTCGGTAAGCTATGCCACCACGCTTTACAGCAGACCCTCGTTCTGTCCCCGGTGACTTTTATGTCATCCAGAATGAGTGCATGGGCTGCGGCATTCCCCAGAAGATCGCCCCGGAGCTGGTGAACTGGGTCGAAAGTTCTCCGCAGCACTGCGGCTGGGTCCGCCAGCCGGCCAGTAAGAAGGACCTGAAGCGGGCGATCGAGATCCTGAAGCAGCAGGACTTCGGCTGTCACCGCTATGCGGGGATGGACCCACGGGTGCTTCAAAGCGTTCCGGAATGCTGTGACTATTTCGTCCAGCCGGGAGTGGATATGCCGCAGCCGCGGGTGAGCTGGTGGCGGCGGATCTTGAAAAGGCTGATCTCAGGCTCGTAGGTGTGTATCGACACAGTCTTCTTCCTTATCGAGGGGCACCCAGTGCATGGGCTGGGTAAGCAGCATGGGCACAAATTAGCAACCAGAACTAGCAACTAGCAACTACTGCGGTGGCGGCAAATCCTTCCCCAGGTCCTTCGTCCGGTCATCCTTGAAGTCTGTCCCGAAGTGCGGCTCGTCTTTCGTGCCGTTGATCTTCACCGGGATCTCAGCACCCGCGCCGTGTTTCTTGAAGAACGGGTCGGCAGGTTTCAAGAGCCATCCCTTCCATCCCGTCACCATCTGGCTTATTCGGGCTTTGGTGCGCACCTTGCCGACGAAGTCGAAGGTGTTGCCGTCGGTCGAGTACTGGCCGAGCATCAGCACCTGGGCTCCCGGCATGTCGTAGCGCAGTGAGGGGACGTTGATGATGCCGTTCTTGAGCTGGAAGCTCCCGCGCATGTCGCTGGGGGTATCGAAGCCGGCCGTACCCTGAACGTTGGCTTCTTTGGGGCGGCCCTGGGCGCGCATGCTCAGGGCATCGATCTTCTCCTGGATCCTGTCGCTGGTGAAGTGCGCGCCGTGGATCTCAAAGGTGCCATCGGTCAGTTCGAGCTTTTTGGCTATGGCGACATCGCCGGGAGGAATATGCAGCCTGGTCTTCATCTTGAAGCCGCCGGTCATCAGCGGAGGCGAGGTTTTGACTCCCAAACGTAGCATGTCTTCAATGCGCGCCTTCGGCATCACGACATCAAGGCGGATGTCTTTGCCTTTGGGGTTTTTGTTGTTGATCACGTGGCCGACGCAAACAAAGTAGCTTTTCAATAACCATGCTTCGACCGGCTGCAGCAGGACATCTCCATTGGTCCCATCGATGATGGCGTGATACTTCGTGTGCAGGGGCACGGGATGTTCGCTGACGTCCAGGCGGAAGTCGGGCGTATCGGTCTCTCCATCGGCGACGATGTTATCCAGCGTTCCGCCGAAGCTGCCTTTTGAGGAGAGGATGCCGGCGATGCCCTTCGTCGTACTCAGGTCGGCGCGGGAGAACTCATAGACGCCGTCCAGCGGCGTATCGCCGGGAACGAAGATGTTCCAGGGGCCGAAGTGACCTTTGGAGGCGATATCACCCAGGGGCTTGGGATTGACCAGTGTTGCCGTGTAGTCGAAAGGGCGCTTCGCGCCGACGTCGACTAAAACCATATGTGCGATATCCCATTCGAGCGGTTCTTTGTTTTCCTTGTGTGTCTCCATCACCAGGTCGGCATGGTCGACGATGATGCGGTCGACGACGATTGACTCTTTCGGCGGCTTTTTCGGTTCCGGCGGCGTTATCTTGCGGTCTTCTTTGGGAGGCTTGCGGAGATGCAGACCGGTGACGTAGACCTCTCCGACATGCATGGGTGATTTGCGCAGATTGGCCAGCGTGGTGTGGAAGCGGAACTCATCAATGGCCAGCATCGGTTCTTCACGCTGCTGCCCCTGTGCATTCACCTCGATCAGGTACATGATGCGCAGGCCCTTGCCTTCTACGCCAAGGCCCTTGGCGGCGGTGACGTGGAACTCATCCAGCTCGACCGGCGATTGGAAGCGGGCCGAGAGTGTGTCGATGATGCGCTGGCGCATCAAGGGCTCAGCGTGGCGGACAAGCCACCATGTGGCTCCGCCGAAGATCAATAGACCGAGGACAACAGCGATACCGACCCATTGCAGCCAGCCAAAGCGGCGTCTGGGGCGGGAAGGAGGTGGAGTGGACTCGGAGGCGGGGGAACCGGTGGCAAGCTCGCGTTCTTCGTCGTTCACTGCAATGCCTTTCCTGCACGTCGTGCTGGCCTTTCAGATGCTGCATGGCAGGGATGTGCTGCCAGAGAAGTGTGCGGTCAGGAACATTCGAGCGGGGCGCGTCGTCTAACCCGTATTGGGTGATACATGCGCCGCTTTCTACCGACGTTACTGTGGGTGTTCTGTCTGGTGCCGGTAGCGGCGGCGCAGCAGCCGGCTGCCGCGCCGGTGATGCAGCCCGGACCTACACCTGTGGTTACGACAGAGACAGTGACAACACCCCAGATGCTGCAGCAGTGGTTGGTGAGTCGTGATCCGCGTCTGGTTGCCTGGGCCGCATACTTCGCGCAAAAGACACAAGATCCTCAAACGATGGCCGCGATTGAGACCTTGGTCCAGGATTGGCCGGTTTCATCTGGGCAAGGACGACCTTATACGGTTTACTTTTATGAACCATCACGGCTGGCAATGCTCGCAATGCTGGATGCCCTGATCCAGGGAAAGATATCTATTCCCGTAGGGGCGATCGCGGGGCTGGAGGATCTGTTTCCGGTACAAGCAGCCTTTTTAGCGCGTCAGCTTCCCCGAGAGGCATCGCAGGAACTTCTCCGGCGATGGTTTTCCTCGGTGAACGAAAATCTATTAACAAAGATTGCTGCCATGATGCTTGCAGATCGGCCTGATCCTCAATTAGTCGGCCCAATTGTTGCAAAGTCTGAAGAGCATCTCACGATCTATGTCGTTTCGAGCAAAACCAGCATTCCGCTTTCCGGAGGCGGTGCGTGTGGGGATTCCATGGGGGTTCACGATCCGTTAGGCTGGCCGCCTGTGTACAACTATGAGCTCTCAGAGCATGACGACAATGCAGAAGGAGAGCTGGTTCGCGTGGACAATGATGTCATCGGCTACAAGCGCTATGTCGCAACGCATGGACATGGCTCGTGCTACGCCGTCTGGCCGCTGAATGCCGTAACACGTCATCACCTGATCGCGCATTTTCTTGGAGTTTCGGCGAAGGACATGCCATGGCATCCGGAAGAAAGCTCGACCATTGTGTGGCAGGGGCGAGCGATGTATAGCCGGCAGCTCGGACGTGTAGTCGAGGCAGAGCAACGAAAACTGAGGCGAACTGTCTTTCAACTCCGGCAGCGTGGTTTGTTGCGACCGGATCAGCACGTGATGCCGCAGTTTAGCCTTGAAGTGAAGTGCATGATTAAGCCCTGCCCGCTCACACCGTAGCCGCACCTGCGAAAATAGAAGAGTAATGCTGCAACTCGCCGCTGCCGGAAAACGATTCGGCCCCAAATTGCTCTTTGACGAGGCCAACTGGCTGATCACCGCCCATGAACGCACTGGGCTGGTGGGCGGCAATGGCACCGGCAAATCCACACTCCTGAAGACCCTGGCCGGCATCGAAACCCTCGACTACGGCGCGCTGCACCGCACCAAGGGCATGACCCTGGGCTATCTGCCGCAGGATGGCCTCAATCTCACCGGCCGCACCGTCTTCAACGAGTGCCTCACGGTCTTTCAATCCCAGCGCGAGATGGAGCGGGAGCTTGAGAAGCTCTCCCAGGCCATGTCAGAGCTGGATCCCACATCCTCCGAATACACCGAGGTCGCCGAGCGTTTTTCTGAGATCAATGACCTCTTTCACGCCCACGACGGTTACGCTCTCGATGCGCAGGTGGGCAGCGTCCTCGGCGGCCTGGGGTTCAGCAAAGAAGATTGGGGCCGGGACACCAGCGAGTTCTCCGGCGGCTGGCAGATGCGTATTGCCCTTGCCAAGCTGCTGCTGCAGAAGCCGTCGCTGCTGCTTCTGGACGAGCCCACGAATCACCTGGATCTGGAGTCGAGGAACTGGCTTGAAGGCTATCTGAAGGGCTATCCGCACGGCTTCATCCTTATTTCGCACGACCGCTACTTCCTCGATGTCACCGTCGAGAAGATCGCGGAGGTCTGGAACAAGCGGCTGCACTTCTACACAGGCGGCTATGAGAAGTACGTCACCCAGAAACAGGAGCGCAAGCAGCAGCTTCTGTCGGCGTACAAAAACCAGCGCGACCACATCGAGCAACTCGAGGCCTTCATCGGCCGCTTCCGCTACCAGGCCACCAAGGCCAAGCAGGTGCAGTCGCGCATCAAGGAGCTCGAAAAGATCGAACGCATCGAGATTCCCGAAGAGGAATCCACCATCCACTTCACCTTCCCGCAACCGCCGGCCAGCGGGCGCACCGTTCTGGAGGCGAAGGGAATGTACAAGTCCTACGGCCCCAAGCAAGTGCTGGAGAACGTAAGCTTCACCATCGACCGCGGCGACCGCATTGCCCTGGTAGGCGCAAACGGAGCCGGTAAATCGACATTGATCCGCCTGCTCTCGCAGCTTGAGCCGCCTACCTCGGGAGAGATCAAGCTGGGCCACAACGTGGCAGGCGATTACTTCGCGCAGGACCAGTACAAGGTGCTCGATCCGCAGGCGAAGATGCTGGACGATATCTCGTCCGCCGCACCAAAGGTGCCTGAGGTCGAACTGCGCGGGCTGCTGGGCTGCTTCCTCTTCTCCGGAGACGACGTCTTCAAGCAGCTTGGCGTGCTCTCCGGCGGCGAGCGCAACCGCTATGCCCTGGCCAAGATGCTGGTTTCGCCGGCGAACTTTCTGCTGATGGACGAGCCCACAAACCACCTCGACCTGCGCGCCAAGGACGTTCTGCTGGAAGCTATCCGCAACTTCACCGGAACGGTGGTCTTCGTCTCACATGACCGCTACTTCATCGACGGCCTGGCGACGAAGGTCTTCGAGGTAGAGGGCGGCCACGTCCATGTCTACCCCGGGAACTACGAAGACTATCTGCGGACCAAAGAAGGACATGCCGCTCCGGCAGAGACGCCGAAGGTGTCTCAGCCGCGCGAGTCGAGGAACGGTAATGATTCCGCAGCCGTACCGCAAACATCGCAGGCGGTTCAGCCCGCGGGCGGCAAGCGCCTGAACCCCATCAAACTGCGTCAACTGGAAGACCGTCTGGGCTCTCTTGAAGAAGAGATTCCGCGCACCGAATCGGCGATAGCGACCACCGAACAGGCCCTCTGTAACTTCGTCTCTGCGGATGAGACGCAGCGGCAGACGGAGCTGCTGGCGCAGCTCCGCGATCAACTACAGTCGCTCATGCAAGAATGGGAAGAGCTCTCGCTCACCCTTGAATCACAGGCATAAGTATGGCTTCGTTGTGGCAACCGAAGAACTGGAGCGAACGTCTGGCCGAGTTGGAGGCACAGACGGGCGATCTGAAAGAGGCCCCGTTACGGCGCGATGTGCGCTCGCTGGGCAAGCTGTTGGGCGATGTCCTTCGCGAACAGGTCGGCGATGAGCTGTTCCAGCTGGTGGAGAAACTGCGTCTCTCCGCCATTGAGCGCCGTGACGCGGATGCAAAGGGCGACACTGCCCGGGCTAACAGCACTCTGCAGCAGACCATCCTCAGCATTCACAGCCTGGATGAGAAGCAGGCCTACCAGTTGGCGCGTGCATTTGCCTTCTACTTTGAGCTCATCAATCTGGCGGAGACGAATCACCGCAAGCGCCGCCGTGTGGCGCACGAGCTGAATCCTTCCACGATCCCACAGCGCGGATCGCTGCGCGGCACTCTGCGGCGCATGAAGCAGGTGGGTTATACCGCCGAACAGGCATACGATCTTCTGGGCCAGTTGCGCGTAACTCCGGTCTTCACCGCGCATCCCACCGAGGTGGCGCGCCGCCTGGTGATGTTCAAGCAGCGCCGCATCAGCTATATCCTCTGGCGGCTGGACCGTATCCCCACCGCGCCTGAGCGTCTTGAGGCCCTGGAGCGAGAGCTCATGGCTGAGATCAGTGCACTGTGGCAGACCAACGATGTGCGCACCGAGCGTCCTTCGGTCCGTGACGAGATCCGCATCGGCCTGGACTACTACGAGGCCTCGCTCTTCGCCACGCTGCCCCGCCTCTATGGAGAGATCTCCGGAGCTCTGGCTGCCGAATACGGCTTGAAGCCCGCGCCTGCCGACCTGCCGATCGTTGTGGACTATGGCTCCTGGATCGGCGGCGACCGCGACGGCAATCCTTACGTCACGCCCGATGTCACGCGCGAAGCCATCACTATGGCTTCGAAGCTGCTACTAAAGCACTACGGCGCGCGGCTGCAGAATCTCTTCGAGCAACTCGGCGCCAGCACCAGGCAGGCGCCGGTCTCGAAGGAGCTGTTGAAGCTGGTGGCCGGCTATGTCAAACAGTTCCACGGCACCGAGCACGAAACCTTGGAGCAGCGCTTTGCGCATGAGCCGGTGCGTCTGCTGGTGATCTGCATCATGATCCGTCTCGGTGCTTCGCCGCGTAGCAGTGTGCCCTTCTCCGGCCTGCCTACATTGCCGCACTATGCAGGCGCCGATGAGTTTCAGCATGACCTGTGTGTGCTGCGCACCAGCCTGATGGAGAATCGCGGCAGCCGTCTCGCGGAGCTTCTGCTCGATCCGCTGCTGCTGGAGGTGCGCACCTATGGTCTGCATCTGCACACGCTCGATATCCGCCAGCACGCCCGCGTTCATGCTGCTGCAGTTGCGGAGCTTGGCGATGTGCAGCGCGTGAACGAAGGCGGACTGCCGAAACAGCTCTCAGCGCAGACGCTGGAGCTGATCGATACAGTGCGCGCCGTTGCCGAGATCAAGCGGAAGTCGCCGCGCGCCATTCGCCAGTACGTCATCAGCGGCGCTACCGAAAAAGAAGATCTGCTCCGCGTCATCTGGCTGGCCCGTATGGGCGGCGTGACGGTGGAAGGCCGTGAAGGCGATCCCGGCCTGAAGCCGGTGCCGCTCTTCGAGTCGATTGAAGATCTGCGCAACGCTCCGCGTATCTGCCGCGATGTCTGGACCAGCGAGGCCTATAAGCCGCTGCTCGAAAGCTGGAACTGCGAGCAGGAGATCATGCTCGGCTACTCCGACTCGAACAAAGACGGTGGCATGATCACCTCGACCTGGGAGATCTACAAGGCGCACCGTGCGCTGCACGATGTTGCCCGCGAGTGTGGCGTGAAGCTGCGTTTGTTCCATGGCCGTGGAGGAACTGTGGGCCGCGGCGGCGGACCGACGCATCGCGCCATCTATGCGCAGCCCTTCGATGGATTCAACGGCCAGTTCCGTATCACCGAACAGGGTGAGGTGATGAACTGGAAGTATTCGGACGTGGTGCTCGCCGAGCGCAACCTGGAGCTGATGCTTGCCGCATCGCTCGATGCACTGGCGCGCCCTGATGCGAAGCTGCAGTGCGATGCCTGTCTGACAGGCATTCTTACTCCAGAGTGGGAAGAGGCGCTGAATGAGCTGAGTGAGACCTCCTATGGTTTCTACCGCTCCAGCATCGTCGAAGACCCCGAGGTCTTTACTTACTTTGAGCAGGCCACGCCGGTAGTTGAGCTGGAGCATGCCAAGATCGGCTCCCGCCCTGCGCGCCGCAGCGGCAAGCGCAATTTTGCTGACCTGCGCGCCATCCCCTGGGTCTTCGGATGGATGCAGAGCCGCCACCTGGTGCCCGCGTGGTTCGGCGTCGGTCATGCACTGGAGGCCTTCGCCGCCAAGGGACCGGAGGCTTTGGCGCTGTTGCAGCAGATGATGCGCGAGTTCCCGCTCTTCATCGACATGCTCCGCAACGTCGAGATGGCGCTGGTGAAGAGCGACTTCGGCATCGCCCGTATGTACGCCGGCCTGGTGAAGGATGAAGAGCTGCGTGAGCGTGTGTGGTCGAAGCTGCTCGCCGAGTTCGAACGGACGAAGAAGATGGTGCTGGCTGTGACAGGACAGACAGAACTGCTTGCCACCAACCCGGTGCTCGCGAGGTCGGTGCGTCTGCGTAATCCGTATGTCGATCCGATGAGTTTGATTCAGGTAGAACTGATGCGGCGTAAGCGCGATGAGGGGGAGACAGACGATCTGAATCGCGCCATTACGGCAACCATCAATGGCATCTCAGCCGGCCTGCGCAACACCGGCTGATGCAAACCCCAAAATAGACAGGGAAGGCCCGCATCCATCTGTTGCGGGCCTTCGTGTTTCTAGCGATGCTGTTTGCCGCTACGGCTTTGCATTGCAGGTGGCTGGCGAAGACTGTTGCCATGGCTGCCGGAACTGTTGCCGGAAGCCTCCTGCGGTTTCATGGGTTGCATGCCGTCGGCGCCGGTATGGGCGGCGTAACTGCGGTCGTGACCTCGGTTATGCACGGGTTCCTTGATGTCCCCGTGTTGTTTGAGTGGAGTCGATTGCCGATTGCTCAT
This sequence comes from Terriglobus albidus, assembly GCF_008000815.1. NCBI lineage: Bacteria > Pseudomonadati > Acidobacteriota > Terriglobia > Terriglobales > Acidobacteriaceae > Terriglobus > Terriglobus albidus. Next base: position 6,286,480 of record NZ_CP042806.1, on the reverse strand, counting down.
CCTCTTCTCCTTTCCGTGGTTTATGCCATGTTTATGCCATACAGCGATCACGCTGCATCTCTCTCGCTCTCGTCTCCGACCTCCAGTGACCTGACAGCCTTGTCCCCGGGTGGGGATGGAGCGCCCCAATCATACTCGCGACCGGGGTATTTTTCTTCCACGTCTGGTGGAGCAATAGCGGGGATGCGGCGCTCGTCTTCGAACAGTTGCCAACCCTGCTCATGCGCGTATTCGCCGGAAAGGCCGCGTGTGCGGTTGGTGAATCCGACGGGTTCGTGATGGGGTGTCTCGACCATCGTCTGTCACCTCCTTTTGAGCGTGGTGAGATGGGGCTGCCCGGCAGGTGGATGCCCGGTTCCGGGAGAAATATGCAAGTGTTTGGCAGGCGCCAGAAACGCCGTAGAATGAAGCGCATGGACTGGAAGAGCAAGCGCGTGACTGCCCTGTTGGAAGCCGCGCTGGTAGAAGACCGCGCAACCGAGGATGAGACAACCCGACTGACGATTGACCCTTCGCTACGAGCTTCGGCGTCGATCCTGGCAAAAGAAGATTGTGTCGTCTCCGGATTGGGGTGTATCCCCGCATTCCTTGAGATCTTTGCCCGGCTCAGCAAGAAGCCTGTCGGGCGTTTCGACGTCATCAGCCACCCGGAGATTTTTGATGGAGTGCGGGTGAAAAAGGGGCAGGCGCTGGCGGTCATCCGTCACAATGCATCGTCTATCCTCTCCTGCGAGCGCGTGATTTTGAACCTGATGCAGCGCATGAGCGGAATTGCGACGCTTACGGCACAGTACGTGCGCGAGGTACAGGGAACGAAGGTCAAGGTGCTGGATACGCGCAAGACGCTGCCCGGAATGCGCCTGCTGGATAAATATGCTGTCGCCTGCGGCGGCGGCACCAACCACCGGCAGGATCTACACGACGGAGTCCTCATCAAAAACAATCACATCTCGCTGGGCGGCGGCATCCCCACGGTGTTGAAGAAGGCGCTGGAAGACCGTCGCGGCGGCCAGAAGATACAGGTCGAGGTCCGCACCTTTACAGAACTGGACCAGGCACTGCTGGGCGGGGCAGAGTCGCTCCTGCTGGACAACATGACTCCCGCCGAGGTCACCAAGGCGGTAAAGGTGATTGGCAAACGGGCGCCGGGGGTGTCCATTGAGGCCAGCGGCAACATGAACTTGAAGACCATCGGCAGCTATGCCAAGACCGGTGTGGACTTCATCAGTGTCGGCGCGCTGACGCACTCCGCTGTTGCCGTCGACCTCAGTATGAAGATCACCGCGGACGTGTACTGATGTACGACCTGGCCGCACTAGGGGCTGAGCTTCGCGGGACGGTCTTTGCCGGCCAGGTCGCATACTTCCCCACGATCGACTCGACCAACACCTATGCCCTGGCGCAGGCGCAGCGGGGAGCTCCTCATGGCAGTGTCTACCTTGCCGGGGAGCAGACGGCGGGCCGGGGACGCGGCGGGCACCAGTGGCACTCGCGCCCACAGGATGGCATCTACGTCAGCGTTCTGGTGCGCCCTTCGCTGAGTTCTGACCGGGCGCTGTGGCTGTCGTTGATTGCCGGCATGGCGGTGAAGGCGGCCATCGAGCAGCCGACTGCTCTGGCAGCCGATATCCGCTGGCCCAACGACGTTTTGCTCCGCGGGAAGAAGTGCGCCGGCATCCTCGTAGAGTCAGTTTTTGCGGGCGATGCGATGCGGTACGCAGTCATCGGCATCGGACTGAATGTGAACCACGAGAGCTTTCCTGAGCCGCTTTCCCAGACGGCCACTTCGCTGCGCCAGGAAGCCGGGCATCCCCACAGTCGAGATGTCCTTCTAACCACTCTGTTGCACGCCCTGCAGGCGGAGTTGACGGCACTAGCGGTGAGTGAAGACGTGCTGGAACGGTTCACCGCGGCCTCCTCCTGGGTGCGGAATAAGCAGGTGAGCGTGGCCGAAGACGAGGGCTATACTGGGGTGACGTGCGGGTTGAACCCCCAGGGGTTTCTGCTGGTTAACACCCGTGACGGCACACGCACGGTCCGCTCCGGCGGTGTGCGTCCTTGCGAATGACCGAAAGGGAAAAGAGGCTAAGAGAGCGCGCAATGCTACTGGCACTCGACGTAGGAAACACCAACATTATGCTGGGCGTGTATGACCGCCCTGAGGCCGGTCAGCCGTCAAAGCTTATCGCCGACTGGCGTGTTACCACCATTCACCATCGCACTGTCGACGAGATGAGCGTTCTTCTGCGAGAGCTCTTTGAGCTGCGCAATCTGAAGATTGAAGATGTAACCGGAATCGCTATCTCCTCCGTCGTCCCGCCCGTCGACCACGTGTTGCGCCGTGTCTCGGAGACGTTATTCAAAATCCGGCCGCTTTTCGTAGAGCCGGGTATTCGAACGGGCCTCGCTGTCCTGGTCGATCATCCTACCGAGGTCGGCGCCGACCGCATTGTGAACTGTGTCGCGGCATTCGAGCGCTATGGCGGTCCCTGCATTGTGGTGGACATGGGCACAGCCACGACCTTCGATGTCGTTTCGGCCAAAGGTGAGTTTCTCGGCGGAGCTATCGCTCCGGGCCTGGGTATCTCCGCCGATGCGCTCTTCAATCTGGCGGCGCGTCTGTCGCGCGTTGAGATCCGCAAGCCGTCCAAGATCATCGGCACCAATACGACCGATAACATTCAGATCGGTCTGTACTACGGCTATATCGGCCTTGTGGATGGCATTCTGGAGCGGATGATTACTGAACTCGCCGCCCCGGTGAAGACAGTTGTGACCGGGGGGCTCGGCAAGCTGATCGCTCCTGGCTCGCGCTATCTCGACACGGTCGACGAGTTGCTTACCCTTGAAGGTCTCCGCATCATCTACGACCGCAACCAGGAGCGCCGCCGCCGGCAGGGCGAAGCTGCGAAGGTGTTGCAGGCGTAGCGGTGCTGAATTACTTCAACTACTTCACTGAGATCGAACAGCGTTTTCAGCAGCGTCGCGGATCGCTTCTTATGCTCTCCACGCTGGACTGGGCTTTGATTGAGACCTGGCGTGAAGCCGGCATCCCACTGGAAGCCGTGCTGCGCGGCATCGATCAGGCCTTCGATAAGTATGACGAGCGCCAGCGACGCGCTTCCCGTGGCATGCGGAAGGTTAACGGCCTGGCATGGTGTGCGCAGGCCGTGATGGAAGCAACCGAGGAGATGAAGGAAGCCGCCATCGGCGCCTCACAGCAATCTAAGGAAGAACAGGACTCCGGCTTCGAGGGTGAGTCTGTCGCGCGCTACCTGGAGTCGAATGCGGGCATCCTTGCGGGCGCGAAACTGGCTGCTCCCGCCGATGCTGTAGCTGCTGAAGTGGCAACCCGTCTCCGTGCGCTGGCCGTGGAGATGCGCGCAACGGCTGGAAATATGGAGCAACTGGATCGCACGCTGACCGTGCTGGAAGAGAAGCTCTTTGCCGGTCTGATGACGGCCGCGCCCGAGGCAGAGCTGACCGCATTGCGCGAACAGGCCGCACGCGAGCTTGCGCCATATCGCAGCCGCATGCAGGCCGTGCAGATTCGCCAGGTGGAGCAGCAGTTCCTGCAGAAACGTATGCTTGAGGCGCGTAATCTTCCACGCCTCTCGCTCTTCTACATGACCCACGACCTATGAAGCTGCGCATCGAGAAGGCCATCTACGGCGGCAACGGTCTCGCCCGCATGACCGAAGGTGAGCAGGCGGGTAAGGCCGTCTTCGTTCCCTTCGCTCTTCCCGGCGAAGTAGTGGATGCCGGCGTTCGCGCATCGAAGAAAGGTTTTTCCGAGGCGGAATTGCTCTCCGTGCTTGAGCCCGCGCCGGAACGCGTTGTCGCACCGTGCCGTCACTTCGGCGTATGCGGCGGATGCCAATATCAGCATGCCGCCTACGAGGCGCAGCTGGCCATGAAACGCGGCATCCTGCGCGAGACCCTGGAGCGCGCAGGTGTACGCCAGCTTCCTGAGATCACCGTCCACTCCGCCGCCTCATGGCACTATCGCAACCGTATTCGCCTGCGCTGCGAGAACAACCGGCTCGGCTACAACCGTCGCGGATCGCATGTCTTTCTACCAATTGCAGAGTGCCCTATCGCCGCGCCCCTGTTGTGGCAGGCAGCCCAGACGCTGATGGAACTTCCGCTGGAAGGCATTGCCGAAGTGGAGCTGTTTACTGATGCCTCTGAAAGCAAACTACAACTCACTCTGCTTGCCGCAAAGCCCATCGCGTCACAGCGTCTGGCGCGGCTCAGTGAAGCATTGCAGGCGAAGGTGCCGCAGCTCATCGGAGCCAGTGTTGTGCAGGCCGATCGTGACCAGCGCGGACATCGCGGTCAGCCGGATGAGTCGGTGGAAGGCCACGTTGCGGCACAGTGGGGTGAGCCCTCTCTGCCGTACGCAGCGGCAGGTCAGAGCTATCGTGTCCAGGCAGGCGGCTTCTTCCAGGTGAACCGTTTTCTCATCGACACGATGGTCTCTCTGGTGACAGCAGATCGTAGCGGGCAGCATGCATGGGATCTCTACGCCGGCGCCGGTCTTTTCACGGCTGCACTCATGCCGCGTTTCGCGCAGGTAACAGCCGTCGAGATCGGCGAGGCCAGCTTCCGCGAGCTGTCATCGCTGGTGACCGCGCCGCATCGTGCCCTTCGCGCTACAACGGCAGAGTTTCTGCGCCGCGGCAAACTGCAGACGCCAGATCTGGTTGTTGTGGACCCGCCCCGTGCGGGTCTGGGGGCAGAGGTCGTCGAGCGGCTCGGCGCCTTACAGGCACGACAGATCGTCTACGTCTCCTGCGATCCTGCAACCTTCTCGCGCGATGCAGCCGGACTGCTACAATCCGGCTACACGTTAGCCGAGCTGCATCTCGTGGACATGTTTCCCCAGACATTTCATCTGGAGACGGTTACCGTCTTCGAGAGATAGTTTTTGCAGGCGTTGTCCATCTGTGCACGGGGCCACATCCATTCTCGATACGTTGTGGCCTCGCTGGGCGATTGAGCCGTTGCGGCTCGGGCGTATTCCTGTCTTTCTTGCCGCTGTAAGCTTCGTCTTCGGCATTCTTCTGGCGCGATGGAACTGGACTCCGATCGGCTGCCTTCTATGGCTTAGCGCGTGTTGTGTTCTTGTGACATGGCTCGCGCTGCGTTATGCCCCGCGGGTCGCGCTCTGGCCTGCGTTGTTGCTTTGGCTGGTAGCGGGCATGTTGTGTCTGGAGCTGGAACCTCGTGCTGCCACTGCATCGGAGTTATCGCAGTATGCCGATCGACTGAGTCGCCAGATCACTGCGCAGGTGGTCCGTGTCCAGCCGCTTAGCGCCGCAGCTTATGCTCCCGAAACCTTTGATCCCGAGGCGCTGGAAGAAGAGTCTGCGCCGAAGCATGCAAAGCTCCTTGCCGTGGATCTTGCGGTCGACAGCGTCGAAGAGGTGAAGCCCGAGACATCGCGCATGCTGCCGGTGAAGGGAGGCCTTCGTCTCTATGTGCAGGCTGCCGACGTGACCGGGCTTCCGCGTCTGCATTGCGGTGACAGGCTCGCGTTTGCCGCGCAGATGCGCACAGCGGAACGCTATCTCGACCAGGGCGTGTGGCAGTATGCCGATTACCTGGGACAGCAGGGAATCGCCGCCACCGCCAGCATTCATGCAACCGTGCTGCAGCCAACGCCGGCGTCTCATGCTGGGTTTACCTGTATGTTGCATGCCTGGGCAACGTGGTCAGCCGGTCGCCTGCAGCGCGTAGCCGACTCCCGCGGAAACCGCATGCTGCCAACCATGCTGCGACTCACGCAGGATGATGCCGGCATGCTGAGCGCCATGCTCTTTGGTGACCGCACGCTGTTGGATCACCGCATGCGTCTTGCCTTTGAGCGTACCGGCACCTTCCATGTCTTCGTCGTCGCCGGGATGCATCTGGCTCTGCTGGCAGCGATGATCTACATGTTGCTGCCGCGTCGTCTTCCGGAAGGCGGGCGTGTGTTGATCACGATTGGACTTACAACGATCTATGCCTTGCTCACCGGCTTCCAGCCGCCGGTGCAGCGCGCGTTGACCATGACGGTTGTCTTCCTGCTCACACGCTGGCTCTCCCGCGAGCCCAGCACATTGAACGCCCTTGGCCTTGCGGCGGTTGTAGTGATTGCGGAAGCACCACACCTGATCTTTGAAGCCAGCCTGCAGATGTCGCTGCTGGTCATCATCGCTATCGGAGGGATCGCCGTGCCTCTGCTTGAGCGCACCGTGCAGCCGTATCTCCGGGCGACGCAGAGGCTGCGTCTGGTGCAACTCGATACCGGTTTTCCTCCGCGGATTGCGCACTTCCGTGTATTGCTGCGAATGTACGGGCGGCCCGTGGGATGGATCCTTGGAGCATGGGCTCGCAGCCTGCCCGCATGGATCGTACGTGCTGCACTACATCTCGTGGAACTCGCCTTTGTCAGTCTTGTAGCCGAGATGGTGATGGCACTGCCCATGGCCGTCTACTTCCATCGCCTCACTCTCTTCTCTGTGCCACTCAACCTGCTTTGCGTGCCGCTTCTGGGAATGTTGATGCCGACGGCAATCGTGGCCTTTCTTGCATCCTTGCTCTCACCGTGGCTGGCGATTCTTCCCGCGGCAGCGGCATCGCTGCTACTGCATGCCATGACCAAGATCGCGCAGCGGGTCAGTTACGCGCCCGCGGTCGATCTCCGCATGCCTGCACCGCCGGTGTGGGCCATGCTCTTTGCTCTTGCATGCTGGGGCGGGTGTTTGTGGCTGGTACGGCGCCGTGGCCGCTGGGTATGGCTGACGGCCGTCCTGCTTCCAGTGGCGATGCTTGCGGTCACGTGGGCTTACCGCGCCCCGCTGCATCAAGGACAACTGGAAGTCACGGCGCTCGATGTCGGCCAGGGAGACTCCATCCTGCTGGCCGCACCGCACGGAGCAACCATGCTGATCGATGCAGGAGGTCAGGTCGGTTCCACGCAGCCCTCCAACGGAGGCTGGGATATCGGCGAAGAGGTAGTCTCCCCTTATCTCTGGTCTCGTGGAATCCGCACGCTGGATGTGGTTGCCCTCACCCATGCGCACAGCGATCACATGGGCGGTATGGCTGCCGTCCTGCGAAACTTTCATCCACGTGAATTGTGGGTCAGTGTGAACGCCGGTTCGGCATCGTTCCATCGTCTCTTGCAGCAGGCGCGCGAGCAGGGAACTATCGTGCGCTGGCTGCATGCTCCCGACTCGCTGACCTGGGACGGTATGCACGTGCAAGTGCTGGCTCCACAGGCATCTGCACCCAATGGCCTTGGGCCGATCAATAACGACTCTCTGGTGATGGAGATCGACTACGGCCGCGCCTCCGTGCTGCTGGAAGGCGACGCAGAGCGGCAGAGCGAAGCTACGATGCTCTCATCGAGCATGGTTCATCCGGTCACGCTGCTGAAGGTTAGCCATCACGGCAGCCTCTCCTCCACAACGCCGGAGCTGTTGCAGGCGCTGCATCCCGGCTACGCCGTCATCTCCGCCGGAAGACATAACCGCTTCGGCCATCCGCGTATGGAGATCCTGCAGCGGCTGCAAACAGCACAAGTCCGTACGGAGCGTACGGACCTGCGTGGTGCTTCTACTTTTCTGCTGCGTGACGATGGCAGCGTCACTACAGATTGAGCTTCTTGAAGACCGACTCCGGAATATGGCGGATCACAAACATGATGATCTTCCAGATGCCGGGCACGTACAGGACATCTTTTTTCGCGTGGATCGCGTCGACGATGCTCTGCGCTACCTTATCCGGATCGGCGAACTTCTCGCTGCCCTTCATGCCCATGGTCATCGCGGTCTTTACCGGACCGGGCTTGATGGTGAGCACCGTGACACCCTGGCGGTCCACACGGTTGCGCAGGCCATCCAGGAAGGCGCTCAGACCCGCCTTCGAAGAGCCGTAGACGTAGTTGGATTTACGTCCGCGCTCACCGGCTACGGAAGAGATCACTGCCAGCACACCGCGGCCCTGCTTGACGAAGTAGTTCGACAGCCAGGTGCACAGCGAGACCGGCGACAGGAAGTTGGTGTACAGCACCTGTGCGGCGGCGTTGAAGTCTTCTTCCGACTGCTGCTGCTCGCCCATGATGCCGTGGGCAAGATAGGCAACATCCAGCCCGCCCAGTGCGTTGATGGAGTCGGCCAACAGTTGCGGATGCCGCGCAGTGTCATCCAGATCGGCAACCGCTGTCTCCACAAGTCTGGCTCCGCGCGCCCGCAGATCGGCGGCCACGGCGGCCAGCTTATCTGCGCTGCGGCCTACCAGCACCAGGCTTGCGCCCTGTTTGGCCCATACGCGGCACGTAGCTTCAGCAATGCCGGAGGTTGCCCCCAGTACAAGAACTCGTTCGCTCATTGGTGTTGTTCTATTCCTCTCGTGTCACGCGCTCCCAGAAGCTGGAGGAGAGCAGCGGGTCTTTGTAGCGTAGGAACTGCTGCCACTCTGGATAACTCTTCTGGTACTGCGTAGCGGTCATGCGGGCATCTTTCGCCGGATACAGCTTGCCGCCGAACTCCAGCGTCATCTGGGCCAGGCGGTCGAAGAGCGGGAAGCTCTTGCCAGGCTTGATGGGAAAGTCCAGCGCCAGCGTAATGCCAGGCTGCGGGAAGCTGAGCAGGCCGGGCGACGGAACATCGCCGAAGGCCTTCAGCACAGCCAGGAAGGACGCGAGGCCGCTCTTGGCAACTTCGTTCAGGATGGCGATGGTGCCCTCGCGCGCATGCTCCCATGGAATGGCGTACTGAAACTGCAGCAGGCCGCTGGTGCCGTACATGCGGTTCCACTTCAACACCTTATCCAGTGGATAGAAGAACGGCTCGTAGTCCTGCAGCGCGGTGACGCGCTTCTTCATCTGCTTATGGAAGAAGACCGTGTTGAACGCGGCGACCGAAGCAGAGTTGAGCATGAAGCCCGGAGCTTCGATCGGGAAGATCAGCTTCGGCTCGGGCGAAGGCTTCAGCTCTCCCGGATTGCGGGTGTGGTCGCCTTGCATGAAGACGCCGCGGGCAAAGTTCTTGCCGGTCGAGGAACAATCAATCCAGCTCACTGTGTATTCCACGTGCTTGCTGGCTTCAGTCAGCGCGAGGAATTCGTCGACGCCGTGAAACTGGATTCCCTCGTAGTCGATCTTGCGGCTGACGATGGGCTTCATTTTCAGCTTCGCCCAGGTGATGACGCCGGTGAGGCCCAGACCGCCGATGGTAGCGGCATACCAGTCAGGATTTTCTGTCGCGGAGCAGCGCAGATGGGTCCCATCGGAACGCACCAGCTCAAACTCCGGCACATGGCAGCCGAAGGTGCCGGCAACGTGATGGTTCTTGCCGTGAATGTCGTTGGCGATCGCTCCGCCCAGGGTCACGTACTTCGTGCCGGGGGTGACGGGCAGAAAGTAGCCGCGCGGAACGCAGAAGTCCAGAATCTGCGCCAGCGTCATGCCGGCCTCGGCCGTCAGTATGCCGGTCTCAGGATCCCAGCCCAGGATACGGTTCATCCCGGTGGTGACCATCAGATTGCCGTCTTTCAGCAGGCAGACGTCGCCGTAGCTGCGGCCCATGCCCACGGCAAGTGCGCCGTTATGCATACCGCCGTATCTGGAAACGATGGCGGGAAAGTCGCTTTGCCACTGCAGGGGAACAACGTTTGCGTTGTATTTCGGATAGCGTCCCCATGGTTCAAAGGGAGGCTTTCCGGTCATCTGGTCGTCGCTCTGGTCAGGTACGCTCAAGGTTCTTTGAGGGGATCCGGCGGCAGTGGCCATGAAGACAGAATAGCTGATGGAGTTTACGAAACCGCAAAAACTCGAAGCAGCTTCGGCCTGATCCCCATTTTGTTTGTCATTTCGGAGCCGTAGCGGAGAAATCTGCTTTTACGCGGTTCCGTTCCGTAGGTGCTTTATCGGTAGCCGACAAACTAATGGGCGCGACCGAAGTCGCGCCCATTAGTTTGAAACTTTGCAGCGGTTACTTACGCAACCTGCTTGGCGGCGGCGTTGGCATCCTTGGCCTGCTGGGCCAGGGCGGTGAAGCCCGCGGCGTCGTTGACGGCGATGTCGGCCAGAACCTTGCGATCCAGCTCAATGCCGGCCTTCTTCAGGCCGCTGATGAACTGCGAGTAGCTCAGGCCATTCAGCTTGGCGGCGGCGCCGATACGGACGATCCACAGCGAGCGGAACTGACGCTTCTTCTGCTTACGGCCGGTGTAGGCAAACTTCAGTCCACGCTCAACAGCTTCCTGCGCTGCCTGGTAGAGCTTCGATTTTGTGAGGAAGTAACCACTTGCGCGCTTAAGAATCTTTTTGCGCCGGTCACTGCGTTTTGTGCCACGTTTTACGCGAGGCATCGTGTTTCTCCTTTTGCGTACTTCGTTTTGGCGGCTGGAGGTGAGAGTACCTCTTCACGCGCTTGCTGCTTCAGGTCTGATGTCGGTGTTGCACCCTTGTGCTCACCGAGGGGCCGGTACGCTTTTCTTGGCCCGTTGCTGTCTCCAGCGGCTCAACCTGAAATGGTTCAGATTCTGCCTACGCTCACGCGTAGGGAATCATGCGGCTGACCTTTGCGTGGTCGCCGTCGGAGACATAAGACGACTTGCCGAGCTTGCGCTTCGTCTTGCTCTCCTTCGAGGTGAGGATGTGGCGCATCTTCGACTGACCGCGCTTGATCTTGCCGGTACCAGTCTTCTTGAAGCGCTTGGCCGCACCTGAGTGTGTCTTGAGCTTAGGCATGGTTTCCCTTACGGAGTTACTGCATTGGACAACGTTTTTCAGTATACCCCAGATTCTGCTTGCGCTGGCCCTCTTCCGCCGGGTTGCACCACGGCTGCAGCAGTGTCCCGGCCGGTTCGATAGACTAGGCCTGTGCAGGTGCTGCCGCTCACGGGCGGCGGTTAAACGGGAAGCCGGTGTGAATCCGGCGCTGTCCCGCAGCGGTAATGGGAACGAAGGATGCATCATCGCACTGGCTCCTGGCGGAGCTGGGAAGCGGCATCTTGTAGGCAGCCCAAAGTCCGAAGACCGGCCTGCCGCCACCACCGTGGAGGAGCAGGCACGGCCTTCTCCCACTGCGGCGTGCGCTTGTGGATGCTGGTCTCGTGGATTGGACTTTGCAGACGATCTCTTTTGCTTTCTGCTGTTTAGGCAGAGGCGTAGAGACTGCGCACGGGTGGTTCCCGGCGGAAGAACCGCTGACAAGGAACCTGCATATGACTACCGCAAAACTGACGACTGCGAATCTGGGCTTTCCCCGCATGGGACTCCATCGCGAGCTGAAGTTCGCCCTTGAGTCCTTCTGGAGCGGCAAGACCGGGGAAGACGACCTTCTTGCCGTCGCCCGCGATCTTCGCCGCAGGCACTGGCTGCTGCAGCAGCAGGCTGGCATCGGCATTATCCCTTCCAGCGACTTGAGCCTCTACGACCAGGTGCTCGACGCGATGGTGCTCCTCGGAGCCACGCCCGCCCGTTATGGCGAGGCCCAGATCGATGGAGCCAGGGCCAGCCTGCGCCAGTACTTCGACATGGCCCGCAACAGCGCCGAGCAGCCGGCTCTGGAGATGACCAAGTGGTTCGATACCAACTACCACTACCTCGTCCCCGAGTGGTCCGCCGGGCTGCACTTCCAGGCCAACCCCACCGGAGTCGTCGAAGCGTTCGAAGCAGCACGGTCCCTCGGCATCGCCACCCGGCCGGTGCTCATTGGTCCCATTACGCTGCTGTTGCTCGGCAAGAGCGTTGACGGAATTGAACCGCTGAGCCTGCTGCCGAAGCTGCTGACCGCGTATGAAACCGTCCTGCGCGCACTGGTTGAGGCAGGAGCAACCCAGGTCCAGCTCGATGAGCCTATGCTGGTCACGGATCTCGCTCCGGAGTGGCAGCAGGTGTATGACACGGCCTACGCCGTACTGGCCATGCAGCCGCTGCAGATCACGGTGGCCACCTACTTCGGCGCGCTGGGCGACAACCTGGAGATCGCAGCAACCCTTCCGGTAAGCGGGCTGCACATCGATCTCGTGCGTGCTCCGCAGCAACTGGATGCCGTACTCGCGGCGCTTCCGCCGGAGAAGACGCTGTCCCTTGGAGTTGTCGATGGCCGCAACATCTGGCGCACAGAGTATGCCGCGGTGAAGCCCCTGATCGACCGCGCTGTTGGTGTGCTCGGTCCGCAGAGGGTAGTTGTGGCTCCATCGTGCAGCCTGCTGCATGTGCCGGTCGATAAGACCGGAGAAGACAAGCTCCCCGAGGGCCTCTTCGAACGGCTCAGCTTTGCCGTACAGAAGCTCGGCGAGGTGCGCCATCTGGCTACGGCCGATACTCTGGCGTTCGCCGCCAATGCTGCTCACTTTGAGGAACAGCGCCGCGCGGCGCGGCCAAGCCAGGTTCGTGAGAAGTTGGCCACGCTCAACGAGACGGATTTCAGTCGTCCGCAGACGTATGCGGAACGTGCTCCGCTGCAACGTGCTGCGTTGCATCTGCCGCTGCTGCCGACAACGACCATCGGCAGCTTCCCGCAGACACAGGAAGTGCGCAGCCGCCGCGCTGCCTGGCGCAAGGGGCAGATCGACGACGCGACATACGAGAGGTTCCTGGAGGAAGCGACGGCAGAGTGCATCCGCCGTCAGGAAGAGCTGGGGCTGGATGTGCTGGTGCATGGTGAGTTCGAGCGCAACGACATGGTCGAGTACTTCGGCGAGCAGCTCGACGGCTTCGCCTTCACGAAGAACGGTTGGGTGCAGAGCTATGGTTCCCGCTGTGTGAAGCCGCCTGTCATCTATGCCGACGTGCATCGCCCGGAGCCGATGACAGTGCGCTGGTCGAAGTTCGCGCAGTCGTTGACCTCGAAGCCGATGAAGGGCATGCTCACCGGGCCGGTGACGATTCTGCAGTGGTCGTTCGTCCGTAATGACATTCCCGAGAGCGAGACCACCTTCCAGATCGCCCTTGCTCTGCGCGAAGAGATTGAAGATCTGGAGCGCGCGGGGATCGGCGTAATCCAGGTCGATGAGCCGGCGTTGCGTGAAGGGCTGCCGCTTCGGAAGAGCGAGTATGCGGCATATCTCGAGTGGGCAGTGAAGGCTTTCCGGTTGGCCACCAGCTCGGTGAAGCCTGAGACCCAGGTGCATACCCACATGTGCTACGCCGAGTTCGAGACCATCCTGCCTGCCATCGCGGCGCTGGATGCGGATGTCATCTCGATGGAGTCGGCGCGCTCGAAGATGGCTCTGTTGCGGGACTTCAAAGCACAGGGCTATCCCAACGAGATCGGCCCGGGTGTCTGGGACATCCATGCGACTCGTGTGCCCTCGCAGGACGAGATCCACAGCCTGCTGGACATGGCGCTGGTGTCGCTGAAGGCGGATCAGCTATGGGTCAACCCTGACTGCGGCCTCAAGACCCGTCAGTGGCCGGAGACGGAGGCTTCGTTGCAGAACATGGTGGCGGCTGCGAAGGCTGTGCGGGAGGAGTTGGCAACGGAGTAGTGGCTGACAGGGGATATCGACAAGTTCGAATAACCCATACACCGGTGCCCCATGTCCCTCGGGGACATGGGCCCGCCTTTACTTTCCTAGGCACTGATCGAACCGTTTGCTATCCCTGCTAAATGCTCTTCCGCATCCGCACCACCTCGACCGTCAACCCATCACCCACCGGCGCATGATGCCGCTCCACCTCGACATACCCATGTTTCAAGTAAACCGGATACCCCGTCAGCGTCGCACCCATCTCCAGCTCCCGGAACCCTTCGGCCGCGGCGGCCTCCTCGGCGGTGCGCAATACCAGGCTGCCTAGCCCTTTACGGGCATGGTCCGGATGCACAAAGATCGCCCGGATCTTGGCAGCATCCTTGGCCGGATCCAGCAGCTCCGGCTCTTTTGCTTCGACCTGCGAGTCGCCGCCATAGAGGGTCTTGCGGCGGCTCCAGCCTCCACAGGCGGCAAAGATGCCGTCCGCCGCCTCGACGACGAAGTAGGTACCATCGGCGACCAGGCGGGTATCGACGGTAAAAATGGTGCGGATGGCGGCATTAATCTCCGCCGGACCGTAGTCTCCGGCCTGCAGCGACCGGACCGATGCCTCTAGCAACTGTTGCAAGTAAGGGACATCCTCGATGCGTGCGGTGCGGAGTGTGTATTCCATGAAAAAAGTGTGCCATTTCCCGCGAAAAACGGCCTTGTTCCCGCCCTGGGCGCCGCAGCAGAGGACCCCCCAAACGTGCTAAAATAAGCATGTCCAAGAAATCTCGAACGGCCACGCTAAGGCACTCAAATTCAGTAATTTACGGAGCCTGATGTCCACTCTGAACGTTCTCCCCGAAGCAATGCCCGATACCCAGCCGAGCGGTTCTTATACCAGCGAAAACATCAAGGTGTTGGAAGGCCTCGAGGCCGTCCGTCTGCGCCCGGCCATGTATATCGGTTCCACCTCTGAGCAGGGCCTCCATCACCTGGTCTATGAGGTCGTTGACAATTCGGTCGACGAGGCCCTGGCCGGCTATGCATCCAAGATCGACGTCGTGATCCACGTCGACAACTCCATCACCGTCGTCGACGACGGCCGTGGTATTCCCGTGGACGAAAAGACGTTGCCCAACGGTGAGCGTATGCCCGCCGTACAGGTGGTGCTCACCAAGCTGCACGCCGGCGGTAAGTTCGACGCCAGCACCTACAAGGTCTCCGGCGGTCTGCACGGCGTAGGCGTAAGCTGCGTCAACGCCCTCTCGGAGGAGTTCGATGTCGAGATCTGGCTCAACGGTCAGACCTACGAGCAGACCTACTCCAAGGGCGACCCCACCAGCAAGGTACGTCAGACCGGTGTAACCAAGAAGCGCGGCACCAAGGTGCACTTCCTGCCCGACAGGACCATCTTCACGGTCACCGATTACAACTACGACACCCTGGCCAACCGTCTGCGTCAGCTCGCCTTCCTGAACAAGGGCATCGAGATCACGCTCACCGATGAGCGCACCACCGACCCCAAGAGCGGTGAGTTCAAGATGGCGACCTTCAAGTACAATGGCGGTATCGCCGAGTTCATCAAGCACCTCAACAAGGGTAAGCAGGTGCTGCATGACAAGCCGTTCTACATGGAGGCGGAGAAGGGCACGCTGGTCGTCGAGGCGGCGCTGCAGTACAACGACTCCTATTCGGAGACGGTCTTCTCGTTCGCCAACAACATCAACACGGTCGACGGCGGAACCCATCTCTCCGGCTTCCGTACGGCGCTGACGCGCACCATCAACGCCGCCGGACAGTCGCTTGGCCTCTTCAAGGACCTGAAGGAGTCGCTCTCGGGCGACGACGTCCGCGAAGGTCTGGTCGCCGTGATCTCGGTCAAGATTCCCCAGCCGCAGTTCGAAGGACAGACCAAGGGCAAGCTGAACTCCGATATTTCGGGCCAGGTGCAGAGCTTCGTCAATGAGCGTCTGGGCGCCTTCTTCGAGCAGAACCCGCAGGTAGCCAAGCGCATCATCAACAAGGCCATCGAAGCCGCGCGCGCCCGTGAGGCAGCCCGTAAGGCTCGTGATCTCACCCGTCGTAAGGGAGCATTGGACGGCGGTGGTCTGCCGGGTAAGCTGGCTGACTGCAGCGAGAAGCAGCCTGACCGTTGCGAGCTCTACCTCGTCGAGGGTGAGAGCGCAGGTGGAACCGCGAAGCAGGGCCGCGATCGTAAATTCCAGGCCATCCTCCCGCTGAAGGGTAAGATCCTCAACGTCGAGAAGGCCCGCTACGACAAGATGCTGGGCCACGAAGAAATCCGTGCCATGATCACGGCGCTGGGCGCCGGTATTGGCAAGGACGACTTCGATGCCGCCAAGCTGCGCTACGGCAAGATCATCCTGATGACCGATGCCGACGTCGACGGATCGCACATCCGTACGCTGCTGCTGACCTTCTTCTTCCGTCACATGACGGAGCTGATCCAGCGCAGCCACGTCTACATTGCTCAACCGCCGCTCTACAAGATCAAGAAGGGCAAGTTCGAGCAGTACATCAAGGACGATCGCGAGTTTGTGAAGGTGATGGTCAAGCGCGCCTCTGACGGCATGGTGATCCGCTACGGCGAGAATGCCGCCGCTCTGGAAGGCCGTGCCCTGACCGACTTCATGGGCAAGCTGAACGACTACATCGGTTTCTTCGACAAGGCCAACAAGCGCCTGCGCAACGAAGCGGTGACGGCGGCCTTCGCCGACCTCTTTGCACACGAAGGCAAGGATCCGTCGAAGCGTGCCGACTTCGAGACGCAGGACAAGATCAAGCAGCTTCGTACGAAGCTGATCGAGATTGGCAAGGAAGCCAAGTTCAAGGGCGTCTCCGATCCCATGCTCGACGAAGAGCATCAGACCTGGTCGGTAAGCTTTACAGACTCGAATGGCGCTGAGCGCAAGCTCGACTGGACGCTTGCTTCCACGCCTGAGATCCGTCAGCTCTTCGGCAAGCACGCGCAGATCAAGGAACAGCTCCAGCCACCGTTCATGATCGAGTACGTGCAGAAGGGCGCCAAGGCCGATGCGGACGACATCGTCGAAGAGCAGCAGACCGAAGGCGTTGCCGAGGCCGCTGCCGCTCCCGGCACCGCCGTGCAGAACAAGGGCACCAAGCGCGCCTCCAAGCTGCCGCAGGATCCGGTCGAGAAGAAGTCCGCACGTGACCTCTTCGAGTTCGTCATCGAGCAGGGCCGTAAAGAGTACGACGTACAGCGTTACAAGGGCCTCGGCGAGATGACTGCCGAACAGCTCTGGGAGACCACCATGGACCCCGATCGCCGTACGCTGCTCGAAGTGAAGCTCGAGGACATTGCCGGCACGGAAGAGATCTTCACCACACTGATGGGCGAAGACGTTGAAAGCCGCCGCCGGTTCATCGAAGAGAACGCGCTCGATGTAAAGAACCTCGACATCTAATTCATTGTTCAACCGAACAAAAAGAGGAGGCCTCGGCCTCCTCTTTTTGCATTTCTAAGGTCTCAGGGCATATCGGCGAGCATGGAACAGCCCACACGCTTGGTGCTCCATCCATCGCAACGCGATGGGTGGCATATTCGCAGGTGGGAGCGTTGGCCATCAGGCTGTTCAGAAGCTCTTGTCATAAATTTGTCATCCTGAACGTAGTGAAGGACCCGCTTTTCAAGCAGCGCATTTGACAACCTACAATAAAGACAATGCCCGCTTACCTCACCACGCACGGCCACTATCTCTGGCTGATTCTTGCATCCTTTATCGCAGGCGTGATGAACGCGCTCGCGGGCGGAGGCTCGTTCGTCTCCTTTCCGGCGATGCTGGCGGTGGGCGTGCCTCCCATCCAGGCGAACGCAACCAACACGGTGGCTATCTGGCCGGGGCAGCTTACCTCGCTTGCCGCGTTGCGTGAAGATCTGCGGCGCGATACGGCCTGGGTTGTAGTTGTCGCCTCAGTGATCGGCGGCATCGGAGGAGCGATCATTCTGCTGCACACACAGCAGCAGACCTTTCTGCACGTGCTGCCGTGGATGCTGCTGGCGGCATCGTTGCTCTTCGGCGTCAGCGGACACATCTCCCGCTGGCTGCGCAACCGAAGTGAGCATCCGCACCTCGAGCACAAGGTGCCGGCGCTTTACGTGCTGCTCTGCCTGCTTCCGGTTACTTTCTATATCGGCTACTTCGGCGCGGGCGCGGGGTTCCTCATCATGACGGTGTTGGCGCTCTTCGGCGTGGAAGAGATGAACCAGTTGAACTCGCTCAAAGTCCTCGGCGCGTGCGTCTCGAACTTCTCCGCTGTGGTTACCTTTATCGTGCGCGGAGCGGTGGTCTGGCATTTCTGCCTGGTAGCGATGATCTTTGCCGGACTGGGCGGATGGCTTGGCGCCCGCTATGCCCGGCGTATGAACGGCAACGTGCTGCGAGCCCTGGTGGTCATCATTGGCTGTGCCGTCGCCGGCTGGTTCTTCTACCGCAATGCGATTTGATTTTTTTGTCGTTTCGTAGCCGGGGGCCCCTAGCCAGCTTTGCCGGCTGGGGTGAAGAGCAGCGGGGGAATCTGCTTCTATGTTGCCTGGTATGGGATCTGATTCGTCGCCAACGAAAAGCGCCTAAAATAGAAGCTGTATGAGTCACGAAGGCATCCGTTTCGTAAGCCGGGAAGAGGCGCTGGCCGACGCCGCGCAGGACAACTGTCTGCCGCGCGAGGCGGTTACTCCGGCCAAGGTTCGCGTGCACCTGACCTCCGGCGAAGGAGTCGAGATCGAGTGGAAGGACGGCCATCACTCGAAGTGGACCTTCCCCTGGCTGCGCGACGCCTGCCCCTGCGCCACCTGTCATGAAGAGCGTCAGCATACCGGCCGCAAGCCGGGTGAGCCAAAGCCGAAACCCAAGGAGCTCTTCACCATGTACCAGGCGCCTGCCAAGCCAACTTCGGTGGAGAAGATCGGCAACTACGCGCTGAAGTTCAAGTGGAACGACGGGCACGAGGCCGGCATCTATTCATGGGATCACCTGCGCCGCGTCTGCAACTGTGACGCTTGCCGGAGCACGCGGGCGTGATCGCTGCCGCGCTTGCCTCGAAGCGTCTGCTCAGTGAAGCCTCGCAGACCTGGGAGCTTTCCTTCACCTGCAGTGAACCGCTCACCTATCAGCCCGGCCAGTTTTACTCGTTTGTCACGGAGCGTGATGGCAAGCAGGAGGTCCGCGCGTACTCGCTGACGCAGGCTCCCGATGGCGATCGTATGGTGCTCTGTCTCAATCGCGCCGGATGGTATTCCAATCTGCTGTGCGATCTGAAGGCTGGAGAGACAGTGCACGTACAAGGCCCCTATGGTGGGTTTGTCCTTCACGAAGGTCCAGGCATTATCCTCGCCGACGGCGTTGGCATAGCGCCTGTAGCAGCGATGGTGGATGCTTTACTGCGAGCACAGCGCAACGCCGGCTCGCTGCATCTGCTGCATACGGCATCTTCGGAGTCAGAGCTGTTTTATCGCGACCGTTTTGAGCGGGCTGAGCGCGAGATCACCGGGTTCCGTTATCTGCCGCTGCCGGGCGTTGAGCTTGCTCCGCGTCTGGAAGAGATTCTGTCTCAAGCTGGAGGCGAAAAACCGACGGCTTACATCGTCGGTCTGAATGCTTTTGCGGCTCCGCTGCGGCAGTGGTTGAAAGACCGCGGATGGGATCGTAAGCAGATCGTCTTCGAGCGTTACGACTGACTTCCGCCGGTTGTGGGAGAGAGATTGATGCAGTTCGGGAACGTCCTGAGTCGCTGGTTCGAGATGCATCCCGTCAGAACGTTTGTCCTGCTTGCGACTGCTCTTGTGCTGCTCACCTACGGAAGTGTTCTTGGCGCTCCCTTCGTCTATGACGACCTTGATCAGGTGGTGAATAATCGCAATCTGCAGCCATGGAGCAATTTCGCACATCGTTTCCTGGGGCAGCCGGTCTCTCTCAGCACGTCCTATCTTGGCTATGGCGGTTCTACCTACCGTCCCATCTTCTGGCTGACAATCTATGTTGACCATAGCCTTTGGGGGCTGAATGCCACCGCATTTCATGCCACCAATCTGCTTCTGCATCTTCTGAATGGCATTCTTCTCTTCTTGCTTTTCCGGAAGACGAAGATCCCTGCTACCGTCGCGGCAGCGATTGGTTTGATCTGGCTATCGCTTCCAATCAATACCGAAGTCGTTGCGTGGGTCAGCGCACGTGCCTACGAACTGTGCACGCTGTTTACTCTTGGCTGCCTGCTCGCTTCACTGCAATATCTCGAGAGCAAGCGCAGCTCCTGGCTTCTGGTCAGCTTTCTCAGCATTCTTGCGGCGGATTTCTCTCACGAGCTCGGTGTCGTAGCGCTGCCGCTGCTCCTACTGGTTTTGTGGATGATGCGCCCCGCAGTATCTCCTCGTCTATGGCTGTTTCCGGCTGGCGGCATCCTGGTCGCCTCGCTCGCATCGGCAGGGGTGAGGGCTGCTGTGGGAGTGAAATCCTTTACGACATTCGCTTCGCTGAAGTGGAGCCTGCTTGCCTTCAGCCAATATCTTCATCTGTCGCTTCTGCCGGTGCACATGAGTGTGGAGAGATCGACGAGCCTATCGCTCCAACAAGGTCACATCTGGTCGTATGTGGGATTGTGTTTCGCCGCAGCCGGGTTTGCCTATGCCGCTATTCGACGGAAAGAGAATCCGTCGATGTTGAAAGGTTTGTGCTGGTATCTCATCGTCATTCTGCCGTTCTGCCTTGTAATGACCTACCAGGGCATCGCAGAGCGGTTCGTCTACCTGGCGGGCATCGGTCTTGTGACGGCCCTGGTGACCGGTATCTTCGGAATCAGACGTCCAGCCGTCAAACAGGTTCTTACGCTCTGCCTCATTGGCTGGAGTCTCTGGAATATCGGCCGCACCTGGCTTCGGGCACGAGACTGGACCGATCCTGTTCAGCTCTATCGAACTTCTCTTGAGGGAACGCCGAAGAGCGCTCTGCTGCACTTCAATCTTGGATTCACGCTTCGCGAACGCGGGCAGCTTCAGGAGGCATTGCAGGAATATCGCCGCGCCCTGGAGATCGATTCCAGGTATCCCAATGGCTACGCCAGCATTGGCGATGTCTATCTCGCCATGAATGCGTATCGCGATGCGATGGAAGCCTATCGAACAGCGCTGGCCCAGAAAGCCGATGACACGGCTGTCCTCCTCAATCTCGGCTCAGCGTATCAGGGCATGGGTGCAAATGCGGAGGCAGAGGCGGCCTGGCAGAAGCTTCTGGACGTTGATCCGAAGAGTAGTGCCGCGCATACCGATCTCGGTGTGCTCTACCTCAGCGAGCAGCGCACGAACGATGCGATGCATCAGTTTGCGATGGCGATTGACTTGAAAACTACTGACATCGTGCCGTATTACAACCTGGGAGCGCTCTTCCAGAAGGCAGGACGAGGCGATCTCGCGATGGTTCTGTATAAGAAGGTTCTGGAGCTGAAGCCGGACGACGCCGATACGCTGCGCAACATGCGACTTCTCCAACAGGGACATTGAGGCAAATTCCATGCTCTTACCTACACGAAGTTGTCATCCTGAACGTAGTGAAGGACCTGCTTTTCGACGCTTCGGATGGCACAAACTCTTCATGATTTATGTCACGAGCTTTAGATCCACCTCATTAGGGCGTATTGGACAAACGCGCCCTTCACTGAAGAACTATAGAGCGGGCCTTCAGCCCTTGGATTTTCAATACGCCCGAGACCTGGGGCTTTGCCCCAGGCTGGTATAGAGCGCGCCTTCAGCGCTTACTCACTCTGGCTATGTAAGGCGTGGGTTACAGATTGAACAGTTCTTTCAACCGTTTCGTCTGCGCACGGCTTACCGGAATCTCCGTCTGTTGGCGGTCGTCCATGCGGAGCTGGTAGCTCGACTTGAACCACGGCACCACTTCGCGGATGTGATGGATGTTCACGACATAGCTGCGATGCGCACGCCAGAAGATCTCCGGATTCAACTGGTCCATCAACTCTTCCAGGGTGCGGCAGTTTGAGGTTCCCTCAACGTTCTGCGTCACGATGGAGATCTGGCCCTCATCGATAGCGGCAAAGCAGATGTGCTTCTGATCGACGAGCAGCAATCGGCTCTGAGCTCTCACCACAACCTTGCTGCTGGCGCGTGCCGGAACGGCGGCCTGTTGGGCCTGTTCTTCCAGCAGCTTCATCAGGGCATCGAGCTTGGCGCTGTTCGGATCACTGGGAGCCTGTGCAGCGGCTGCGGCTTCCGCAGCCACACGGCCGCGTGCCTTTTCGACTGTCTGTTCCACACGTGCGCGGTCGAAGGGCTTCAACAGGTAATCCACCGCATTTACCTCAAAGGCGCGCACGGCGTACTGATCGTATGCGGTTGCGAAGACCACTTGCGGCAGGCGTGCGACTTTGCCGATGAGCTTCTTCAGGACGGCAAACCCGTCCAGGCCGGGCATCTGAACGTCGAGAAAAACAACATCCGGCTTGTGTTCACGGATGAGTTCGACGGCTTCAATCCCATTCGATCCCTGGGCAAGCACTTCCACATCGCCGGCTTTTTCCAGCAGGTACTCCAGCTCCTGCCGTGCAAGCGGCTCGTCGTCGATGATAAGAGCGGTCATCGCCATGCCAATAACTCAGTATAGAAGAAGGGACGAATTAGAGTATTTTTCCCTGTTGCTGGGTATCGGAATCCCTACACTACCCCTACAGGAAAAATGCTCTAGCCGAACCGCGAACAAAATCGAGATAGCTACTCGTCGTGATAGGCCCGCAGGCGGCGCGGAGATCCGTCCGTGGCAAGATCATGCCCGCAGTTGGAGCAGTAGATATCGGTAATCTGCACGCTGCGATAGCACTGTCCGCAAACGGGCGCAGTCTGGAAGCGGCACTGCGGACAAAAGTTGAAGCCGGCCTGCAGCTCCGTGCTGCAGTGGGGACACCGGGAGACTACCGGCTGCCGCACCAGGAAGTAGACGATGGCTCCGATGCCGGCAGGCATCAGGATGACCATCAGCACCCACAGCGGCGCCGACATATTGCGGCGTTTGACGTCGCGGCTGACGTAACCGGCCAGCAGGGCGTAGCTGGCAAGCGCAGATCCCCAG
Source organism: Terriglobus albidus (assembly GCF_008000815.1). NCBI lineage: Bacteria > Pseudomonadati > Acidobacteriota > Terriglobia > Terriglobales > Acidobacteriaceae > Terriglobus > Terriglobus albidus. The sequence continues at coordinate 6,263,903 of NZ_CP042806.1, read as the reverse complement.
AAGAAGCCCATCGCAATGCGCATCGCCAGCAGCTCGCCGTGACGATGGGGCATCTTGAAATGAAAGAGATACTGCAGCCCGACAAAGAAGATCGCAGCCAGCAGGATCGACCAGGTGGGAACCAGGCTCAGATCGTATTCGGCATTACCGGTATCTCTATCTCGGCGCTCGTGAACTTCCGCCATTAGTTACGACCTCCGCGGCCAGCATTCACACGCTTGTACCAAACCACGCCGATCGCTGCTGCGGAGACAGGGATGAGCCACATGAGCAGCACGAAGATCTGCTCACTGGCATAGGGCAACGTGTCTTCCACGTCGGAGTCCGAGGCAAGGATCACCGCCGTAGTGACCATGGCAGCAATCAGCAAGACACCTCCGAAGATCAGCGGGAGATAGAGACTCCGCACTTTCCTCTTCTGTGCCTGTTGCTTAAGAGCTTGTGCGCGAATCGCCCGGTGCGTGCGATTGACGACGCGCGATGGAGCGGGGGGAGTCATTGTAGCCATCACCGTGTTCCTTCCGCTGGTACTCTGCGAAGGGCTTCGACCTGCGGTCGCAAGGCGGCGAGGCCGCGGTAGAGCCGGGATTTTACGGTCGAGAGAGGAGCTCGCGTTACCGTCGCGATTTCCTCCAGCGACATGTCTTCATGGAAGCGCAGCGTCAGTACCTCGCGGTAGCTTGGCTCCAGCGTCAGCAACACCGCGGCTACCTCGGCAGCGTGCTCGCGCTCCTGAAACTGTTCAAAGGGAGACGGCGCATCCAGGGCGATCTCGAAGGGGCGCTCGTCCTCTCCGCCTTCGCTCATCTCGTCCAGGCTGGCCATGGTCTTGCGGCGGGCGTTGTCGATGACCAGGTTACGGGCGATCGTAAACAGCCAGGTCTCAAAACGAGCTTTGCCGTTGTACTGCGAGCCACGCACCAGCACCCGCATCCAGGTCTCCTGGAAGAGGTCCTCTGCCATCTCCCGGCGTCCGGTCAGGAAGGTCAGGTACCGCATCAGGCGGTGCTGATACTGCTCGATCAGTGTGTCCAGAAGGTCCGGGTCCTGCCGCTTCAGCCCGCGCGCGATTGCGGCGTTTTCCTGCGCCTGCTCCGCGATGGCGGCTTCAGTACGGACTAAAGAGAAGGACGGCACATTTCCTCTGACGGGCCTCTCGCGCCAAAAGACTCGGAGGCGACGATTTTTTCGTAAAAATCGGGTGAAGCTCAGTATAGGTCGCCTGGCCGTAGCCGTGGAGCAGAATTTCCCGTGTTTTCGCCCGATTTTCCCGTAATTGGCAACAGCCGTTTGCGGGCTTGCAGGACGATAAACTGCTTGGATGGAAGTTCTGTACGGCATTCACCCGGTAGAGGAGGCAGTACGTTCCGGCGGCCGCCCGCTGGATCACGTCCGTTTCGCCCGTGACCGCCGCGATGCCCGGCTGGAAGCGGTGCTCGATCTCTGTCGCAAAGCAGGGGTTAAGTGCTCGCCGGCCTCCAAAGACGAGCTTACCCGGCTGGCCAAGACGGAGATGCACCAGGGCATCGTCGCCCAGGTACGCGAGCGTAAGTTCCTGGCTATTGAGGACTTGCTGGCCGCTCCGCCCCGGAACGGAGAGCATTACTTCTTCCTCGCCCTCGACGGCGTCGAAGATCCCCATAATCTCGGCGCGCTGCTGCGTACCGCCGATGGAGCCGGTGTCGATGGCATCCTTCTGCCCGAACGGCGCTCGGCGCCTCTGACTGCGGTGGTCGCCAAGTCGTCTGCCGGAGCCAGCGAATACGTTCGTATCGCCCGCGTTACCAACCTTGTGCGCGCTCTCGAACGCCTGAAAGAGGCGAATGTCTGGGTGGTCGGTCTGGATGAACGTGGTACGCCCGATTACAGCGACCACGACTTCAAGACACACACGGCGCTGGTCCTTGGACGCGAGGGCGCCGGGCTGCACGATCTGGTCAAGCGCACCTGCGATCACCTGCTGCGTATCCCGATGGCAGGCTCTGTCAGCTCACTGAACGTCTCAGTCGCCGGCGCGGTGGTGATGTTTGAGGCCGTTCGACAACGTGCCGGCGCTCCCGTACAGGTGGCAAAGCCGTCCAAACCGCGTAAGGGTTTAGGTTCCTAGATGTCTTTTGTAAACCGATTGGGATGTGCGGCTGTGCTGCTGGCTGCCGGTATGGCGTGGGCGCAGCAACCGCCCCAGGTCATCTTTCAGTCTCCTCCGGAGACCCCCCAGAAGAAGCCGGCGGTGCTGATCCAGGTCCCGGACGAGGTTCGTTCCTCGCTGATCTTTACCGCCTACGACATGGACCTTCACCTGAATACGACAGAGAGCACGCTCTCTGCCCGGGTGCGGCTGACTGTGCGCAACGGTGGAACGAAGCCGATCGAGGATCTTCCGCTCCAGATCTCATCGTCCATGATGTGGGACCTGGCCCGGCTGGTCGAAGATGGCCGCACCGTCACCCTGCCGGTGGCTCAACACCAGGTGAAGACCGATCTCGACCACACCGCCGCGGTCACCGAGGCAGTGCTACATCTGCCCAGGCCTCTCTCTGTTGATGCATCAGTTACCCTCGATGTGCTGTACTCCGGCAAGGTGGAACAGACCACCGGCGCCGAGAGCTCTTCCTCGGCCTCCACCCTGGAGTGGGATCGCATCACGGACGACTTTACCGGTGTCCGCGGCTTCGGTAATGTGCTCTGGTATCCCGTCAGTGCACCGCCTGCGTTCATGGGTGATGGAAACCGTGTCTATGACCTCATCGGCCGCAATCGGCTGGCGACGCAGACGGCACGCGTGAGCGGACGTCTCACAGTCGAATACGCCGGCGACCCACCGCGGCTGGCGTTTTTGTGCGGCCACCAGGCGATATTGGAGACGCACCCGGACAATCCGAACCAGCCCTCCGCCGCTGCCACCGGTGTTGCCACCGCCAGCTTCGCGGCATTCCCCCTGGGCTTCCATCCGCTCAGCCTGTTTCTCAGCAAAGACCAGCCGGAGATGCTGGGCGGTGGTTACCTGGCGGTGATCTCTGAAGATGCTGAGCGGGCGAGCAATTTGAACAAGACGGCGTTGAATGTCTTTCCATTGCTCACCACCTGGCTGGGCGCGCGGCCTAACGGACCACTAACAATGCTGGAAGCAGACATCCTGCAGCCTTTTGAGTCCGGACCATTCCTCGTGGGGCAAATTCCGAGCGGCTCAGGCCAGGATGCCGAGGCGCTGGTGCATGCCTTCACGCACGCCTACACCGGCAACCAGCCCGTTTGGCTGGACGAAGGCCTGGCGCGTTTTATGGAACTGCTCTGGATCGAACGCTCCGAAGGTCGCGAAGCTGCAATTGCGGCATTGGAAGACAGCCGCAGCGCGCTGACGCTGCTCGAGCCTGACCTCTCGCAGCCGGATGCCGGTGAAGGACAGCCGCTGGAGAAGGCACACAGCGATCTGATCTACCGCACCAAGGCGGCCTATGTGCTCTGGATGCTGCGGTCGATTGCCGGAGATACCGCCCTGCAGCAGGCGCTGGCGGCGCTGCGTACGCAACCCACGCCGAATGCGGCAACCTTCCGCCGTCTGCTCGAAGACACATCGCAGAAAGATCTCGGCTGGTTCTTTGACGACTGGGTCGACCACGACCGTGGCTTGCCCGATCTCTCCATCGTCTCCGTAACACCGCGCGCCATCGAGCGCACGGGCGGCTACCTGATCTCCGTCGAAGTCTCGAATGCCGGCTATGCTGCGGTCGACGTGCCGGTGACGATCCGCTCCGGCAACCTGACCACTACGGAGCGCCTCCGCGTTCCGGCGCGCTCCCGCTCCACCACCCGCATTGTCTTCAACGACGCACCACAACAGGTCCAGGTGAATGACGGCACGACACCGGAGCTACGCTCGACGGTGCATGTGCTGGATGTGAAAGCAGCCCCGTAGGGATTGAATGATTGAATAACGGAATAATTGAATGAGGGCTTAGAGGAACGGAGCGCGTAGCCCATTCTTCAATTATTCAATCTATTCCATGATTCAATTACCTCCTGCGCGCAACGCGCGCAGGAGGCACCACATTCGTGGCGCACGTAAACGGTGGAGTGGTATTGCTGTGCTGGCAGCTCAGGTTCAACTGGGTGGAGCCGTCTTTCGGCAGCAGCGGATCGATCTGGTCGCCCAGTGGAGTCAGCGCGGCCAGATCCCGTGTCTTCGTCGCATCGGCCTCACCCGTGATCTGGATCAGGCTCAGATGGGAATCGAATCGGCCGCTGACCTGGGCAGGATCCTCTCCTCCAAGCTCCACCGGCAGCCGATCGAAGGTGAAGGCATAGCGCCGCAGATCGCCCTGCGGATTGCTCATTTCGGGTTTCCGGCCGGGGCGTCCTTTGAATACCACTGGAGTCACGGCAACGTCAGTCAGCTCGACCGTCTGGTCCTTGATGACCTCATTGTTCTTTGCGGAGAGTCCCAGCTTGTTGGCGGTGAGATGCCCCTTCCATCCGCTAGCTGCTCCGTAGGTCAGATCCGCATCGACGGTTCCGGAGGCGGTCCATTGCGGCGATACGCGTGAGCTCGCAACTTTGCCCCAGTTCAGCAGCGTATCCGCGGCAACCTGGCGAAGTCCGAGCTGGATCGCCGCCTTCTCCGGCTCGCGGACGTCTTCGATCCGTCCGCCCAGGGCAACGGCGCCGGCATCGACGGGCGCCTCGCACTTCACATCATCCAGGGTCAGGAAACGGTTGGTGGCGCGCAGTCCGCAGCGTATCTCCGCCGAGATCGGCTGTGCCGGGAAGAACTCCGCGCGGCGCAGGCCTTCCAGCTTGATCCAGGTCTGCACGTTGGACTCGGAGAAGGTGCCCTTGACGTTGGCTCCCCATTCGAGGGTTCCGCGCAGACCGGCATCGGCTCCGGTCAGTACTTTGCTGGTCTCGCCGAGCTGAGCCTTGGTCCATACGCCGTGCAGATCGATCGGAACCTGGCTGAAGCTGTCGGCATGTTTCAGAGTGCCTTCAACTCGCAGAACGCCGGTATCGCTGGCATCGGTGTCGGTACGCGAGGGATGCGCCTCCAGGCGAATGCGCCACTCGTCCGGATTCGGCAACCAGAGCGCAAACTCGGCTTCGGTAAGAGAGAAGGGCGTCTTTTCGTTGCCCAGCTTCAGATTGACGCGGGCGCTGGTGGCTTCGATGTAGGGAAAGCGGGGCTTGGCACCGGCTTTGGGCTGCGCGGTAGGGGCGGCGTCCACCTGCGTGGCGTGCATCAGGATTCCCTGCAGATTCCAGCGGCCGTTCTCGGCACGGACCAGGTTCACGCTGGGCTCTGTCAGCGAGATAGAGGAAGCTTCCAGCTTTCGCCGCCACAGCGAGCTCAAACGAAGAGTTACGTGCACCTGGTTGGCGCGCATCACCGGCTCTGCGCCAAACTCCGGATCTTCGCTGATGACGAAGTTCTCCAGCGTGAAGCCCGGCGTGGGCAGCATGCTCAGGGTGATGTTGTCGATGTGCACCGGCCGGCCGATGGCCTCGCTGATGCTCTGCGCGACCCGCAGGCGATAGCGGCCCACGTTGATCAGGGGCAGCGCAAAGATGGCTACCAGCACAAGAACAATCAGGCCAAGAGCCATGGCGATACGCCGACGCCGCGAACGCTTCGGTTGTGCGCCGATCTCAGACATCTACTTCACCAGGTGCAGCGTACGCTTCCAGCGCGTCTCGTCGAAGAAGTGCAGAATCACGTGGGCTGCGAAGCCGATGCGGTCGCCGACCGTCTGTTTGTTGATCTGGTCCGCCGGAGTCTCGAACGACCAGTAGACGAACATAGGCCGGCCGACGATGTTGTCCATGGGAACGAAGCCCCAGAAGCGGCTGTCCAGTGAGTCCAGGCGGTTGTCGCCCATGGCGAAGACCTTGCCCGGGGGAACAACGAGATCCTCTCCCTGGATGTGGGAGGGAAGGTCCTCGCGCCAAACACCGGGCACGTCTTCTGAAGAATAAAAAGACGGCGGCGGATACATCGGGAAGTCGTCGCGGAACTCCTGATACTCGCGGATATTTCCGTTCTCGTCGCGGTCACCGGGCTTGGAGATGTAGGACTCGTTCTGCTGAACGCCGTTGACGTACAGAATGCCGTTGCGCAGATGGATCTTGTCGCCGGGCAGGCCGACCAGACGCTTGACCAGGAAGAGATCGGGCCAGCCGGGCTTCAGGAAGACGAAGACGTCGCCGCGGTGGGGCTGGCGGTAGTGCACCAGAGGCATCCATTTGCTCTGCGGGGCCAGGGTGACACGGTCGACCAGCACATGGTCGCCGATCAGCAGCGTCTTCACCATGGAGGCCGACGGGATCTCAAAGTTCTGGAAGATAAACGTCATGACGAAGAGACCCACGGCCAGAACACTGGCGATGGAGGCAATGCTTTCGAGCAGGGTCTCTTCGCGCTTTTGTTCTGCAGGCTGCTGCTCTTCGTTTGGCAAAGGAACTTTCTCCTCAGCAAGTGTAACTGGTCGCGTCTCCGGAGGGGCCAAAGGGGGCTTTGTCGTCAACAAAGAGGGCTAAAAGAGGCTATTGAACGAGCACTCCGCAGACTAGGGCGTATCGGCAAATTCGATTGATTTGAGACAGCCCGGACCCTGGCTTAACGGGTGGGAGCAGCGGGCTTCAGCCCGCTGATAAAGGCGCAAAAGTAAATGGGCTTTAGCCCTGGGCCTTTTCCTGATGGGCAGAAAAGCCCAGGGCTTAAAGCCCATTTTTATAGTGAGCCGATAGACCGTGGGCTAAAAGCCCACGGCTCCCACCCGGTTCGACCCAGCTAACCAGATTCGTCAGGGACGATCAATCCCCGAACCCCGTCCGTCAATTCTTCTAGAATCTCCTCACGTCAATGCCGTTCCGTAAACCCAAAGCGCGTGAACCGATGAGTGAGACTGAGCTGCTGGATTACGCTGCCGCCGCCCTGGGCCGCCGCATGCGTACCGTGGCCGAGCTGAAGAAGCTGATGAAGGCCCGTGTGGAAGACTCCGCCGAGGGCGAAGCAAAGATCGGCCGTGTCATTGCCCGGCTGGAAGAGATGCGCTATCTCTCCGATCCACGCTTTGCCGCCGATTTCACCCGGCTCCGCCAGGAGAACCAGGCCTTCGGCAAGCGCCGTATCGCCAATGACCTCCGGCAGAAGGGGATTGCGTCTCCTCTGATCGAGCAGACACTCACGGCAGCGTTCGAAGATGTGAAAGAGCTCGACCTGGCCCGCGAACACCTGCGCAAAAAGCGGATCGCCGCGCCGACCAACGAAAAAGAGTCGGCACGGATCGTGCGGCGGTTAGCTGCGGCCGGCTTCTCCACCGGCACCATCTTTGCGGCGCTCAAGGAACTGAAGGCCAGCGATGATGTGCTGGCTGAGGTTGAAAGCCTGGACGAGATGGAATGAGCGTCGCGCAGGTCATTGCGATCGACTGGTCAGGCCGCGTCGATACTGCTGGGCAACGCCGTCACATCTACGCCGCCCGCTGGCACAACGGTAAAGTCACACTGACCAACGGCCGCACGCGGCAGGAGACGGCCGAGTGGCTGATCAAGCTGGCAAAGGAAGATCCGTCGCTGGTCGTCGGCTTCGATTTCTGCTTTTCTTTCCCGGCATGGTTCCTGCGTGAGTTGGAGATGGAGAGCGCTCCTGCTTTTTGGCGGTTGGTGGCCGAGCAGCACGGCGAGCGATGGCTCTCGCGCGAGTGTGAAGACCGCCGCTTCTGGGGGAAGCCACACAAGCGACCCGCGGAGTTCTCAGGCGACCGGCTGCATCGCATGCTGCGCGCTACTGACATTGACTGCAAGCTGGCGGCACTGATTCCCGAGGAAGAGCGCGCGCTGCGCGTGAAAGGCATCACGCCGAAGTCCGTTTTCCAGATCGGCGGTTCCGGTTCGGTAGGCACGGCTTCGCTGCGCGGCATGCCGGTGCTGTTGCAACTCCGCGAAGCAGGCTTTTCCGTTTGGCCCTTTGACCGGCCAAAGCTGCCGCTGGTGGTGGAGATATACACGCGGCTCAACACCGGGCCGGTCCACAAGTCGAATCCGGAAAAGCGTGCAGAGTATCTGCTGCGGAAGCGGAAAGAAGATCCTGCCTATGCCGCTCTGCCGCGCGGGGTGCTGCAGACGGCTCGTGCGGGGGAGGACGCCTTTGATGCTCTGGTCAGCATGATGGTGATGGTCGAACGGCGCGATGAGTTTCCGCAGCTTGTTCAGCCACGCGATCCGCTGCATGCGATGGAGGGCTGGACATGGGCGCCCGACCTGCAAACGACACAAAAGAAGAAGAGCCGCGGCTGACGACAGAGAGCATTTCCCTGTTGCTGGGTATCCCGGAAAAGAATTGCAGCGGCGTTTTCATTGCGGATATCGCCCATCGATGCGGAAGCCCTACACCACATCTACAGGGAAATGCTTCAGGCCACGGCTCTTCTTCGGTTAGGGCGGGAAGGGAACGGCTAACGCCGGCCCTCCTCGCGGTTAATCTGGCGTCCCGCGTGGTTCTGTTCGCGGTTGACCTGTTGCCGCTGCTGCTGGGTCATGGCGCCGCCGTTCGCGACACGCTCGTTGTGCACCTGCTGGGCAATTCCGGCCTGCTGGCGATTGTCGCGTGCAGCCTGGGCTGAGTTGAGCTGGCCATCACGCAGTCCGTTGGCAACCCGCTGCTGCTGATAGGCTTCGCGATTGTTCACGGCGTTCGGAGCAACGCGGTTGGCGTTGTGGTTGTCGTTGTAGATCTGGCGGCTGGCCGCATTCTGTTCGCGGTTGACCTGTTGGCGCTCCTGGGGGGTCAGTGAGCCACCGTTCGCGGCACGGTCGTTATGGACCTGCCGATCGATGTTGGCCTGTGTCCGTTCCGCCTGGGCAGCCTCGCCGGAGGTCATCTGTCCACTATGCAGTCCATTGGCGATGCGCTGGTCCTGGTTGGCTTCACGCTGATTCGGGTTGAAGCGCGCTGCTGCCGCCGCATTCGTCGGATTGGCATGGAACGAGGCAGGAGTCGCGGCCGCCATCACTCCAGGATGTCCGCCATTCGCTGTGGCGAACTGCGCGCGGTTCTGCGAGGCGAAGGTCTGGTGCTGCATCTGTTCGTTGGTCGCTACTACGTGGTTCTCGCGCATGGCGCTTGCTTCGAACTGAGTCGGACGCATCTGGATGCCGCCATTGCCGCCGTTATAGCTGACGCGATTGATCGTGGTGTTGTTCACAATCACGGTCTTGTTCACGTACACATTGGTGACGTGAACGCTGCCGAAGTTCGCGGCGGCGCTGTTATAGAAGAAGCTGCCGCCCCGCCACTCGCCTCCGCCAAAGCCGGAACCGAAGTAGCCAAAGCCGTAGTTAACGCCGCCATAGAAGCCGACGTGCGGTCCCCAGTAGCCGGGGTGGAAGAGATAGGCGCCATTCTCCCAGCCCCAGTAGGCAGGGGTCCACAAGAAACCTGGACGTGGAGGCGCAACCCATACGCCGGGAACCCAGTAGTAGCCTCCGGGGCCATAGGCCCAATAACCAGGAGTCCAGATGTAGCCGGGTGCAGGAAGCGGCGGCTGCGTGTAGACAGGCAACGCCGGCGGAGCAAAATTAACTGAGATAAACACGCCTGCCTGGCTCTGCGGCACCTGAATAACGGCTGCGGAGAACAACATCGCGGCGGCGACGAAAAGTGTACGACCTCGGGTGAGAAGCGACATGGGGGAAACTCCTGCGACCTTTGTGTCCGCTTATATACGGCGGGTCCACTCCCTCATACCCTCGCGATTTAAGAATGTTGCAGCGGAGGAGGAAAATAAATTTCGTCAGCAAAAGGCAACCAAAACCTGCGGCAGGGGTTGCGCATCCACTGCTCTGTTTATGCGTAATGCATTTTTACTTATAACGATGGCGCGGAGCCGTGAAGGTAAAGCACACTTCTCTCGCGGAATTTAAGGAGAGCAAGCATGACGCAGATTGCAGTGTGGTTTGAGCGGAAGTTTTCCTTCGGATATCCAAAGGAGCTGTTACCCAACCTGATGGCGCGTCTGCGCGGCACGCCAGCGCGACTGGAGGAAGAGCTGCGAGGCTATACCCATCAGCGGCTGATCGCCAGACCTGAACATGGCTGGTCCGCGCAGGAGAATGCCGGCCATCTGCTGCAGCTCGAGCCGCTATGGCTCACCCGGGTGGAAGACTTCGTCCGAGGCAGCAACACCCTTACACCTACTGACCTTGCCAATCGCGCAACAACCGACGGTGGATATAACGAGCGTCCACTGGAAGAGATACTCTCCGGCTTCCGCAGTGCGCGCAGCAGGCTTCTGACCCGCGTGGTTTCTCTGGAAGAAGAGGCATGGGACCGCAGCATTGTGCACCCACGTCTGAAGCAGCCCATGACGCTGACGGACCATCTGTTCTTTGTCGCAGAACACGATGACCATCACCTGGCCCGCATCTGGGAGTTGTTTGAAGGACTCTGAAGGGTGCCAGGGCCCCAAGCGCTGAAGGCGCGCTCTATACCAGCCTGGGCAACGCCCCAGGTCCCCAACCGGCTTTGCCGGGTTGGGGTGAAGGATAGCGGAGAAATCTGCTTTTCTTCCGATGCTTTTGCCTGGGCAAAATCGGAAGAAAAGCAGATCCCTGCGGGATGACAAATCAAAAAGCGGTGGCTCAACCGAATTTATCGATCCGCCTGGAAACCTAAGCCATAAACGCCGGCTCAAATTCGCCTGAAGGGAATACCCGATTCCGTCCTGCCGCTTTCGCCTCATACAGCGCGCGATCAGACTGCTTGATCAGATCTTCCAGCCCCACAATCTGGCCCACCAGCGTGGTGATGCCGACTGAGACCCGCACCTGGAACTGATGGGTTTCGGTCTGCACCCTCAGGGAGGAGACCTCTCCGCGGATGAGTTCGGCGATCATACGGGCCATCTCCATAGGGGTATCCGGCAGTACCACCATGAACTCATCCCCGCCCAGCCGAGCCACCAGGTCGGTGCCGCGCACCGAGCGCCGGATGGCATGCGTTACCGCCAGTAGCGCCTTGTCGCCGCCATGATGGCCGAAGCGATCGTTGATGCCTTTGAAGTGGTCCATATCCAGCATCAGCGCCGAGATGGTTCCACCGGTCTTCGCCGAGCGCTGCAGCAGCTCTACCACCTCACGCTCCACGGCGCGGCGGTTCAGCACCCCGGTGAGCGGGTCGGTCATAGCCTGGCGCTCCAGATCCTCACGCAACTGGGCCGCCGACATCCAGATAAACCCGAAGGCGATGCCTGCAATCACGATCAGGTCCAGCCAGATGAAGTAGAAGCTGGGGACGTGAAAGCGGTAGACCGCATACCCGCGCACGGAGGTGACTGCGGCAAAGAACAGGAAGACTGAGCCCAGCAGACGCGATGCGGTCCGTACGCCGGGGGCCGCCGGCCCGAAGAGTACCCATGCTGTCATCAGCGCCGGCGCTGCCATCATGGCGGAGATGACCGCAACCCGTACGCCGATATCAGGGTGCACCAGCGAAAAATACGCGACACCGCACATTCCCACCATGCAGACGCCGAGTACGGCGATCCACATCCGTTCCATGCGGCCCAGAAAGGCGGTGACGGCGCGGTTCAGGCACACCAACTGCGTTACGAAGAGCAGGTTTGAGAGGACAATGCCTATCGTCACCGGCAGATGCGCGCGTGCGCCCTGCAGCGACAGGGCAACGCCTCCGGCCAGGTTCGAGGCAACGAACCAGTACGCTCCGCGCAGACCCGGGTTCGCAAGGGAATTTACGAGCATCGTGAGGCCGAAGAGGAAAAACAGGCTCGACTCCACGAAGAAAAGAGTATTGATATCCATTGGGCCGTAGTCCGTTCAGAGAACGGATAAAAACATCATTTGGGGTACTTGCGCTTAGTGTTGCAGGCGGAGGGCGGCAACGCAACGGCAAAAATGGCCGCGCCGCGCTGCTAGACTTAACAGGTCATGCAATATCGTTCCGGAAGCCAGATTCGCGAGGATTTCCTTCGCTTTTTCGAGACCAAGCAGCATCGCCGCATCCATTCGTCATCGCTGGTGCCGGCCAATGACCCCACGCTGCTGTTCACCAACGCGGGCATGAACCAGTTCAAGGACGTCTTCCTGGGGGCGGAAAAGCGCGATTATTCGCGTGCCACTACCAGCCAGAAGTGCGTCCGCGCCGGCGGCAAGCATAACGATCTCGAAAACGTCGGCTTCACCCGCCGCCACCACACCTTCTTCGAGATGCTGGGCAACTTCAGCTTCGGCGACTACTTCAAGAAGGACGCCATCGCCTACGCCTGGGAACTGCTGACCAGCCCGGAATGGTACGGCATCCCTAAAGACAAGCTCTACGTCACCATCTTCGCCGGCGAGGGCTCCGTGCCCCGCGACGATGAGGCCGAGCAGTTCTGGATTGCGGCCGGAGTCCCCAGGGAGCGCATCTTCGAGATGGGCGCCAAGGATAACTTCTGGCAGATGGGCGACACCGGCCCCTGCGGCCCCTGCAGCGAGATCTATTTTGACCTTGGCCTCGAGGCCGCCGACCAGCCGGGCGTGGACGTCCCCTTCCCGCAGGATGAGCAGCGCTATGTCGAGATCTGGAACCTAGTCTTCATGCAGTTCGATCGTGCCGCCGACGGCACGCTGACGCCGCTGCCCAAGCCTTCCATCGATACCGGCATGGGCCTGGAGCGCATCGCCTGCGTGCTGCAGGGCAAGATCTCGAACTTCGAGACCGATCTGTTCACACCGCTGATCAATCGCGCCGAACAGCTTACTCACCACAGGGTCGAGAAGGATTCGGATATCGACGACCGCTCGCGTGCCTCGCTGCGTATCATCGCCGACCACGCCCGCGCCGCTACCTTCCTGATCAGTGACGGCGTGCTGCCTGCCAACGAAGGCCGCGGTTACGTGCTGCGCAAGATCATGCGCCGCGGTATTCGTCACGGACGTTTGTTGGGGCAGGAGCAGCCCTTCATGCACGAGATGGTCTATGCCGTCCGCGATGAGATGGGAACGGCCTATCCGGAGCTGCACGAGACCGCCGACCGCGTCGCCAAGGTCGTGCTCGCCGAAGAACAGCAGTTCGCCCGCACGCTGCAGCTCGGTCTCTCGCAGATGAACGAGGAGACGCTGAAATCCGGCGCTCTCGCCTTCCGTCTGTACGAGACCTTCGGCATGCCGCTCGACTTCATGGTGGACGCCGCCCGCGATGCCGGCATTGAGTTCGACCTTGTTGGCTTTGAGAAGGCCAAGGAAGAAGAACAGGCCCGCGCCCGCGCTTCCTGGAAGGGCGGCTCCCAGAAGACCGCCGCTCCGGTCTTCCGCGACCTCGCGAAGACAGAGTTCCAGGGATACAAGCTACTGCGTGTCGATGGCGCGAAGGTTCTGGCTATAGTTAAGGATGGCGTCGGCGCCACTGTGTTGAACCCCGGCGATGCCGGCGAGGTCGTCCTCGATACCACCAGTTTCTACGCCGACTCCGGCGGTCAGGTGGGCGATATCGGCTGGCTCTATTCTGCCGATCACAACTCGGTTGTCGCCGATGTGGCTGGATGTACCAAGCCGGTGCAGGGCGTCTTTGCGCACAAGGTGGTCGCGCGTCAGCCCATCGCTGTCGGCGACGTCCTCGACACCGTCGTCAATGGCGAAGTCCGTGCTGCCTCCACGCGCAACCACACCGGCACGCACCTGTTGCACGCCGCGCTGCGCGAGGTGCTCGGTACGCACGTCAAGCAGGCAGGCTCGCTGGTCAATCCGCAGCGCCTGCGTTTCGACTTTTCGCACTTCTCGCAGGTCGCGGACGAAGAGCTCGAACAGATCGAGTCCATCGTCAACGAACAGGTGCTCAAGAACACCACCGTCCAGGTCTTCGAAGATGTGCCGATCGACGAGGCTATTAATGATCTGAAGGCGATGGCGCTCTTCGGCGAGAAGTACGGCGACCGCGTGCGCGTCATCAAGATCGGCGACTTCTCCACCGAGCTCTGCGGCGGTATCCACACCGCGGCCACCGGCGAGATCGGCCTGCTGAAGCTTGTCGGCGAGGGTTCGGTCTCGAGCGGCGTCCGCCGTGTTGAAGCAGTCTCCGGTACAGGTGCGCTCAGCGAGTTCCGCAAGGACTTCGATGTGGCTCGTGTCGCTTCACAGATCGTCGGTGCGACGACGGCGGCTGACCCTGCCGTGGCGCTTCGCGACAAGATCGCCGCGCAGGAAGAGGAGCTGAAGAAGCTGAAGCGCGAGCTTGACCAGGCGCGTATGAAGTCGGCGGCTTCCGCGGTTACGGGTGATGCGGCCGTCGATGTAGACGGCATCAAGCTGCTGGCGCAGCGCGTGCCGGGCCTGGACCGCAACCAGATGCGCGAGCTGGTCGACAACCTGCGTAACCAGATCGGCTCCGGTGTGGTGGTGCTGGGTACGGCCACCGAAGATGGAAAGGTAGCCCTGATCGTCGGCGCCACGAAAGATCTCGCCGGCAGCAAGGTGCACGCCGGCAAGCTGGTCGGCGCGCTCGCAGCCAAGGTCGGTGGCAAGGGCGGCGGTCGTCCTGACCTGGCCGAAGCCGGCGGATCGGATGTCGCGGCGCTCGACGGCGCCATCTCTTCCGCAACCGAGACCCTGAAATCGTTATTGTCGTAGAGAAACCGAAGTTTAGGAACCACAGATCTCGTTGCCCCATTCTTTGCGCAAGCAAAGGGTGGGGTATCGAGCGAAGCGAGACCTGGTTTCCTCGTTCCGAGGGGCGCCAAGATATAGGCGGAAAGCAGATTTCTCCGCTTCGCTACGAAATGACAAACCCAAAAGTGGCCCAATCGGTTGGGTGGCTTTCCCGGGATCGATCCCGACACCCCCATTTACCACCCAAGTACGCTCCGGTTTTTGTGCAGTGTTTCCGGGTTAACTGCTCGGTAAACTGGAAGCGTTTCGGCTTTTGCCGGCGCTGCCGCATGCGTGTCTTTGCCTCAATTCGCTCTGGAATCGTTGTTGGTCTGTGCGTCTCTACGCTGGCGATGGCGGCGGTGCGGAAGAAGGCGGTCACGGTCTCGCCCTGGCAACAGGCCGAGCAGTTGCGCGAGCAGCTCGAAGCAACGCCCGAGCAACAGCGGACCCGAGTGGCCTTTGCCCATGCCATGGACGCTTACCGCGCCATTTATCACGCCAACCCCGCCGACGTGCACGCTCCCGGCTCCATCTTCGCCGTGGGAGAGCTGCTCGCCGAGCAGGGCCGCAGTCTGAACGATCCGAAGTCGTTCCAGGCCGCGCTCGGTCAATTCGAGTTCCTGCGCAAGCAGTATCCCGGCTCGTCATTGCGGATCCCGGCGCTCCTGGCCGAAGGCATCATTGCGCAGAACGATCTCCGCGACGCGAAGCTCGCCCGCCAGCACTATGACGAGCTGCTGCGCCGTTATCCTCGCTCGACGGAAGCGCAGGACGCTCGCGCCGGTCTCGACGCCATCAAGCATGGCGACCGTCCTGCTCCGCGTCAGCCGGTAGTTGCGGCTGCTCCGCCAGCGCCGCCTCCGGTGGAGATGCCGCAGCCTCGCCAAAACAACCTGGCACGGTTGCCCGCGATGCCTCTTACCTCTGGAGCGGCTTCGGGGTCTGCGATCGATCCAACGCCTTCGAGTGCACCGGTTGATACTTCTTCGCAGAAACTGCAGCCGGTCTCGACCGCGCCCATACCTCGCCACAAGGGAGCGCTGGCACAGGTCAGCGGCATTCGCCACTGGTCCACGCCGGACTACACACGCGTTGCCATCGACCTCGGGGATGAAGTCCAGTATGAGGCCGCGCGCGTGCCCAATCCCGAGCGCATCTTCTTCGATCTGCACGGCACACGGCTGGCTCAGGACATGGTCGGCAAGAACTTTACCGTCACCGACGACGGCTTCCTGAAGAAGATCCGCATCGCCCAGTTTTCGAATGACGTGACCCGCGTCGTGCTCGACGTGAGCAATGTCACTGAGTACTCCGCGTTCCTGCTGCCGAATCCCTACCGGCTCATCATCGATATTCACGGATCGAAGGGTGCAGGGAAGAACAAGCCCACCGAAGTTGCCGCTAAACAGCCGAGCGATGGCGCAACCGCAAAGGTCGCCGACAAACCCGCCAAGCCCGCGGGCGATGAGCACGAAGGTATCTCTCGCCCGGCAAGCGATCCCATTACCGAGGATGAGCCTCTGCCTCCCGCTCCGGAGAAGAGTGTGGCTCCGGTCTTGGCCGTGCCCAGCACGATTGCGACGAAGCAGGCGAGTACGCGTGAGGTCGCGAATCTCAGCACCCAGCCCGGCAAGGTGAAGGCAACGTCCGCTCCCACGACACAGCCCATCGCTGCGAGTGTGCGCCCGGTGGAGGTTGCGGTGAGCGACCTGCCCGTTCCTCCCGCCGCGGACAAGAAACAGCGCAAAGGAAAGAAGATCACCGCTGCGGATGAGTCCATCGGCCATGTCGCGACACCGACCACTGCGGGCGAAACCTCTCTGGTGCGTGCGCTTGGTCTGAAGATCGGCCGCATCGTGATCGATGCCGGCCACGGTGGCCATGACGCCGGCACCATCGGTGTCGACGGGCTGATGGAGAAAGATGTCGTGCTCGACGTCGCGCTACGTCTCGGCAAATTGCTGCACGAGCGTCTGGGTGCGGAGATCGTCTATACACGCTCCGACGATACCTTCATCCCGCTGGAGACACGTACGGCGATTGCCAACAAGGCACAGGCCGATCTCTTCCTCTCCATCCACGCCAACAGCTCACGCGATGACTCCGCGCGCGGTGTCGAGACCTACTATCTGAACTTCACCTCGCAGCCCGATGCGCTGGAGGTTGCCGCTCGTGAGAACGCAGTCTCCAATCAGTCGATCTCGCAGTTGAGTGACCTGGTAAAGAAGATCACGCTAAAGGACAAGATCGAAGAGTCGCGTGAGTTCGCCTTCGACGTCGAGCAGTCGCTTTACAGCGGCCTGCAGAAGGGGAATGACGGCCTGAAGAACCGCGGCATCAAGAAGGCTCCGTTTGTCGTACTCATTGGTGCGAACATGCCTTCGATCCTCACCGAGATCTCGTTCGTGACCAACCCGAGAGATGCCTCGCAGCTCCGCCAGGCGGACTATCGCGAGCGCATCGCCGAGTCCATCTATAAAGGTGTTGCCCGCTATACCAGTGGCCTCAGCGGTATGAAGCTCGCCGACGCGAATAGCGGCGGCCCAAAGGCTACCGGAAACTAGTCGAGCCCAGACTCCGGGTGCCCCACATACGCGAAGCTTATGTGGGTCTTCGAGCGAAGCTCGAACCGCAACTACCGCGTATGAAACGCGACGATCTCTGAGTCCAGGCCGACGTTACGTCTTACATGTACCCGTAGCAACGCTTCGAACGGCCGCGCCAGATTGTGGTCCAGCCCGGCGCGTTTTGCCAGATCCGCACGATGTATTGGATCCAGTGCGAACTCCACAGCAGACTGTGTACCGACGGTCGTCAATCCTGTAAAAGCAAGAATCCGCGTCGAAGACTCAAGGCCAGGCAGCAGCGCGATGATGGCGTACTCATCGCTACTGTCGGTGACAAACTTATGCGGCTCCCCCGCAAGCGGATGTTCATTACTCACATAGCCGTGGGCATTTTCATCCAGGCGGATGACAAACTGGGTCGCCGTTGGCAACTCCGCCAGCGCCGTGTTCTGCGTTGAAGCTCCCAGAAAGACCAGGTTGCGCGACTTTGCGTCATCCCACGTCACCAGCCTGCTTCGCTTCAGCACGAAGTCACGATTCGCGCGATCGAAGAAACGCGTCAGGGTATAGATAGCCTGTGCCTCGCCGGTACCGGTGTAGGTGTCGTCTTCGGGCGCATTGCTGGCCGTGCCGGGAGGAAGCAGCCGAAGCCCATCTTTTAAAGGAGCGCCACGAAAGACGGGGTTGCTGTAGATCACCAGCGGTGGCTGGTCCTGGCTGAGAAACGGCGCCCACAAGGGATCGTGCAACTGTGCCGATGCAACAGTCCGGCGCGGCAGGGCATAGCCAAGCACCAGGCCCGCCGCCAGTGCCACCAGAATAAAGATGATGCCGAGCGATATTCGCCCTCGGCTCTCGGGAGCGATGACTGATGAGGGAAGCGAGAGGGCGGACGCCACTGCGGGAAGACTGACTTCGCCGATCGAGCGCGCCTTAAAGAGAGGTAGATAGTGGCCCTTGGGAATCTCGATGGTGATGGGCTCCGATGCACCTTCCTCCTTAAAAAAGGAGGCGAGCTTCTGCCGCAGCAGTCGCGCCTGCGATCGAACGATCGAGTCTTCGCTGGAGTTGTAGCCCGGCTTGCGGCCGAAGACATTCACTCCAATCTGTTGTTCTGAGGCCTCTTCCGGGCATTCACGCAGAGCGCAGTCCACGATGTAGTTCAGGAACTCCCTGAGTTTCGGAGAAGCGGCAAGCTGAGAACCGTTTGAAACCCGCTCCGTGACGCCCCGGTACTGTTCGATCTCTTCCGGACTGAACTTCATTTCCAATCAACAGTTTACTCCCCGTGAAGCACGGTGAATTGACCGTAAAGCGCCTTGCCAACGGGTGTCAGGCAGCAGTCCGGGTGCAAAGCTGATGCATCCAACACGACGTCCCGAAAAGAGACGACGCATGGTGCTTCCACCACGCAGGAGTAAACACAATGAAGAAGCAACGACGTGTATCCCTAGTGGGCTACTGTCTGCTCGCACTGGTCTTTTTGATGACCGGTGCGGTGCAGCTCTCTGCCCAGGCACTCTACGGATCGCTGTACGGCAACGTACTCGACGCGACCGGTGCCGCCATTCCTGGAGCCACAGTGACCGTGACAGACACTCAGAAGGGAACCCAGCAGGTCGTCACCTCTGGACCTGATGGTGGTTGGAGGGTCGATCGCCTGATTCCCGATACCTATAAGGTAAAGGTCGAGGCTCCCAACTTCTCCCCGACAGAATCGCAGCCCGTTGACGTCCACGCGGACAGCGCGCAGAAAGTAGATCTCACCGTCGGCCTGCAAGCCGCGACCACTACCATCAACGTCACCACCGAAGCTCCAGCCCTGAAGACAGATAAGGCGGACGTTGCGACGGTGCTTGATCAGACCACGATCGCGAACGTCCCCAACTTCACCCGGAACTTCACCAACTTCCTGCTGCTGACCCCGGGCGTGCAGCACTCCAGCTTCAACATCGCCGGTCCGGAGAACCCGCAGGGCGGCATCGCTCTCAATTCCAACGGCTCGAACTACGGCGAACAGGGATTCATCCTCGACGGTACCGACAACCGTGACCCCGTCCTGGGAATCATCGTGATTAACCCCACCCTCGACTCCATTGCCGAGACCAAGGTCATTACGCAGAACTACGATGCCGAGTTCGGCGGCGCTGCCGGCGGCATCGTCAACGTCACTACCAAGTCGGGCGGCAACGACCTTCACGGCGATGCCTTCTTCTTCCGCCACAGCGACTACTTCTACGCCCGCAACCCATTCACGCAGTACCAGGCCGATCCTGTCAGCAACCGCTTTATCCCCAGTGAGCTCTACAGCCAGTTCGGCGGAGCCCTCAGCGGTCCCATTATTAAGGACAAGGCATTTTTCTTCCTCGACTACCAGGGGCTGCGTCAGCGGCTCGGCAGCACGCTGCAACAGAACGTGCCCACGGCGCTGCTGCGTTCCACCTGCCTTGCGTCGAGCGGAAATTGCAACCTTTCGCAGTACACCAGCCAGGTGCTCTATAACCCTGTCACCAAGACTCCGTATAGCAGCACGCCCGGACAGATTCCGGTAAGCGCTCTCTCCGCGCAGGCAGTAAATCTGCTTCATCTTATCCCCGCCCCCAACGCCAACGGAACGGCGGCGACGAACAACTACGTCGCCAGCGGCAACGGCGTTCTCAATGGAGACCAGGCGGACGTTCGTCTGGATCATCAGGCGACGCAGAACCTGCATCTTTTCGGCCGCTATGATTACGCTCTCTTCCGCCTGACCGGTGTTCCGGTCTTCGGCGCTGCCGGCGGACAGGGCTTTGGTCTGCAGAACACCAGCGGCCTCACCAACACGCAGAACCAGAGCGCGACCGCCGGTCTCGACTGGGCGCTCTCACCTTCGCTTGCAACCGATCTACGCTTCGGCTTTCTCAGCTATCACGTTGCCGAGAGCAAGTATCCCGGCCAGGTATCTGCAGATACTCTAGGCATCCCCAACCTGAATGTTGCCGCTGATACCGGCGGAGCCCCGACCTTCAACTTCAACCAGGGCGGCTTCAGCGGCCTGGGAAACCAGGGCTGCAACTGCCCGCTGCTGCAGAGCGAGCAGGTCTTCCAGCTTGTGAATAACTGGACCAAGACCCGCGGCAATCACACCATCCGTTTCGGCGCCGATTTGCGTTACGCGAAGAACGTCCGTAACGCCAGCGACTTCAACCGCAGCGGCCAGTTCCTCTTCGACAACTCATCGACGGGTCTCAATGGATCCGGCGGCAGTGATGTCGCTTCGTTCCTCGTCGGCTATGCAGCGCGCTTCCAGCGCTTCGATGTCTTCATCAACGATCAGTACAGCTATCAAAAACGTCTTGCTTTCTATGCGCAGGACAACTGGCGCGTTACGCCGAAGCTCACCGTGAACTACGGCGTGCGCTGGGATCTCATCTTCCCCGAAGCGGTCAATGGCGTGGGTCATGGCGGCTTTGCCTCGCTTGAGGCGGGCGGCATCCGTGTCGCGGGTGCGAACGGCATCGGCACCAACGGCGGCCAGCGCATGGATTACACCAACGTCGCAGGCCGTCTCGGCATCGCTTACCAGCTTCATCCCAACACCGTCGTCCGCGCCGGCGCGGGCATGACCTATGACACGGTCGGCTACTTCGGAACGCTCTTCGGCAGCGTACTCTCGCACAACCTGCCGGTGCAGGGCAATGAAGATACCGATCGCACCGGTAACTACGCAGCCAATCAATATGCCTCTACGCTGGCCGCACCACCGGCACGGCCCACGGCGTTCACCATTCCGACGAACGGCATCATTCCGTTCCAGGATAAGTATGCGCAGCAGTTCCGCGGCGACCGCATCACGCTGCCTCGGGTCTTCCAGTACAACGTCGCTATCCAGCAGCAGTTCGGCAGCAAAACCACGGCTGAGATCGCCTATGTCGGTAATATCGGCGATCGCGTCTATCCCGGTGAGACCTATGGCTACGATCTGAACAGCCCAAGTCTGCCAACCTCGGCGGCACAGCTTGCCGCCGGCAATACCTTGCGCCGTCCGTACTACAACCGGTTCTCCGGTGTGTATCAGGGACAGGTCGTTACCTGCTGCTCAAGCGGTATGACCAGCGCCCAGCCGAACGGCCGCGCTATCTACAACGCACTACAGACCAAGGTGACGCAGCATATGTCGAATGGTCTGTCATTCAACGCTAACTACACCTGGTCGAGGGCAATGAACTATGCCAACGACGCCGCCTTTGCGCAGTACAAGCGTGCCTCGTGGGGCCGCAACGACACCAACCGCGAACACATCTTTGTGTTGAGTGGCGTGTATGAGCTGCCCTTCGGCAAGAACCGCATGCTCTTCTCCAAGGTGAACAAGCCGGTCGATTACGTGATCGGCGGATGGTCTCTCTCCGGACAGAGCACGTGGGAGAGCGGACGTCCGTTCACGCCCACCTATGCAGAGTGCGCGTCCGATCAGGACCTCGACACCGGCTTCGCCAGTCCGGGAACGACCAGCCTCTGCCGTCCTAACGGCAACGCTTCGGCCTTTCCGCTGTCGGTTGGTTCGTTCGATACGTCCAGTCACTCCCGCCGTTACTTCACGCCGGTGTCCGCGCTTGCAACCAATGGAGCTGTTTCCGGTCCATTCAGCCGTCCTCAGGTCGGACAGTTTGGCAACGTCGGCCGTCTCTCGATGGTCGGGCCCCGCGACTTCTTTGCGGATGCCTCGCTCATCAAGGACTTCCCGATCACCGAGCGTGTAAAGGGCCAGTTCCAGTTCCAGGCCTTCAACGTCTTCAACCACGTGGCTCTGGATATTCCCACTGCAACCTACGGCCGCTGCGTCGACTGCTCCGCTTCAACACAGTCGACCGCCGGCACCATCACCTCCCTCGAACCCAACAGCACGATGCGCCGTCTGCAATTCGCGGCACGTCTGCAGTTCTAACCATGCAAGTGGGCGTGAAGACCGGTATCGGTCTTCACGCCCACTTGCTAGTGCAATGTTTTGGAAGTCCGTATCAAAATGGTGTCATCCTGAGCATCGCGAAGGACCTGCTTTTCAACGCTTCGGACGGCAAGAACATTTTTCCTGTAGGGGTAGCGTAGGGCTTCCGCATCTATGGGCGTTTTCCGCAATGAAAATGCCGCTGCGCGCCCATTCCGGGATACCCAGCAACAGGAAAAATGCTCAAGTCTCCTGAAAAACACAAGAATCTCTCCCATCAGCACCTGAGGTCTCATGCGTTCCGCCATGCCACGCATTTTGCATCTGCCCGTTCTTGCTGCACTGCAGCTTCTCTCTATGCCGAGTGCACACGCACAATCACTGCCGCTCGATCGCGCGTACCTGCAGCGTGACTTCCGTGCCGCCGATGCGTTTGCGCTGAATGCGAATCCACTCGTCATCCCTCGTGCTGCCCGCCCCAATCAGCCCTTTTCTGTAACAGGAGAGCGCGGAGCCATTCTCGGCCAGCAGGATGGAAGCTTTGAGCTGTGGCTGCTCCCCGTGAAGATCTTTCACAACGCAAAGCTCTCGGCGCGGCTTGAGGGATATCCGGCACTCATCGATCTGAACGCCCAGGCCGCGGAGATCGAGGTCCGTCCCGACCATACGACGATTACTTACTCGCATGCGGCGATTACGGTGAAGCAGCACATGTTCATCCCGCGTGGACAGCCCGCCGGCCAGGCGACAGCGGTGGTGCTCTTCGAAGTGCACGCATCACGCCCCGCGGCAATTACGCTCTCACTCGATCCAAGCCTGGAACGCCAGTGGCCCGCGCCGAACTTCGGCCGTCCGAACGGTAGCTGGATTCCCGCCGGCACCGGCGGCGCCTATCTGCTGGAGACGGACAATCCCGCTTTCTTCGGCGCTATCGCCATGCCGCAGGCGACACATGGCGATATCCGTCCTTATCAGGAGCGTCCACAAACCACACCGCTGACCTTTACCTTTACCTACGATCCTGCAAAGGACGATGCGCATTTTTTCCCGCTGCTATGTTCTGTCGCAGATCTGTCGAGTGGCACACAGCAAGACAGGCGCGCGCTGCTGGAAAAGACCTTTGCCGCCGGCGATCACGTTCAGGACCTCTATCGATCTACGGCAGACTACTTCGCTCATTTCTTCGATCAGCGTCTGACCGCTCACACGCCCGACAAGAAATTTGATGAAGCTCTGCAGTGGGCCGAGGTGGCAATCGAGCAATCGAAGATTACGCGCAGCGATGGCGCAGGTCTCGCCGGCGGATGGTATACCTCGGGTGATTCAGCACGCCCAGGCTTCGGCTGGTTCTTCGGCCGCGACACGTTGTGGACGCTCTATGCGGTGAATAGTTATGGCGACTTCACTCTCAGCCGCCAGGCGCTTGAGTTCCTTATCTCGCATCAGCGCGAAGACGGCAAGATGATGCATGAGTATTCGCAGACAGCCGAAGCGGTGGAGTGGACAAAGCTGCCGTATCTCTATGCCTCCGCCGATGCGACGCCTCTGTTCGTCATGCAGATGGAAGACTATGTCCGCGCTACGGGTGATATTGCGTTCCTGCGGACGCACTGGGACAACGTGAAGCGGGCCTATGCATTTACCCGCGCTCACACCACCGCGGGCGCCTTCGATAACTCGCAGGGTACGGGCTGGGTGGAAGAGTGGCTGCCGAAGCTGCCGCATCAGGAGGTCTACCTGGTCGCTCTCGATCAGCAGAGCAGTGAAGCCATGTCGCGGCTGGCAACGCTGATGAAGGATGCGGAAGCCTCTGCGTCCGCAGTCAGTACGGCAAAGTCGATTGCAACGCTCCTCAAGGAGTTCCGCGGCAGCGACGGCATGTATGCCTTCAGCCGCGATACCGATGGAGCGTATGAACATGTGCCGTCGATCTTCTCCAGCGTCGCATGGTGGAACGGACATCTGAGTTTGCCGGATGCAAATCCGATGTTTGCTGCGTGGGCAGGCTCGCAGTTCAGCACGGACTGGGGAACGCGTTCGGTGGCGAGTTCAGCGGCGATCTACGATCCCATCAGTTATCACCACGGCTCAGTGTGGCCGCTCTACACCGGCTGGGTCAGTATGGCGGAGTTCCGCTCCGGACACAGTCTTTCGGCGATTGAACATCTGCGTCAGAACATGCAGCTTACCTGGCTGCAGGATCCCGGCTTCGTTACTGAGGTCTTGTCAGGCAAGTTCTATCAGCCGCTGGGGCGCAGCAGTTCGCACCAGTTGTGGTCGTCGGCGATGGTGCTCTCGCCTGCCATCCGTGGGCTCTTTGGAATTGAAGCGGATGCACAGCGGCATGCTCTGTATGCCCACCCCCAACTGCCGGCGGATTGGAACGAAGCCACATTGAAGAACGTTCGCGTTGGCGATGACTTCTACACGGTCACCATGCGGCGCGTCGACGGATCACTGGAAGTGGAGGCTACTTCGGAAAAGCCGACGACACTCACGCTGGCTGCGGATTCTGAAGCGCCCGCAGCTCCGCAGAAGCCATCGACGCATCATGTACTTCGCCTGCCGTTACCGGCGGTTGAGGTGGCTCTCCCGCTTGCGCAACCGCGGGAGGGAGAAGAGACCTCAGGGCTCAAAGTCGTCGATCAACAGCTGACGGATCGTCGTCTGACGCTCACCCTGGAAGCGCCCGCAGGAACGTCACAACAATTAAGGGTGCGGACGAACACCAAGCGGAAACTTGTGTTGCACGCCACCGGCGGGGAACTTCATGACGATATATTGCGGCTTTCTTTCGAAGGAACGCCACAGTCCTCGCCGAAGTACATGTCCAAAACCGTCACTCTGACCTGGTAACAGGGACCTATGTATTCGAGCGCAGCTCGAACCAGGTGGGAGCAGCGGGCTTCAGCCCGCTGATATGAGCCCCTAAAATGATGGGCTTTAGCCCTGGGCATTTCATCTCTGTCAGGACGAAGGCCCAGGGCTAAAGCCCATTTCTTATAAGACATGAAAAACCGCGGGCTGAAGCCCGCGGCTCCCACCTATTCTGGCTACTGCAGCATCAAACTCGCCAGCGTCGTCATGCCGTCAAATAGATTCCCCAACCGGATATTCTCGTTATCCGTGTGCTGGTTATCGTCATAGTTCGCAATCGATACCCCCACGGTCGGCACATGAAACGCATCGATAAATGGTGAAGCCGGCACGCTGCCGCCCAGCGTGCGAATGCGCACGACCTTGTCTCCCCAGACAGCTTTCAGCGCGTTGGTTGCGAATACTGCCTGAGGATCGTTCGGGTCTGTTCTCCACGCTCCGCCGCTCGTGGCAGTGAGAGCCCGCGAGGTCACCTTGGCCACCTTCGCATGCGACGCAAGCATTGCCACATCCGGATCCTTGTCGACGATGTAGTAGCCCTGCGCGCGGATGAAGTCGATGACCCGTTCCGCCATCACCTGAGGACGGTTCTCTTTCACCAGCCGCATCGCGATCTCTGCGGTCGCGTTGGCGGCAATCACACCACCGACCTCGCCGCCTTTCATCGTGTGCACGCTGAACGCGGGAAGGTTAAGACCCTCCTGCAGCGAATGCGCCGCCCCGTCCAGCGATCCGACGCCGAAGTCGCGCTGCATCTGCGCGCTCTGGTCGGGTACCGCGTCGATCATTGCCTTCGCCTCGGTAGAGAAGGGAAGCACATCGCTGTAGAAACCGGGGATGACGACCTTGCCCGTGCTGTCCACCATCGATGCGATCAGTTGCGCCAGGCGCACATTGGCGTCTGGCATCCAGTTGCCGTAGTTGCCGCTGTGCATCCCCTGTTTGGCGGTGTAGACGGTTACGTTGACGCTGGCTCCGCCACGCGCGCCGTAATAGATGGTCGGCCCGCTAGGATGCTGCGGCCCATCGAGTATGACCAGGAGATCGGAGCGAAGCTTCTCCGGATACTTCTGAATCACTTCGGCCAGACCTTTGCCGCCGCCTTCCTCTTCGCCATCGAGGAAGATCTTTACGTTCTCCTTCTGTGTGGATCCAATCGCGTCCAGAGCGCAGAGCATCGCCTCGATCGGAGCTTTGTCATCTCCCGCAGCGCGTGCATAGATCCGCCATGCATCTGGAAAGGTTGCGCTCGACAGATCGGTCACCAGCTCGCCACCGGCTTCGATGCCGTCGGTCCGCACGACGGGGACAAATGGATCCGGTTGCGCCCACCGTTTTACATCCACCGGTTGGCCGTCGTAGTGGATATAGAAGAGGATCGTCCGTTTGGCTCCCGGAACTCGCTTCTCTCCAAAAACCATCGGAACCCCACTGCTCGTCGGCCATATCTCTGTATCCAGACCGCGCTTCTTCATCATCGCGGCCAGCAGATCGGCATTCGCCTGCAGCGCCTTCGCGTCTCCATGAATATTCGGGAGCGACAGCAGCTTGAGATACTCTGCGACAATCTCGTGGCGATGTGCGTTAGCGTACGTGCGAACCTTGTCGAACTCTGACTGCTGCGCCGCCAGGGTAGAGACCATACTGCAGGTAAGTGCAAGAAGAGACAGAATACGGGAACTCGTCACAGCACACTCCTTCGAACAGAGTTGAACTGCCAGACACGTGCGGCTACCGGGAAGCCGCGCCGCTTCATAAAGATGGAACGGATACCTGAGTTATACACATCAGGCGCTCTGCGCCATAGCCGTCTCGGGAACTAAATCAACCCCGCCGTTGTCTATCTCTTCATGCAGGATGCGGCGTGCTTCCATTGGCGGTCGAGTGGTAGTCTCACAATTGTGATCAGGCGTTGCTTCTCCGCGATTCTTCTCAGTGTTGCTCTGGGGACAGGTGTGTCTGCCCAGCAGCCGGCGCAGGGGAAAACGCCGTCGACCACAGTGCAGCTTCCTCCGGCGCCGCTACTCCCGCAGTCGCTTGGCACTTGGACCCTCAGCGATCAGAAGCCCGCTGTCACCGATACAGGCCTCAACGACGTCATCAACAAAGAGCTGGGTGTAAAGCGGTCGCAGGCCGGCGTTTACACTTCCGGAAACAATCAGCTCTCGATCGTCGCGACGCAGTATATGGATGCAACCGGCGCTTATGCGGCCTTCGCTTCGCTGCGGCAGGCGGGCACACACGCCGCTCCGGCAAAGATCGGCAATGAGGCTGATGTGAAGGGAAACGAGGTGCTCTTCTGGAGCGGACCAACGCTGGTCTCCGCATCGTTCCAAACGCAGCCTGACTACAAAGCATTGGAGACATTGACCAATGGCCTGCCGAAGCTTGGCGGCGCCGCCGGCCGCGCTCCGGGACTGCTCTCGTATCTGCCGAAGTCAGGTCTTCGTGCGGAGAGCGTGAAGTACGCCGTTGGTCCCGCGACCTATCAGCACGATGGCGGGCAGTTGAATCCATCCCTCGTAGATTTCTCTAAGTCGCCTGAGATCGCCACGGGGCAATATCCCCACGGCACCTTCGTTGCGATCTACTATCCCACGCCGACGATTGCCGGCGATCGCTCGCGTGCGCTGCTGAAAGATCTGCTCGATCATCTGCCTGCAGGAGCGACAACAGACTCCATCGCAGTTCGGCGAGCTGGTCCTATTGTTGCGATCACCTATGGTCAGTTCACCGCGGAAGAGGCCAACAAGCTTCTTGACCAGGTGCACTATGAGACCAACGTCACCTGGAACAAACCAGAGGGCTACATCAGTGAAGCCAGCAAGGCAGCACGTCTGTTGGTCAACATCATCCTTGGTGTCTTTGCCATGGGTCTTGCTGCATTGGTGCTGGGTGCATTCTTCGGTGGAGGCCGTGCGTTGATTCGCGTGTTGCAGGGGAAACCTGCCTCATCGATGCATGATGCCGAGTTCATTCACCTTGATCTGCGCCAGGATCTGCGTCAGGACGCTCCACCCCCGCCTCGGCAAAACTGACTCGTTTCTGGTGCAGCAAAATATCTAACGGGCTGAATTCAGGCAGGTTTGCCGGAAAAGGTTACCCTTCCTGAGGAGAACAAAGGGCGAATGGATTTTGGCTCAGGTTACTGTTTGGTCACTCTTTATCTCATTGATAATAAGCGGTTTGTGGACGGCCAGAAATTGCCTTGACACCCCGTTTGGGCGAACCATAGTATTTCGCCAGAAAGTTCTGATGGCTTTGCCTCCGTTGGAACTATTCTCCCTACGAAGAGGCCGCCCTGTTGCCGGGCGGCTTCTTCCTTTTCATTTCCGCTGGCTTTGCGTGCAGCGTCAATCCCCGATAAAATCACTGAGGAGTCCGCCGACGTAGCTCAGTTGGTAGAGCAGCTGATTCGTAATCAGCAGGTCGCCGGTTCAAGTCCGGCCGTCGGCTCCAGTCACTTCCACTCCGCGTCCTGCGACAACACCTCGACAATCAAAGATCACTGCTCAGCAATCCTTTTGTTCGTTTCAAGAGGATTCAACCAGAATTTTGAGTGAAATCCGGGTCCATAGAGCCATCGATCTGCTTTTCTACCCGTTCTGTCCAGGTACGCCCTAAAAACAAACACCGTTCACGCTCCACTGTGATTCGCCGATGATCCGGTAATGTTCACCATGCACGATGTCTTCATCGCCCTTCTCTTTCTCGTGATTCTTGTTGCTCCTTGTCTCGTGGCTTTGGGCTTCACTGACGATACGGGCGAACTTTAGTATCAGATTTGGTACGCGAATTCCACTGATTTCTTGCGTTGACCCCGCTAACCCTCTTGATTACTGTCTGTTTGCCACGCATACTCGGCACAAGAGGAGACGGTGCCGACCGAGATAACCACAAGCGATAGCTACAGCCGTCAGGATGTGCTTCGTATTCTGCGGCTCCATCCCCGGCAACTGGCCGGGTGGGAGCGTGCCGGCCTCTCCGTCGTCAAAGAAAGTTACAGCTTTGAAGATCTGGTGCGTCTGCGCCGTCTGCGCGATCTCAGTACTTCACGCATCTCATCCCGCTCTATCCGCGCCGGTATCGACGCCATGCGTCGCGTCTCAGGAATGACCAACCCGCTGGTTGAGGCCGCTTCCATTGCTCGTCGCGGCTCCCGTCTGGTCTTTCGTCACTCCGGCGCTCTGGTGGATCCGGTAGCGCAGCAGCTTCTCTTCGACTTCGATCCGCAGACATCGCGTCCACTCGCTGTAGTGCACGCCCATGAGGCGGCCATCGACAAGGCGATGCAGGTGCAGGAGATGTTCCTGCAGGCGGTGCAACTGGAAGAGCACACCGCGACCATCGGTCAGGCACAACAGATCTATGTCGACCTGCTGGAGCTCGATCCGAACCACGCTCCAGGCTGCATCAATCTCGGCACCATCTACTACAACCAGAAGCTCTACGGTCGTGCCGAGCAGCTCTACCGTCGCGCTACGATTGCCGACCCCAGCTACGCATTGGCTTTCTTCGACCTTGGCAACGTCCTGGACGAGTTGCAGCGGCTTCCCGAGGCTGTTGAGGCTTACAAGCGCGCCATCGCTCTGTCGCCCTCCTATGCCGACGCGCATTACAACCTGGCGCTGACCTACGAGCGTTGCGCGGAGCGCCGCCGGGCGCTGCCGCACTGGCTCGCCTATGTCCGCCTGGACCCCATCGGCCCCTGGGCCACCCACGCACGCAGCCAGGCCAGGCGCATCCTGGCCGGCGAAAAGCTGTCCATCGTGAAACGTCACGCAAGCAAATAGTTCTCAAAGGGCCTACAATCAGTGGTAGGACCACTATGAGTAAGGCCCAAAAGCACACCCCACTGCCATTTCTTGGTCTTGCCTGCGCTGTGGGCGTGTCCAGCATTTACTACAACCAGCCATTGCTGGTGGAGATGGGTCACACCTTCGGCGCCACCAGCGGAGCCACCGGATATGTCGCCGTAGCGACGCAGGTGGGCTATGCGCTGGGCATGCTGGCCTTTGTCCCCATGGGCGATCTGAAGGAGCGCCGTGGCCTCATGCTCCGCATGTACGCCGCGGTCTCCATTGCGCTGCTTCTGACGGCTGCCGCCCAGTCGCTGCCATGGCTCATCGCTGCGAGTGCGCTGGTGGGCTTGCTGGCTTCCGTAACGCACATCGTGCTGCCGATTGCCCCCGACCTTGCCAGCGATGAAGAGCGGGGCCGTGCGATCGGCACCGTGATGACCGGTCTGCTTTTGGGCGTACTGCTGGCCCGCACCTTCTCCGGCTGGGTCAGCCGGATCCACTTCGGGGCGGCCGCGGGCTGGAGAACGGTCTTCGTCGTCGCTGCGGTGATCAACCTCAGCTTTGTACCCATGCTGCGCCGCACCATGCCTGCGCTGCCGCCCAAGCATAAGCTCAGCTATGGCGAGGCCATCCGCTCCTTATGGACACTGTGGTCGAGCCAGCGGCTGCTCCGCGAGTCGGCTGCGATGGGCGCACTCATCTTTGCTTCTTTCTCCTGCTTCTGGACTACGCTGGCCTTCTTTCTCGGTACCCGCTATGGTCTCGGAGCCGGTGTTGCCGGCACCTTCGGTGTCGTCGGCGCAGCCGGAGCTGTCGTCGCTCCGCTTGCAGGACGCATGGCAGACCGCCACGGACCGCGCTACGTCCTCTCCTGGGCGCTGGTAACGCTTGCGGCCAGCTTTGTCTGGTTGTGGGTGCAGGACCGCTTGCATATGCCGATGGCGGCTCACGTGGGCGCCATGGTGGTTGGCGTCATTGTCCTCGATATGGGCGCGCAGATGTCGCAGATCGCCAACCAGACCCGCATCTTTGGCCTCGACGCCTCAGCCCGTAGCCGCCTGAACACGGTCTACATGACGGTGTACTTCACGGGCGCGGCCGTCGGTTCAGCCCTGGTGACCTTCGCCTGGGTGCATTGGCAGTGGAATGGCGTCTGCATCCTGGCGCTGGCCCTGCTGAGCGTCGCCGCGCTGGTGCATGCGACTGGAAAGAAAGGCCCCTGCTCGATGGACCACATCCCGGTGGAAGAGGAGCGGGTGCTGGAAGTTTAGTAAGACTCTCTTCTATTTGTCATTTCGTGAACCAGACCGAAGTCGATTGCCTACGGCTTCCCATCCTGACTAAGGATCGCGTCCCGCCACTGTTGCGAAACCCCAAGGGCCTGTAGTTCTTTTGCACCCAGCGCGAATGAGCTAGCACACGGATGAGCCACTTGTGGCAAGGCTGCGGGAAAAACTTTCAATGCATTCGCCTTCTCATCCGGATAGAGGTGAAACTCTGTCACCTCAGCTACGATTTCTATCCCGCAATCGCCACGGCTCTTGTAATTGGCTACATAGAGTGCCTGAAGACGTTTCGATCGAATGGTGATCCACGGCATGCCATCGTCGGAAGACGTGTTGATTTCTTCAGCCCTCCCCTTCGGAAAGACTTTGTCCCACCTCACGGCATCACCCGTCCGCAGATCGTAGACCAATGGAAAGGTTTCATCAAAAGGA
Source organism: Terriglobus albidus (assembly GCF_008000815.1). NCBI lineage: Bacteria > Pseudomonadati > Acidobacteriota > Terriglobia > Terriglobales > Acidobacteriaceae > Terriglobus > Terriglobus albidus. The sequence goes on along the minus strand of NZ_CP042806.1, from coordinate 6,232,378 downwards.
TGAACACCACCGCAGTCCCCGCTGTCTGACACAAGCACGCTCAGCAATGCCGGGCCGCTTTTCGTGACCCGAACAACTCGTTTCCAAAACATGTCAGGCCCGCTGCATGCTTCTGCAGCTTTCCTGACCCAGAGGTCCTGCCGATCGAGCGCGGCATTGATTTTTGCCTCGGCAGCATTCGGAGCCACGATGCGAGGCAGCGCAGCAACCTCCTTCCGAATCTGCGGCCCGCTCACCAGCTTTAATGGTTTCTGCGCAACACTCCAGTGAGCTTGAAGTAGCAAGACCACGCCCAGGGAGAATCCTAGCTTTAGCTTGTCAACGAGTGGCATGAAGCGTCCTCCTCATTGTCTTTGGATCGCAGCTCGCGATAAATGATCGTCGGCAAGTCCGTGTAGACCGGTTCCCCGCACCAAACAGGGATTCATAATAGCAATATTCAAGATTCCGCCCTTTGAAAAGGAAGGTTCGTCATGCAGAACGCTCGCCGCAGAGTTGGATTCGTTCTTCTAATTACGTGTGCTTTCGCATCCACCCTCATGCCATCTGCCTACGGGCAGAGGAATGTTCACGCCGTTCTTGTCGCCACGGCCAATCGGAAAGCTGCTCCGGTCTTTCATCTTGCCAATTCGAATGGAAAAAGAGTTCAGATCTCGGATTTTCGTGGAAAGGTCGTTCTGCTGAACTTCTGGGCGACAGAGTGCGGCGGCTGCGTGCTGGAGATCCCTTCGTTCATCGAACTTCATCACGCCTACGAAGCTAAAGGCTTCACCGCCCTCGGTATCTCGGCGGATATCCCTTATGAAGGGCTGAAGAATGAGCATGAGGCGTGGGGAAAAGTGCGGCCGTTTGTCCGCAGCAATCACGTCAACTACCCGATCGTGATGGGCAACGACGCGGTTATCAAGTCGTATGGCTTTGCTTCGTATCCGGCGACATACCTGATCGACAAATCGGGACGCATTGCTGCAACCTACGTGGGCATCGTAAGCAAAGAGGATGTTGAGGGCAACATTAAGCGTCTTATTGCGGAGTAGTAATCCGGATGGGATGTGCGTGAGAGTCGTCCGGCTTTTCTTTGTCATTTCGCGGTGACCGAAGGGAACGGAGAAATCTGTTCACGTCGGGATATCCGTATCAGTAGAGAAGCGGATTTCCCCGCTACGCTTTTCCCCAGCCAGCCAAGCTGGCCGGGGACCCCGGTCGCTACGAAATGACAAAAAGATATTCGAGCTTCGCTCGAACAACCCACATAAGCTTCGCGTATGTGGGGCACCCGGTGCATGGGCTTCGATGCCGTACGCCTTCAACCTTTAGCTCTTATCTGCACCAACTGTTGCGGCCGCAACTGTGCCGCAAGCTGTTCGCGGGCTTCGTCTGTTAGCCGTTGCGGTGTCCAGCCATCCAGCAGGGTGATTTCGACCGTTCCGGTCTCGGGGAAGCCGTAGAGGCGATTGCGAATCAGCTCCGTCATCATCGCCGTCGCCGTCTCATCCTCAGTCGGACGATACACCGACAACCTGACGATGTGCTTCTGCGGAACGCCGGGAATTCCTGCTCCCGGCGCGTCTTTGTCAGGAGAGACGTTGATGTCGTCGATCAGGCCCAGAGCTTCTACGTTCAGCTTCAGTGCAGGGTGGAAGCAGTCACGCAGGGCCCGGCGAATCTCTTCGACAGTCATGCCTAATGTTTCCGTTCGACGAGGAAGCGGGCAATCGTCTTCAGCGGTTCTGCTGCTTCTCCCCAGGGGGCAATGGCGTCATACGCTTCGCGGATCATGGCATCGGCATCGGCAATCGACTTTTCGAGGCCGTAGACCGCGGGCCAGGTGGCCTTGTCGGTTGCGGCGTCCTTGCCTGCCGTCTTGCCCAGTTGGGCGGAGTCCTGCGTGAGGTCCAGCACGTCGTCCACGATCTGGAAGGCCAGGCCCAGCTTTTCGCCGAAGGTGCGAAGGCGCGCCACATCCTCCGCGGATGCTCCGGCATACAGGCCGCCGGCAACGATGGAGACCGTGATCAGGGCTCCGGTCTTCGAGCGGTGAATCGCCTCTACCAGCTCTGCCGTCGGCTTCTTGCCCTCGCTCTCGATATCCACCACCTGCCCGCCGATCATGCCGGGAGCGAGTCCATCGGCGCCAACGCCGGTATTCACGGCGATGGCAACCTCGCGAAGAATCTGCACCGCGGATGTCGCTGGGCACTTTAGATGAGCCAGTGTCTGGAAGGCGGTTGTCTGCAAGGCGTCGCCGGCGAGGATGGCGATGGCTTCGCCGAAGACCACATGACAGGTGGGCTTGCCGCGGCGCAGGTCATCGTTGTCCAGCGCCGGAAGATCGTCGTGGATCAGCGAATAGGTGTGCAGCATCTCGATGGCTGCGCCACACTCTTCCACGCCCTCGGGCAGATTGCCTGCAACCATCCGCGCGGCCTCGAGCACCAGCGCGGGCCGAAGACGTTTCCCGCCGGCAAAGGTCGAATGGCGCATGGCGCGGTGAATGGAGTGGGGCTGGGCATCGGGGCCGGGCAGCAAACGCTCCAGCGCGGCGTCCGTCACCGTGACGGCTTCGGTAAGGATGGTTTCAACAGACATTGTGTTCGCGTTTAAGAATAAATGGTCGGCAGCGCGTGCTGCCGCTGGGTCTCTATCCGATGCACCAGAACTGCCAGCAGTATGCCCATCAGGCACAGGACCAGGCCCAACAACTCTGCCGGCGTGTGGTGATAGTGGATCTCCACCTCGTTCGGCCCGGCAGGCAGAGGAATCGCCATCAAACCGTCTTCTCGCTCGGTAACAGGTACTGGAGCGCCGTTGTTGGTCACCTGCCAGGCGGGATAGGCCCGGCGATTGACGATCAGCCAGAATGACCGCGGCCACAGCACCTGCAGCCGCGTATGTTCTGTCTCCCAGGTGATGTCTTCCGAACGGGGAGGGAGGCCCAGAACGCGCATGCGCATCTCCGTCCCCGGACCCAGTACGGGCACCGGAGCGTCAGGCTTGCCGGCGATCCACCATACCGGATTGCCCTGTTGCAGCACGTCGTTGTCGGCATCTCGTACGGTGTATTCATCCGTGGGCATCACGCCGCCGCCGCGGGCAAACAGAACAATATGTGCCCCGGGTGCGTCTTCGTCGTCACACTCCTGCAGGTAGAAGTGATGTGTGATGACAGTAGTCACGGCCAGAACTGCTATGGCACCGGCAGGCATCACCCATGTGCCCCGTATGCGCGTAAGCGCCGGCACACTTAACGTCAGCAGTACGGCTGCGATGGTCTGCTGCAGACATAGGAAACGCCAGGGGAACTGCAGGAAGCCGAGCTGAGGCGCGTGATGCCAGACGACGGCTGAGACCGGGAGCAGCAGCACAAGCAGCAGCAGGGTCATGGCGCCCAGCAGGCGCGCTGTCTTATCTCTGCGAAGCAACAGCACCAGGGTGAGGCTTACGGCGAACAGCACGACGGCGATCCGCGAGGCTTGCCACAGGACGGTATCGTGCAGCGGATCGGTCGTGTGTCCGAAGAGAAAGTTATCGTCGGGCCGCATACCCTCGACCGTCGCCATTGCCGCCTGCACCCATTTGCGGTCGACGACCGCCGGCACAATGTAAAACGCCGCGAACAGCAGACCGAAGAGGGTGCCCAGCGTGAACTGCGTGATCGTCTCGCGGCGCAGCGCACGTGGCCACAGCACCAGCCGCAGCAGACCCAGCATCAGCAGTCCGTAGCATCCCAGCACCGCGGCAGGAGCGTTCGTCAGCCATAGCAGCGCGATCGGGATGGCGATCTCCAGCCATCGCGGTCTCTCGCGCAGCAATGCTGTCAGCAGCAACGGCATCCACGATGCCGCAAGCAGTTCGGCGTAGGCCGTACGCTCGTAGGCCGTAAACATGAGATACGGGTTTGCAAGGTACGCGACAGCAATCGCCGCCGGTATCCAGCGGTTCTGGCTTATCGTTTCACCGCCCACTGACGACACCATGCGCAGACATGCCACACCCGCAAGGAAGAGGCAGAGCCAGGTGTAGACAATCGGGGCCACTGTGTAAGGCATCAGGAAGCCAAGCAGGCCCCCGATCATCCATGAAAGCGGCGGATAAAAGACGAAGCGAGGCTCTCCCGCTCCCCAGGCTGCGGTGAAGGCCCATTGCGGATGCAGTATGCCACGCTGAAACTGTGCGTGTACTTCAAGCCAGTTCACCAGGTGGAAGTCGAAGTCATGGCCGCAGGAGCAGCCATGCAGCACAAGCGGAAGCACAGCAAGAAACGCCGCCACCGCGATGACGGCGGCAGGCGCAAGCTGTCGCTTCCACGCCGGTGGACTCATGGTTCCAGCGTAAGGGTGTGCTGCGCCTTCACCGTATTCCAGGGAAGCGGCAGAGGCTTACCGTCATACCAGTTGCTCCACTGGTCGCGGAAGTTTGTGCTGCGCGGATTGCCGGACTGACCGACAGGCACATTGAGATTTGAGTTCTCCCAGTCGGCAAGATCTGCGGTGAAACGTTCGCTCGCGCCGAAGGTCGCTGAACCTGCACGCACGGTGATGGTGTCGCCGGGTAACGGGAAGCTACCAGGGCCGGCCGGGGCAGGGAAGATGCGGCGGAAGATCCGGTTCGTTCCGTAGAGGGGATGCTGCAGGTCGATGCGGTGCATGGCGCCATAGCTCCAGTGCGACAGGTCTCCGGGAGCATGCGCATCTCGCAGTCCTTCCTGGACAGCAGCCGTCAACAGATCGTTCCAGTCACTGTACGGGCTCGGCAGCCACCGCGCCGGGGCATGTGAGATCAGCTCTTCCTGCACAAACGAGCGGGAATTCCAGCGGTACAGCCTCCAATCGTTGCCCAGCAGAGGCCGTAGCAGCATGGGCCACAACGCTGTCCGCGTCGCACTCACGATCGCTGCTGCCGGAGAGTTGATTTCCATGTTGCCATTCCATACGCGCAGCAGATCGGCGGCCTGATGCAGCCGCTTGTCCTTGGTCTTTGAGTGGTCGATGGCATACGCCAGCTTCTGTGCAATGACGCGGTCGCCGTCAGAGTAGACATCGAGCTGGAGCTTCATCATGTCGGCTGCGGTCAGTCCCTTGGAAGGCAGCAGTTGCTTCCAGATGCGCTCATTGCGGTAAGGGTTCTCCCAGTCGAGCGACAGCGTGTACGGAGCGTCATCTGCCGTAATGCGGGCATTCGCAGTGGCCAGCACGCCAGATTCGGGATCCAGCGCCTGCGGCATCAGGTCGTAGCTCACATATCCGCTCCACTCATACGAGCCATCGGTGACAGGAACCGGAGACAGGCCGGAAGGATGCTGCGCATCGCCACGCACTGGTACTTTGCCGATGGCGTGATAGCCGATATGCCCCTGGTCGTCCGCATAGACGGCTGAGAGCGATGGTCCTCCGAAGCTGCGGAAGGCTGTGACGAACTGTTCGTAGTTGCTTGCCTGATTCACGGCCTGGAAGGGGAGGCTGGCGGTGATCTCAGGATCATAGACGGTCCATGCCAGCGCCAGCGGCCGCTGTTCCCGCGGAATCATTGGGCTGATGACAGGCGTGGGATGTCCGCCATGGCTGGTCAGGCTGATCTCCAGCGGTACGTCTTTCCCTCCGCGGACGTGGATCACTTCCTGACGGGTCGCTACGGGCAGCCAGGCGCCGTCATGCGTCTGGAACTCACGCTGCTTCGGATTTGCTGCGGACGTCCGCAGCTTTTCGATGTAGAGATCCTGCACGTCAGCGAGTGACGCCGTGAAGCCCCAGGCGATGTGCTGATTGTGGCCAACGATGATGAAGGGTACGCCGGGCAGTGCGACGCCGGTGGCGTGCAGCTCAGGCGATTCGAGAGATGTCTCGTACCAGATGCCTGGAATGTCGAGCCCCAGGTGCATATCGTTCGACAGCAGCGGCTTGCCTGTTGCGGTGTGTGCTCCACTCACCGCCCAGTTGTTCGATCCGGAGACGCAGCCATCGCAGGTGAAGGGATGAAGGACATGTTGCAGATCTTCGATGGAAGAGGCGGGAAGCGTTAGCTTCGTCTGCGTCTCATCCAGTGGAGCGTCAGGAGGATCCTGATTAGGGGCGGAGAGGCTAGGATGGCCATCGACGGGAGGATGATCGCGCCATGAGCCAACCGGATAGAGATCAGCCAGCAGCTCGGGCGACAGCCGTGCCGTGAGTGTCTCGCGGGCCAGCTTGGTGGGGAATGAGGTGGAGAGCTCCTGGCTCATCGACAGGCCTACGAGCAGCGAATCGTGCGGTGTCCACTTCGCCGGAGCGTAGTGCAGCAGCCGGAACTCCAGCGGAAGATGTCCCTCGCTCTCGGCGATGTACGCATTTACACCATCGGCGTACGCGTTCAGCAACTGCATCTGGTCTGGTGCTACGTGAGGGAGCGCGGCATCGGCCGCGGCACCCAGTTGCAGATAGCGCTGCGTCCGGTCATGCTCCAGTGTCATGGAGCCGAGGATCTCCGACAGACGTCCCTCGGCGTAGCGGCGCAGCATGTCCATCTGCCACAGGCGGTCCTGCGCGGTGATATATCCCTGTGCGAAGGAGAGATCGTGCAGATTGCCCGCGTGGATCGCCGGCATTCCCTCTGCTGTTCGTTCTACCTTGACGGCTGCGGTAAGCCCGCGTGTATGCACGGTTCCGTCTACCTGCGGCAGACTCGCATTGAGAGCATGTGACAGCCACAGCCGCAATGAGACGCCGGCAATCAGCACGAGAACCAGAACAACGCCGGCGCTGATGCCAACGTACTTCAAAATCCGGCGTTTGCGCTCTGGGGAGGTCGCAACAGCCTGGAGGTCGGTTACTTCCATGGTCAGCTTGAGTCTAACCGACGCTCCGGTATGCTGCTGAGATGGGTGGAAATCTGCACTCGCTGGAATTGGTGCTGATGCTTCTGCTGGCCTTCGTCGCCTCAATCGCGGGCGTGGCCCGGCGGTGGCAGAAGCCGTATCCCATTGTTTTGGTAATTGGCGGCCTGCTGCTCAGTTTTGTACCGCACCTTCCGGCTATTCCTCTGAATCCGGATATCGTCTTTCTGGTCTTCCTGCCTCCGCTGCTCTATTCGGCTGCATGGCAGACCTCGTGGCGCGACTTCCGTTTCAATTTCACCAGCATTGCTATGCTTGCCGTGGGCCTGGTCGGATTTACCGTCATCGGCGTCGCGTGGGTAGCTAACCGCTGGCTTTTGAAGGAGTTCGACTGGCGTGCCGGCGTGCTTCTGGGGGCTGTGGTCTCGCCGACCGACGCGATCGCCGCCAGCGCAATCGCCAAGCGCCTGGGATTGCCTCGCCGCATCGTAGACGTGCTGGAAGGTGAAAGCCTGTTGAATGACGCCACCGGCCTTCTGGCGCTGGAATTCGGCCTGGACCTCATGCTGCGCGGTACAACCCCTACGGTTACGGGCGGGCTTCTGCGGCTGCTCTGGCTGGTTGTCGGCGGTGTCGGAGTAGGTCTGCTGCTCGGCGCCGTCTTTACCCGGCTGGAGCATTGGATCGACGATGGTCCGGTTGAGATCGCTCTCGGGCTGGTCGTCCCCTACGGCGCCTATCTTGCCGCGGAAGAGGTCAAAGCCTCAGGCGTCCTGGCCGTGGTGGCCTGCGGTCTTTATCTCGGCCAGCAGGCGGCTCGTATCTTCTCGCCCCAGGTTCGCATGCAGGCCTATGCGGTGTGGGATACGTTGGAGTTCACCCTCAACGGTCTGGTCTTCGTCCTCATCGGTCTGCAACTGCCTACCGTGCTGGCGGGAATCAAGGGTTACAGCCACATGGAGATGATCCGCAACGGCATCATTCTGTCCGTTGCCCTGATTGTCCTTCGAATTGTGTGGGTCGCTCCCGGCTCGCGTGTAGCCTACTTTATTCGCCGGCGTCTGCTCAGGCAGCATGTGCCTTATCCGGCCATGAAGTCGTCCTTCGTTATCGGCTGGACGGGAATGCGCGGTGTCGTGGCTCTGGCTGCCGCGCTCTCGCTGCCGGAGCAGATTCCGCAGAAGAACCTGATCGTCTTTCTGACCTTCTGCGTCATCTTTGTCACGCTGGTGCTGCAGGGGCTTACGCTGCCGAAGGTCATCCGTGCGCTTGGTCTCGATAATCAGAGCGGTCCCGACTGCGAAGAGAACGAGGCGCGCAAGCTTGTGCTGGAAGAGGCGCTGGCCTATCTGCAGGAGAGCAGGGACCGGGCGGGAGATCACGCCGGGCACGCCTACGAGGATCTGATCCATCAATACGAGCATCGCCTGGAGGCAGTGACCGACTGCGGCACTCCTGATACGACCGAGGGTCATTCGCATCGCTATCGCGAGGTCGCTCTCGCCGCCATTCATACGGAGCGCAACGCGCTTCTCCGTCTGCGCGACGAGGGACGCATCAGCGATGAGGTGCAGCGCAAGATCGAACGTGAGCTCGATCTAAGCGAAGCCCGCAGAGAGGCGCCACTATGAGTCATCCCGATTTCACCAATCCATTCTGGAGCGGCCTGGTCACCGCGAATGCCCCACTCGCCATCGGCGGCGATCTCGCGCGCCGTTATCCGGCTGAGGTAATTCCCTTCGGCGGCGTTGCGGATGTCCGCGACCCCGCTTGCATGGCCGCCTTCCGCGATCTACTGCATCCCGGCGAAAAGGTCTATCTCACCGGCGACGATCTGGCCGCTGTGGACGGCCTGGTGGAGAGTGTTCTTCTCCCGGGCGTGCAGATGCACTTCGCGGGCGACTCCTCGGTGGCGGCCTTCAGCGACCAGGTCGTTCTCCTGGGCGAAGCCGAGGCGCATGAGATGGTTGCCCTGACCGATGTGGCCTTTCCCGGCTATTTCCGTCCCGCGACCTGGAAGCTGGGGCAGTATTATGGCCTCCGTGTCGAGGGAGAGTTGATTGCCATGGCGGGGGTGCGGGTCTCGCTGCCGGGCTGGCGCGAGATCAGCGCTGTATGCACGCATCCGCAACACACCGGGAAGGGGTACGCCGCTACGTTGATCCGCCACGTGATGGCCGAACACCGCAACGAAGGCGCGGAAAACTATCTGCATGCGGCGGCTGCAAATCATCGCGCCATTGCGATCTACGAGCGGCTGGGCTTCACCCATACCAGAAATATCAGCTTCCGCGGCATGCAGCTTGCTTGACACCTCCCGCCCGACCACTAGAGCATTTTCCCTGATGCTGGGTATCCCGGAAGAGGAGTGCAGCGGCGTTTTCATTGCGGAAAACGCCCATAGATGCGGAAGCCCTACGCTACACCTGCAGGGAAAATACTCTATGCTTAGAATTTCGCAGTGAAAACAGGCTGCGATCGAGTGAGGTCTTACCCGCATTTGAACTGCCGCGTCTTTTATCACGACAGATGTTTTGACGGAGCATGCTCTGCATCGCTGTTTACGCGCTTCCACCGGGAGTGCATCGGCACAGCGACGGAGTACCAATATCAGGGCCTGGTGCATCGTGCCGGAGCTTTGTTCGATGGCGACGAGTTCGTCGGCGATGAGAATGCCATTGTCGATTTCAAGTACTCGCCCTCACCGAAACTGACCTGGTGGTTCGACCACCATCAGTCGGCCTTTCTCACCAAAGAAGATCAGGCTGCCTTCGAGGCGGGTCAGCATGACGGCTCGAAGACGCTGCGGCACTTCTTCGACCCCACCTACACCTCGTGCACCAGCTTTATTGCGCACATCGCCAGCACAACGTTCGGAATGGATGTCAGCGGCCTGAAGGACCTTATTTATTGGGCCAATATCGTGGACGGCGCCAAGTATGAGAGCGCCGAGGCAGCAGTCGGCATGAAAGAAGCAGCCATGCGCCTGACCATGGTGATTGAGTCCACGCAGGACGATACGCTGATTCCGCGTCTGATTCCGATGCTCACCGAGATGCCGCTGGAAGAGATTCTGAAGCAGCCGTTTGTCGCCGATCTGCTGGAGCCGTTGCTGGCCAAGCATCAGGCCTCGGTCGAGTTAATTGGTTCACGCGCGACCTGTGAGCGCGGTGTGATTACATTCGATATCACCGATCAGCCGACCGAGGGCTACAACAAGTTCATCCCTTACTATCTCTTCCCCGATGGCGTCTACAACATCGGCCTCAGCAAATCGTCGTTCCGTACAAAGGTAGCTGTGGGCACTAACCCATGGACAAAGGTTCCGGTAGAGAAATTAGTGAACCTGGCCGCAATCTGCGAGCGTTACGGAGGTGGCGGCCACGCCCGCGTCGGCGCCATCAGCTTCCCGCCTGACAAGGAATCCGATGCCCGCGAAGCCGCCAAGGTGATCGTGGACGAGCTGCGAACTGCATACGAAGGCTGAGCCACACAATCAGCGAAAGCCCATGTATCAGGGCGCATTGATAAATTCAAAAGCAGCAGACACCCGTTGCCCCATTCTTCGCGGTTTTATCGCGAAGAGTGGGGTTTAGCGTCGGGTATCGCGCTTCGCGCGACCGTATTTTTGTCGTTTCGTGGTGACCGAAGGGAGCGGAGAAATCTGCTTCTCTACCTGCTACCTTTTCCGCCACCCTTTCTTCGTCATCTTTCCTGAGTGCGTTTATCGACGCACGATTACCAGAGGGATAAACAAAGGTAATGATTCGTAATAAGGCTGTTGTATAGAAGTAAACCGGCTAACTTTTTCGGGAAAAGGTAAGTCTGAATCGAATAAATTCAGTAATCTTTTGCGAAAGAATGAGGCTATCTTTAAACCACTTCAGCCAGATTGATCGATACTGTCTCTTTATCGGAGAAGCTGCGCCGATCCCAGAGAATTTTGAATGCGCATGTCTTCTCGCCTTGGTCTAATATCCTCCGGCAAGGTCCCCTCCCTGCGAACGGTAGGCGGACTGATTGCGGCTCTTTTTCTTCCTTTCCTCCTCACGCGTGTCAGCCTGCATATTGAGGTCCTGAAGCACGTGCCGTTCGCGCTGGCATTGCTCTTTGTTGGGGCGATGACTCTCTGGCAGCGGCTCCCGGCTGGGATCGTGGCCTCCCTATCGATGGCTTTTGGAGCATGGCGGAAGTTTCTCGAAATCGACCAGGGCGAGCATCCGGTTCGCGCTGTGTTGCGAGCGACCGTGACCTTTGGTGTAGGGTATCTTTTCGCTGCCGGCTGGGAGTGGCAGAGACGGAACCGTGATTGCCTGGCCTTTGCCTTGTCGGAACTCAACGCACGCAGAGAAGTACTAACCGAGGCACAGAAAGCCTCAAAGGCCGTGGCATGGTCTTACGATCTTTTGACCGGCCGAATGACATGGGAGGAGGATGGCCTCGATGTCTTCGGCAGGCCGCTGCTGGATGCCTCCACCCCTGCGACCTCATTGGAGCTTGTCTATGAGGACGATCGCACTCGCGTCACACAGATGTATCAGGAAGCGCTTGCGAAAAACGCGCCGTTTGAGATTGAGTTCCGGTGTCTATGGCCGAATGGGGAGATGCACTGGCTTGAGGCTCGGGGGAAACCCTCGACCGCAAGGCCGCATACATGGATTGGCATCACAAGCAACGTAGACACCAGGAAGCGATCGGAGCAGGCGCTGATCCGATCGGAAAAGCTGGCAGCGATCGGACGTCTGTCTTCCACCATTGCCCATGAACTGAATAATCCGCTGGCCGCGCTGACGAACCTGATCTATCTTGCGCTGTCCGATCCCGCATTGTCGGAAGAATCTCGCGAATATCTTGTAATCGCCCACACGCAAATCAGACGTTTGAGCACGGTTGCCAGGCATCTCCCGACCCAGCGGGCCTTCCCTCAGGGAAGCCCAGCCGATCTCCACGAGATTGCGATGGAAGCAGTCGATCTGTTCGCCGCGCGGTGCGCATCCAAAGGATGCCAGATCAGAGCAATCGAGAAGAGCCCGGCGAGAACCAGCGCTTCCAAAGAGGACGTAACCCAGATCCTGATCAATCTTCTGAATAACTCCTGCGATGCCGTAGCCGAAGGTATGGGAGAGATTGTGGTCGAGGTCTTTTCTCAGGGAGAAGTTGCCTGTATACGAATTCTGGACAACGGGCCGGGTATCCCTGCCGAGGTGCTCAGTCATCTTTTCGAGCCGTTCTTCACCACCAAAACAGACATCGGCACAGGCGTCGGTCTTTGGATGGCGAGAGAACTCGCAATCCGGTGTGGTGGACGTCTCATCCTCAGCGACTACGCAGCACCATTTGCGACCGCATTTCACCTGGAACTCCCGCTGGCCCAGAACAATGGAACCCACTCCTAGCAGCATCGACAAATTTGGTCTGAGGCGACGGAGCGACAGCGAAGGCTGTCCGAGATGGCCGCAAAAGAAAAATAAACATTTTTCTAATTCTTTTGTCGAATAGGGGAGCCCTGATTCGACGCATAGATAGAGCTCGGACTTCGCAGGCTGATGGCCTCAAATAGCCCAGCTCACAACCCCAACGTTTTCTAAGGAGACAACGATGAAATTTCTAAGCATCTACAAGGCGCCTGAACGAAGCACCCCGCCCTCCCCGGAAGAGATGGCAACCATGGGTAAGCTAATCGAGGAAGGCTTTACCAAGGGCTGGCTTCTCGGCACTGAGGGCTGCCTGCCTTCGGCGCTTGGTGTGCGGGTTCGGCGCTCTGATGACAAGATCACCGTAACAGATGGGCCTTTCACCGAAGCGAAAGAGGTGGTGGGTGGATTTGCTCTGTTGAAGGCGGACTCGAAGGAAGAGGCAATCGAGTTGGTGCGGCAGTTCCTCAAGGTGGTCGGAGAAGGAGAGTGTGAACTGCGCCAACTTTACGAGCAGTACTCGGGGGACCAGGCCGCTTGCTACGAGGCGGAGGCGGTTGCACTCAAGAAGTAAATCTGTGTAATCAGGTTTACCCCGGAGCATTTTCCTGTAGGTGTAATGGAGGGATTCAGCATCAATGGGCGTTTTCCGCGATGAAAACGCCGCTGCACCCATTTTCGGGATACCCAGCAACAGGAAAAATGCTCTAGCGTCATGGTCGTAAGCACAAAAGCAAAAGCCCGGCGTATTACGCCGGGCTTTGCAATGCCATAAAGACAACTACGGTTTCAGCTTCGCAAACCATCCCAGCTTCGAGATGTCATTGAAGATCACCATAGCCGCGAAGAGCAGCAGGCAGACGAAGGCTACCTGGTAGACCCGCTCCTTGAGCTGCTGGTTCAAGTCGCGGCGGATGACCGATTCCACGATCAGCATCAGGATCATGCCGCCATCCAGAATCGGAATCGGCAACAGGTTGAAGATGCCAAGGTTGATCGAGATCATTGCCATCAGACGGAAGACCGTCCACACTGAGTCACGCGCGGCAGCGCCGATCTGCTGGCCGATACCAATCGGTCCGGAGAGGCTCTTCACCGAGACCTGGTGCGTGAACATCCGCTTCAGCACCTCGACGATCATGGTTGAGTCTTTCCAGTTCTCCTGGGCCGACTGCACGACTGCCTCGCCCCAAGGTAACTGTGAGATCCGAAGAGGCATCTGCGCCGGGAGGAAGCCAAGGCGATACTTCTTGATGCCATTGCCGATGTCACCGACCTCCGGCGTGACTTCCGTTGTCAGCGTCTTGCCGTTCCGCAGTACCTGCAGGGTTGAGGTCTTTCCGGCCTGGTCGTTCAGATACGCCAGCAGTGCGAGGACAGAACGAAGCTGCAGACCGTCGATCGCAAGAATCTTGTCGCCCGCCTGCAGACCGGCACGCTGCGCCGGAGTTCCTCCAGCCACCTCATTGACGCCGATCGGTGCATCCTGCATCGTCGGAATCATACCCAGGCTCTGCATCGCTTCGGCGTTGAACTCGGTAGTCTTGCCAACGTTGACGTTGAAGCGGGTATTCACGCGCTGCCCGTCATGCAGGTAGCTCATCGCCACGGTCTGGTTCATGTTCAACGCGGCACGACGCATTACGCCTTCCCAGTCCGGATTGGCGGCGTTGTCGAAGTGGACAATCGTGTCACCGCTACGCAGGCCGGCGGCGTCTGCCGGAGAGCCCTTCACGACGTAGTTCACACGTGCCGGCCCGGAAATGTACTCATCCACTTCGTTATGGAAGTGGAACACCAGGACCATGATGGCGAAGGCCAGGATGAAGTTCGCAACCGGTCCTGCCAGCGCAATAATCACGCGCTGCCAGCGCGGATGCGCATTGAACTCACCGGGATCGCCGGACGGTTCTTCGCCGGGATTATCGCCTGCCATCTTCACGTAGCCACCGAAGGGCAACAGCGAGAGCCGGTAATCCGTATCTCCGCGGCGGAAGCCGATGAGTCGGCGGCCGAAGCCGATGGAGAAGGTTTCAACGCGAACGCCACACCACTTGGCGGCAAGGAAGTGGCCCAGCTCATGCACGAGCACCATAATGCCCAGCACGATGGCGAGATAAATAATGGTTGTCATTGGGAGTGTGTCGGTGACCTCAGTGGGTGGCAGCCTGGCCCAGGGCTACCTCGCGTGCAAGCTGCCGAGCCTCATGGTCTGCCGTAAGCACCGCTTGAATGGACGCGGGATGGCCGGGCTTGGTTAGCTGGAGCACTGATTCTATTGTACGAGGAATCCCCAGGAAGGGAATACGTCCTTCAAGGAATGCTGCGACCGCGATTTCGTCGGCCGCATTCAGGGCGATGCAATGCGCCGGACCGGCCTCGGCAGCCTCATAAGCCAGCCGCAGGCAGGGGAACCGTGCAAAGTCCGGTTGCTGGAAGTCCAACTGGCTCAATGACTTCATGTCGAAGGTCAGCTCCGAAGGAATGCGCTCCGGATACGCCATGGCGTACAGAATCGGCAGCCGCATGTCGGTGACTGAAAGCTGCGCCAGGATGCTGCCATCCACATACTCCACCAAGGAGTGAATGGTCGACTGAGGGTGAATCGTCACCTGGACCTTGGCGGGAGGTAGATCGAACAGGCGGCAGGCCTCAATGATCTCCAGACCTTTGTTCAACATGGTCGCCGAATCGATGGTGATTCGCTGACCCATCACCCAGGTCGGATGTTTCAACGCCTGCGCCGGTGTGATGGATGCGAACAGGTCAAGAGGCGTGCTGCGGAAAGGGCCGCCAGAGGCGGTGAGCCAGATCTGTTTTACTTCGGCTGCGGTTCCACCGCGCATGCACTGGTGAATGGCATTGTGCTCGGAATCGATGGGTAGCAATGCAACCTTGTTCCGCCGCGCCTCCGCGATGATCAGTTCGCCTGCGGCGACCAGAGCCTCTTTGTTCGCCAGGCCGATGTCTTTGCCCGCTTTAACTGCCTCATACGTAGCTTCGAGGCCGGAGACGCCGACGATAGCAGAGACAACAAAGTCGACCTCCGGCAGCGTGGCCACGGCAACGGTTCCTGCAGTTCCATGCACTACATCGATGCCGGTCACGCCTTCAGAGCGTAGCCGCGCGGCAAGCTGATCAGCCAGCTCTTCGGTCGCCATGGAGACCAGCCGCGGCCGCCACTGTTTGCACTGCGCAACGGCTACATCGAGGTTGCGACCGGCGGCAAGCGAGACCGGCTGGAAACGATCCGGAAAGCTTTCGCAGATGGACAGGGTGCTGGTGCCGATGGATCCGGTAGAACCGAGGATAGCGATCTTCTTTACGGACATTGCTCCTCAATTCTAGCGTTTGGAGCTTTCGGCTATGACTTTGTCGTTTTGTTTGTCATTTCGCAGCGCAGCGGAGAAATCCGCTTTTCTACCTCAAGTGTTGGGGAGAGCCAGACGAAAAAGCAGATCCCTGCGGGATGACAAACAAAGGGTCATGCAGAGCGCGACACAACGAACCGGGTGCCCCACATACGCGAAGCTTATGTGGGCATTCGAGCTTAGCTCGAAGCGTTTTATCTTTACTAGGATCGAAACGCCTTTATCGGGAAACCTGAGGAACGAGTGTTGCTAAATACCATCGCAAAGCATTATCGAGCTGACGCTCGATACTCCCACATAAGCTTCGCGTATGTGGGGCACCCGGTGCATGGGCGACCGACTCCTAGAACGACTGCAGCAGCAGCGCGTAGTACAGCACGGGGGCCGCAAAGAGCAACGCATCAATCCGGTCCAGAACGCCGCCGTGTCCAGGCAGCAGGTTGCCGGAGTCCTTCACGCCTGCTCCGCGCTTGATCGCCGACTCCAGCAAGTCGCCGATCTGTGCCGCGACATTGATCAGTGCGGCGAAGAGCGGTACCTGCAGCAGGGTGAGACCCACATCCAGAATCGACTGTCCACGCGCGGCGAGCCACTGTCCGAACCATGTGAGCAGCAGTCCCAGAACAACGGATGCAACTACCGAGGCGATCGATCCCGACCACGTCTTACCTGGAGAGATCGACGGCGCCAGCTTCTTTCCGCCGATCGCGCGGCCGATATACAGCGCAGCGATATCGCCGGACCATACGCAGACGAAGAGGAAGATCAACAATCCGGTCGACTGCGCCGCCAGCAGATACAGCAGCGACAGCGGCCAGGCTATGTACAGCAGGCCAAACGCTCCGGCGGCAGCGTCTTTCAATACACGCGCTGTTGGCTCGGCAAACAGAGAGATAACGAAGAGCGAAAACGCGAGCAGTGTCAGCACCGGCAGCTGCAGGTTGGGCGTGAAAAACGTCGCCGCGAAGAAGGTGAGGATGGCGATGCCAGTCCACCAGTAAGGAATCTTCGCTCCGGAGAGATTCACCAGGCTGGTGTACTCAAACCCCGCAAGCAGAGCGACCAGCGTGCCCGCCAACAGCAGAAGCCATGGATAACGATTGCCGAACCACAGCAAAGCCGCGACGGCGAGAATTAAAACTGTGGCGGTAAGAATCCGTTGCATGAGTGCTAAAGGGAAGGTACTAGGTGGGGGGCGTAGGGAGCAAGGGAAGCGGGTTGAATAGTTGAATGGTTGAATCGTTGAATAGTAAAGGCCCCAGCGCGATAGCTGTTAGCTCCACACCATTCAACTATTCAACCATTCAACTACTTCACAAGTGCTTCGGCTTCAGCCGCCGTTCCCTGAAGCGCTTCTTCATCGGTCGTGGAATCGCCCAGACCACCATAGCGGCGTTCGCGTCCCTGGTAGGCAGCGATAGCTTCCAGCAGGTGCGCTCCGCGGAAGTCAGGCCATAGGCGTGGCGTCACGAAGATCTCTGAATAAGCGATCTGCCATAGAAGGAAGTTCGAGATGCGCATCTCGCCCGAGGTGCGTACCAGCAGATCAGGGTCAGGCATCTGGCCGGTGTACAGCCGAGGTCCGATCGTCTCTTCGTTGATGGCGTTGAGCAGCTCTTCGCCGGTCTTGCCGGCGGCAATGGCATCACGCAGAATGGCGCGGCAGCTATCCACAATCTCTGAGCGTGAGCCGTAGTTCAACGCCAGGGTCAGTGTGGTGCCGGTGTTCTTCGCTGTCTGCTCCTGCGCCCACAGCATGCTCTCCTGCACCTCGGCAGGAAGCTCGGAAAGGCGGCCGATATAGTTCATGCGGACGTTGTTGTCGTTCATCCGCTTCAGGTTCGAGACCAGATAGCTCTTCAGTAGCTTCATCAGGAAGTTGACCTCCGACTTCGGCCGGCGGAGGTTGTTCTCGATAGAGAAGGCATAGAGCGTCAACCAGGGCAGGTTGATGCGCGTCGCCGTTTCGACGACAAACTGCACGGATTCGGCACCTTGCTTGTGGCCGAAGAATCGCTTTAACAGCCGTTTACCGGCCCAGCGTCCATTGCCGTCCATGATGATCGCAACGTGCTCAGGAATACGGGCGGGGTCCAGCGTGCGGTAGATTGCCATCTCTTCGGGAGAGAGCTCATGCACACGGCTGGGCTGTGAAAGGGGCAAAACAGGTCACCTCGTCATCTTCGACCGTAGCACGCCAGGCGGCTCGGGGCAATTGACGCTGTGTTACAGCGTAATCAGCACCGCCGCAGCCACCGCGATCGCGAAGCCAAGATTCTGCCGCCCTGTGGTGCGTTCTTTCAGGATCCGGCTGGCCAGAATAATGGTGGACGCCGGGTAGAGTGACCCCAGCACGGCCGCCACATCCAGCCGTCCCGCCTGCGTCGCCGCGATATAGAACAGGTTGCCGGAGGTATCGACGACGCACCCCGCCAGTACCCAGTAAACCGATTTCCGCGGGAGCGTAAGCCCGCCCGCAGGTGCTCCCCTGCGGCGTCCGGCGGCGCTGATCAGGGCAAGGGTGATGGCGCAGGTTGCCAGCGATCCCACACGGGTGGTGGCCATCGGCAGCAGAACCCCTTTGCTTCCTTCTCCGGCCCACTTGATTGCCGTAAAAAAGATGCCGAAACCCAGGCCGGCAGCCAACGCCAGCCAGGTCGACCGCTTGGCATGGGCATGCGCCGCCTCAGCCAACTCGTGCTCGCCTTCCACCCCGGCAATGAACCAGATCGCCACCGCGGCCAGCAGGAAGCCCAGATACCGGCGCCAGCCCGGCGATCCCTCTGTAAAGGCCGAGATCACCGCCGGCAGCGCCGCAGCCAGCAGCCCGCTGATTGCCGCCGCCGCACCCATCGCTCCGCCTGAGAGCGAGACGTAGAAGATCGCCAGCGCCAGGCCGTTGGCTACGCCCGCAACAAGGCCCCACAGAATCGCAGTCCTGCCCGGAATTGGGTCGCCCAGGGACCACGCGATCAGGCAGACTGCCGTCATGGAGATGGTGTGCGACAGCAAGACCACCCGCAGGGCCGCGGGCACGGTTCCGCCGGAGTGTTTCGAGGCCAGACCGCCGCAGAAGTCTCCGCCGCCCCAGAAGATGGCGGCCAGCAGACCGAAGATGGCATTCGATTGGAGGAGAGCTTGCATTTAGTAGTCAGTGATACTGATGCGGCAGCATGGCCCTGGGGTGCGTAAGTTGCTGCAAACAAAAAGGCTCAGTTCCCATGGCCGGTTGCGTGGCCGGGAACTGAGCCTTTTGGTGTTTTATCGGACGCGGGTCGGAGTGTTCTCCCGGGCATCGCGGAGGCTCGGGATGAAACCTTCCTTCGCGGTGACGGTCAAGTTCGGGCGCAACACGCGCACTTCGATGGAGCGGTATTTCCCATCCATGAAGTTCTTGCTGTAATAGCCGATCGTGTATTGCGCACGCATGGTGCGGCCGATCTCGGCAAAGCTGTCTTCAATGGCGCGCTGCCGCCACTCGGAGTACAGCGTACCGCCGGTGGAATTGACGTACTTCGGCAGGATGTTGTCCTGCATCATCAGCGGCATGTGGAACTTCTCTATCCAACCAAGGCCCCAGGCGGCAGAATCGCCTACCAGCGTGCCCCAGACCGAGATCTGGTTGGTCTGCAGATAGCGGCGAACCTCGGCGAACTTGGCGTTGGAGCCATACTCCTTGCCGTCAGAGATGACATAGATCATCCGGCGGCGGTCCTTCGGACGCGTCGACAACTCCTCTGCCGCGGCCAAGATCGCGTCATTGAGGGTGTGCTGTTCCTTCGGAATGGTCAGCGTCATGCCCTGCTGGTTGCGGCGCGGCGAGGTGTTGGCGTCGAACTGGCGGCCGTTGATCGTGGTGGTCTGCGCCAGAGGGCCGCTGTTGTCGTAGAGATCCACCTCGCGGCCCTTCGACTTCGAGCGCTCCAGAATTGCGGGGAGACGCGCCGACTGTGATCCGGTAAAGTCCGTCTGCTTCTTGGTGCCGTTGTTGTACGTAAAGACGGCTACTTCATCCTGCGGGGTGAAGGCGCCGGGAAGGGCTCCGAGCGATGAGTTCACTTTCTCCATCACGTTGTACGGCAGGCTCTGGTCGATCACCAGGGCGATGGAGAGTGGCAACGGATCCACAAGAAAGACCTTCGGGTCCTGGCGGAGATTGTTCTCATAGACGCGGACGTCGCGCCAGGTCAGGCCGTAGACCAGATTTCCCTTTTTGTCTTTGACGGTGAAGGGCACCTGCACGAAGTTGACGTTCGTACGCAGAATGTACTGCGGAGCCTCCCCGGGCGCTGGAAGATCCGGCGGGGGGCCTGGATTGTCGTCCGGAACGGCTGGCTTTGCGGCCTGTGGAATCTGGTTTTCATTCGCCGGCTTGGGGGCGTCAGGCACCGTGCCTTTGCCGGGCGCAATGCCCGAAAAGATCGGTGAGGGCGCGGCCGAAGGAGCGTCCGGGATGGCCTGCTGCTGTGCCGATTGCGTCGCCGACTGTTGCCCCGCCAGGGCAACCGCCATGACGCCTGCCATAAGTCCCAGTTTCACTAGATCTTGCCTCGCTTCCTTACCTATAGAAGACTACCAGCGCGGTGATTCGGAGTCACCGCTTTCTATAGTTTTTGACGCTGGAGTATGGTTAGGGTTGCTAGACGTGCACCAATGGGTGGGAATCGCGTCTAAAAGGGTGACAAGGGTACCTATGGCGCGATTGACGTGGTGTGTTGCAGCAGTGTTAAGCGTGGCATGCGCCTCGGCGCTCGCCCAGGAGGCTCCGTCCCCTGGTGGTGCTCCGCCCATGAGCTCTGCCCCCAGCGCGGCACAAGAGGTCACTGACGCCCAACCCACCCTTCGGGTGAACGTCAACCTGGTCAATACCTACTTCTCCGTCCGCGACAAGAACGGATTCATTACCGACCTGACCAAGGACGCCTGCACCGTTCGCGAAGACGGAAATCCGCAGACCATCAAGAACTTCACCACCGAAAAGAGCCTTCCGCTGACGATCGGCATCCTGCTCGACACCTCGGGCAGCATGGAACGCATGCTGCCGATGGAACAGGATGCCGGCTCGGAGTTTCTGAAAGACGTACTCACTCCGAAGGACGAAGCCTTCCTCATTACCTTCGACGTGAATGTCGATCTGCTGGCCGACTACACCAACAATCAACGCGAACTCGACCACCAGATCCGCAAGGCCCGCATCAACACCTCGTCTTCCTCCGGCGGCATCCCCGGCATCGGCGGCGGCCCGGTACCCACCAGCAATCCGCGCGGAACATTGCTCTATGACGCGGTCTACCTGGCGGCACACGATAAGCTGCGCCCCGAGGCAGGCCGTAAGGTGATCGTCATGCTGACCGACGGTGTCGACCAGGGCAGCCAGGAGACGCTGAAGTCCTCCATCGAGACGGCACAGAAGGCTAACGCCATCGTCTACGTCATCCTGGTGGAAGACCGCAGCTTCTACTCCAACGGCGGCATCGCGTTTGGCGGCGGTGGCGGCGGCTACATGAAGAAGCTGGCGGAAGAGAGTGGCGGCCGCATGATCGATGTCGGCTCTAACGGCAAGAAGCTGAAAGATGCGTTTACCCAGATCAGCGACGAACTCCGTACGCAATACCTGATGAGCTATACGTCTACCAACCTGAAGCTCGACGGCACCTTCCGCAAGCAGGAGATCGAGTGCGGCAAGGGCCTGAAGGTCCAGGCACGCCGCGGCTACTACGCGATCGACGAAGCGGCGAAGGATTAGGGGCGGCCGCGTTTTTGTTTGTCATCCCGCAGGGATCTGCTTTTCAAAAAGAGCATAGGTAGAGAAGCGGATTTCTCCGCTGCGCTACGAAATAACAAAGAAAAAGGTGTCACAGATCTAAGCGCTGAAGGCGCGCTCTATACCAGCCGGGCAACGCCCCAGGTTCCAGGTGCCAAAGAAAAAGAAGGGCTGAAGGCCCGACCTATAGAGCTCCATCCAATCGTAGAAAAAGCAGATTTCTCCGCTTCCTTCGGTCGCTACGAAATGACAAACAAGGAAGCGATCATTTGTCCGGCTTTTCTTCCTTCGTCTCCTGATCCCCAACCACCCTATCCAGCACCAGCAGAGCACGGCCATTCGCAATAAACCAGTTCGTGTCGACACTGCTGATAAACCGCACCCGATCCTGTTTATCGGTGACGACGATTGCGGGGGTATCGGTGATCCCCAACCCACGGACAAACTCCTCTGGGACCAGCGCGGCGGAGAACGATGAAAGAGGCTGCAGCGCGGCCGGATCTGCCGGGATCTCGGAATGCAACAACGCAATGCGGACCGTAGCTCGGTCATTCAGGCCCTTCGACATTGTGCCTGTCTGCTGGAGTAGCGCTTTACAGCCGCCGCAAGTCTCCGGGACAAAGAGATAAAGATTCGCACTCGCCGCGGGCGCGGTGTAGATGGTGTTACCGGTATTCCCCTTAGGGCGCGGAAGCGGCGTGGCTTTCGGAAATGGTTTTTCAAGCGCAAGGTATCGCCGCCTGGCCATGTCCGCAACGTAAGTCTCAGCCGGGCTCGGCGGCGTCTTATGTTCTGCGATGACGGCGTCCAGCACTGCAAGGCCCGTATTGGCGTCGGAGATTTTCTGTGCGTTCCGCAACAGCGAGAGATTGGTGTAAGCACGCACTTGCGCCTGCGTCGCCGACAGACCATCGCACGAGTTGTGAATGCACTCCAGCAGCAGCGGCTGGTAGGTGGCGGCCGCCTTCAGCGCAAAGTTGAGCTGCGGCACTGAAAGTCCATCGATCGCAAGATCGAAGACTGCGGCGGTCTGCGCATTCAACGGAAGCTTCTTCGAGATCTCGTCCAGAGTCGTGACGACATCGGAGAGTCTCTGCAGGTTCAGAAGCGACTGCACCAGCAGGTAGTAGCCCTGTGCCACATGCTCTGGCGCAGGTTTACCGTCTTCCACGCGCACATAGCGGACTGATGCCGAATACGCTCCAGGCCAGTTCAGCCCTACGCCACAAAGACGAGCGAGCGAGAAGAGTTCCTCGCCTTCATACGCCGTCTTCTCCAGCCGTTCGCATTCGTGGCTGGCTTCGTGGACAGCGGTGCCAAGCGCCGCCAGTTCTGTCTCCGACCAGTTATTCGCGTCGGCGCGGGTGGTATCGAAGGGATGCATCGTCTGGTCATAGACGATCGAAGGCGGACGCTCGGGCGTTGTGTCTTCCGGGTGTTGCGCAAAGAGCGGTGTGACAAGACTCAGCAACAGGATCAACTTCCGCATAGTGAAGCGAGTGTAGCTGATGCCACTGTCTTTTGATTTGTCGTCCCGCAGTGTAGCGGAAGGACCTGCTTCTCGTCTTTCGTTTGGAGTGGAAAGATCTCTTACCTATCCATACGGTACGTCTTCAACTTTTCAACTTTTAACTTTCAACTGTTGTTTCCGCTACTCCGGAAATAACAACGCCTGCTCCGCCGGGGGACCATCGAACCTGGTCGCACGCTCCAGCCTCAACAGCGCCTCCTTGCGATGCTTTCCGCCGCCATAGCCGGTCAGCGAGCCATCGGCGCCAATCACTCGATGGCACGGAATCACGACGGCCAGGCGGTTCTGTCCGTTGGCCGCACCCACCGCACGCGAGGCGCCCATCGTCGTACCGGCAGCAATTGCAAGCTCACCGTAGCTGGCGGTTGTGCCGTAGGGAACCTGCCGCAAGGCATTCCACACGCGAAGCTGAAAGCTTGTGCCTGGAGTGATAAGAGGCACGGTGAACTCCTGCAGGGTACAGGCGAAGTACTCCGCTATCTCCCGCTCAATGGCATCGTGATGTGGCGTCCGTCCCGGCAGAATGGTATAGCCATAGCGCTTCTGCAACTCGTGCTCTTCGGTAGGCAGGGCGGGGCGGTCGTAGAACTCCAGCAGCACAAGACCGTTGTCTTCGGCCATGGCGATCATCAGTCCGAGCGGAGTCTGAAAGACGCTGGAGTAGAGCTTCTTCATGACACAACCGTGCTTTGATCATAGACCACCCGCCCGCGCGGGTTTAAGCCTCCATCGCTCCCGAGTAGACCGCCATACCGACCACGGCGTCCACGCCGAAGGCGTCAAGATCGTCGACCTCCTGCTTCGAGCGGATACCGCCGGCGACGATCAACTGCTTCGTCGTCGTTGCGCGAAGAATGGCCGCGGTGTCGATGGGGAAGCCCTGCATGGTGCCTTCGGTATCGACGTGGGTGTAGAGGAAGGCGGCGCAGTACGGCTCCAGCCAGGTGATGGCCTCTTCCGGGGTCAGGTCAACGTTGGCCTGCCATCCGCGCACCGCAACCTTGCCGTTCTTGGTATCGACGGAGAAGACCAGGTTCTCTTCGCCGACTTCTTTCTGCAGCGAGGCGGCAAAGTCTTTGCGGATCAACTGATCGGGCTTGGCATCCGGCTCGGTGTTGAAGAGCGAGCTGCCGAAGATCACGCGTTTGGCTCCACTGTCGAGCAGCGCACGGGCATCGTCGGCGGTGCGAATGCCTCCGCCCACCTGCACCGGCAGGCGCTTGGCGATGTCATGAATCAGCGCACGGTTGTCGCCCTTGCGCATGGCGGCGTCGAGATCGATCAACTGCACCAGAGGGTACTTGCTGAATTTATTGATCCAGTAGTCGAAGTCATCGAAGCTCAGCTTCAGCTCCGCTCCCTGGCGAAGCTGCACAATCTTTCCGTTCATCAGGTCTATGGATGGAATCAGCACGTCACGACAACCTTTCTAACGTTGAATCTTTCTCAAATCTGTTTTGTCATCCGCAGCGTAAGCGGAGGGTCTGCTTCTCAGCAGGGTAAGCGCATGGGGATACTGCTCTTGGCCAGCTCTTCCTTGAGTGCACGGCTCGAGGTGACGCCGAAATGGAAGATGCTTGCCGCGAGTGCGGCATCAGCCTTGCCCCGCGTAAAGACATCGGCGAAGTGCTGCGCCGTGCCGGCACCGCCGCTGGCGATGACGGGAATCTGAACGGCCTCAGAAACTGCAGCGGTGAGCTCGCAATCAAAGCCTGCGCGAGTACCGTCGGAGTCCATGCTGGTCAGCAGAATCTCTCCGGCGCCGCGATCTTCCGCTTCACGAGCCCAGTCGACGACTCTGCGTCCCGTAGGTTTGCGTCCACCGGCAACGTAGACCTCTGCATTGCGTACCGGATCGGGTGAATCAGCAGCGCGGCGAGCATCGATGGCGACGACGACCGCCTGTGCCCCGAAGGCTCCGCCTATCTCGCCGATCAGCTCCGGCCGCGCGATGGCGGCGGAGTTAATGCTGATCTTGTCTGCGCCCGCGGTGAAGACTGCCTCTGCTTCCTGTGCGGAACGAATCCCGCCACCGACGGTGAAGGGAATAAAGAGCTGCGATGCAGCGCGGCGCACGGTGTCAATCAGCGTAGCTCGGCCTTCGTGGGTGGCAGTGATGTCGAGAAGAACAATCTCATCCGCTCCTGCAGCAGCGTGGCGATGCGCCAGTTCCGCCGGGTCACCGGCGTCGATGATGTCGACAAACTGAATGCCTTTGACGACGCGTCCATCACGGACGTCGAGGCAGGCGATGATGCGTTTGGTCAGCATGCGTTTGCTTCCGTAAGAAGTTGCTGGTTCGTAGATGATGTCTTCACAAAGAATTGAGGTACATCGAAAGAATTGATTCTGCGTTCTGTTCGGAATTTCGTGGCTTCCTTGCCCACCCTAACTCTGTGACGGTGGGGCACCCGGGCGGTCTGAACATTGCTCTTCGACTCGATAGCCAAATCGCAGGGAAAGCGGTTCGCGCAGAGCGCGAATATCCCACATCTGCTACGCAGATATGGGGCACCCAGGACATCGGCGCACTTGACGTTTCGGCTTGCCAGACGGTTCATCCCTAGATCTCCAGGAAGTTCTTCAACAACTGCAGTCCGGTCTCACTGGATTTCTCCGGATGGAACTGAACACCCATCACGTTGTCACGTTCGACGGCAGCGGTGAAGGCTCCCCCATAGTTCGTCACCGCAGCCGTGTCTTCGCTTACCGGGGCGCGCCAGGAGTGGGTGTAGTAGACAAAGCTCCCATTGGAGATACCGCGCAACAGCCGCGAGTCTGGACGAATCTGCTCCAGCGAGTTCCAGCCGACGTGTGGGCTCTTCAGGTCAGCGCCTTCCCAGGTCGCGGGGAAGCGCTCGCACCGGCCATTGAAGTGGCACAGTCCATCGGTCGACGGCGCTTCGGTCGAACCGACATAGAGCCACTGAAGTCCCACGCAGATACCGAGGAAGGGCGTGCCTTTGGCGGCCGCCTCACGTGTTGCTTCGGTCAGCTTCAGGTCATGCAGTAGTTGCGTTGCCTGAAAGTGCCCCACGCCAGGAAGCACGATCTTTTGTGCGCGACGAACAACGTCAGGAGACTGCGTGACCTCAGTCGGTGCGCCAAGGTAGTTCAGCGCTTTGACGACGCTGGTGAGATTTCCGGCTTTGTAGTCGATTACGGCAATCATGTTTTTGACCAACTCCGGTAAAGAGGTGTCCGATCACCAGTTCGTTGGGCGTTCAATACTTTTCCAAGAGGAAAATCCGACATTTTGCGAAAGAGGTCACGTTTCCGCGCTTTGATGGAATCGCGGGCTTCCTGTTCAGCGGCGATGGCGGCGTCTTCATCGATGAACCGGCCGGCATTTTGAAGCGACCGATTGGCGGCACGGCGAAGCGCCTGGTGTCCACGTTGTCTCCCCAAAGGGATGAGCTTGCGGCTGGCCTTATCGTTCCACCAGTACATGTTTCTACAATCATTTAAAAGACTCAGCCGCTTCTTTTCGACAGGCGACTTGACCGTACTCATAGCAATCCCTTCGTGCTCGGCAGAATCTCAGCCATACGCTCATCGCGGCTGCAGGCTCCGCGCAACGCGCGGGCAAACGCCTTGAAGATCGCCTCGATCTTGTGATGGTTGCTGCGGCCGTACATCGTCTTCACATGCACATTCGCGCGAGCTCCGCGGGCGAAGCCGTCGAAGAAGTCGGCCAGCAGCTCGGCCTGGAAGTCGCCGACGAGGCGGGTTTTCACCTTGTCATCGACCACATAAGCCACACGGCCTGAGAGATCGACCGCGGCAACGGCCAGCGTCTCATCCATCGCCATCACGAAGTAGCCGGCGCGCAGGATGCCCTTCTTGTTGCCCAGAGCCTTGTCGAATGCCTCGCCCAGCGCGATGCCCACATCTTCTACCGTGTGGTGCTGATCGACATCAAGATCGCCGTTGCAGGTTAGCGTCAGGTCGAAGCCGCCGTGGCGGGTAAAGAGCTCCAGCATGTGATCGAAAAAGCGGATGCCGGTCGTAACCTTGTAGACGCCAGTGCCATCGATGTTCAGCTTCAGCGCAATCTGGGTCTCGGTCGTATCGCGCTTGACGGCTCCGGTGCGCGCCTTCAGCGGCTTTACGGCAGGGGCAGCAACAGACTTCTTCTTCGTGGTCTTACTCGTACTCATGTTCTTCTCCGCTTGTTCCTTTGCTCAGGCCGGCCTCGGCCGGCGTCCAGTTCATGGCGTGGATCGCCAGTTTCAGCGCAGCCAGGCCACGTTCTACATGATCGTTCGGGCCGATGGTGATGCGCACACATCCTGACAGTCCGGGATCGTTCGAGCGGTCACGCAGCAACACACCATGTGCCCGCGCGTCGGCGACAAACTGCTTGTGGCGCGGTCCAATCCGCATCAGGATAAAGTTCGCGTGCGAGGGGTAGTACGGAACCCCCAGCTCATCCAGACCTTTGGCCATGCGGTCGCGGCCAAGGCGGATCTGGTCCGCATACCAGTCGAGATACACATCGTCGTCGAGCGAGGCCTCCAGCGCCGCCAGCGCTACACCGTTCACGTTGTACGGCGAGGCTGCCTTGCGCAGATGCGTCATCAGTTCGGTGGAGGCAATCAGAGCCCCGGCGCGCAGATTTGCCAGGCCATAAGCCTTCGAGAAGGTGCGCGCGACGATCACGTTCGGCAGCGAAGCGAGCTCGTCCAGAATGGTCTCGCCGAAGAAGTGGTAGTAGGCCTCATCCACTAGCACCGCGGCCCAAGGCGCGAGGTTCGCGATGTTGCGGATCTGCTCCCTTGTCATCGTCGCGCCCGTCGGATTGTTCGGCGAGCACAGAATGATGAGCCTGGTCTTCTCATTAATGGCGGCGACAAACCGCTCATACGGAAAGGCCAGCGTCTTATCGGCCTGAATGCGATGCAGCTTCGCGCCCATGGCCAGCACATTGACGTCGTACATGAAGAAGCTGGGCACCGCGACCACCGCCTCATCGCCTTCGTTCAAGAAGGTGAAGGTCACAAGGTGAATGGCCTCATCAACAGCGTTGGTTAGCAGCACCTGGTTCGGGGGCAGCTTGAGGTGCTTCGCAAGCTTGCGCTCTACCGGCTCGCGCTCGGGATAGATGGTGAAGCTTTCTGCCGAGAGCGAGCGGATACGTTCCAGCACCTTTGGTGACGGCGCGAAGGTGTTCTCGTTGAAGTCCAGGCGTAACGCGTTGCGTCCAGCCAGCGGCGGATGATACTCCGGCATCTCGTCGATGGCTTTACGCGGCTTTACCTGCGACTTGAGTGCTGCGCTCATGGCTTCAACCTCACACGGACACTTTCGGCATGACCCACTAGGCCCTCGGCCTCGGCCATCGCAATGGCATGCGGTCCCAGCTTAGCCAATCCCCTGGAGGTGTATTGCTGTACGGTGATCAGCTTGACGAAGTCCATGACGGAAAGCCCGCCGCGCAGCCTGCCGGTGCGGCCTGTTGGCAGCACATGATTTGGACCGGAGACGTAGTCGCCCATCGACTGCGGCGACTGCGGGCCGATGAAGACTGACCCGGCGTTGCGGACCCACTGCAGATCCTCGGGCCGGTCGATCGTCAGGTGCTCCGGAGCCAGCAGGTTGGTCAGCGCCTGGGCTTCCATCGGCGTCTCGCAGATAAAGATGGTGCCGCGCGCCTCCAGCGACTGCTTGGCCAGCTTGTTCTTCCGCGCCAGAGCCTTGGCCTGCTTCTGTACCTCTTTGGCCAGCAGCTCATTGGTGGTGATGAAGATCGCCAGCGTCTCCGGATCGTGCTCGGCCTGCGCTACCAGATCGGTGGCAATGCCAAGGGCGTCGCCCAGGTCGCTGGTCACTACAATCTCCGTCGGGCCGGCAGGCATATCGATGCCGCAGTCCTGCGAGACAAGCTGCTTCGCCGCGGTGACGTACAGGTTGCCAGGACCGACGATACGCGTGACCGGCGGCGTGGAGTCGGTGCCGTAGGCCATCATGGCAATCGCCTGCGCTCCGCCCACACGGTAGAACTCACTTACGCCGCACAGGTGGGCTGCCGCCAGCGTCTCCTGCCCGGGCTTAGGAGAACAGACAACGATGCGCTCCACGCCTGCGACCTGCGCCGGCAGCGTGGTCATCAGCAGCGTCGAGGGCAGGGGATAGCGGCCGCCGGGAACATAGCAGCCTACAGCGTCAAGCGGGCGTACGACCTGTCCGGTGCGTACACCCGTTGCGGGTTCAATGATCCACTCCTCGGGCATCTGCGCCTCGGCGAAGGCGTGGATGTTGGCCGCGGCCTCTTTCATCGCGGCCTTCAGATGCTTCGGCAGGGCGTTCCAAGCGGCTTCCATCTCGGAGGGATCGACCAGGATGTCCTGCTCCGGCTGCAGGCCGTCGAACTGCTCCGCATACTCGCGCACGGCCTTGTCGCCCTTGCGCTTCACATCGGTGACGATCTTCTTCACCGCGGGAGCGACCGAGGCGGTGGAGGTTGCTCCACGCGCCGCGATCTCCTGGATAACTGCCGTTGCCTCAGCCGCCGATTTGCCGAAGGTGCGGATCAGCTTCATTACAGGACCACCTTGCTCAGCGGATATTCGACGATGCCGGTGCCACCCGCGGCCTTGAGCTTGGGAATCACCTCGCGCACGGTCGACTCATCCAGGATGGTGTTTACAGCCACCCACTCCGAGTTCGACAGGTGCGAGATGGTCGGCGAGTTCAGCGCCGGCAGCACCGCCAGCACATCCTTCAGGCTCTCGTTCTTTACGTTCAGCATCAGGCCGACCTGTGTCTGTGCGGCCATGGCGCCGTTGAGCATCAGGCTGATGTTCTGGATCTTTTCGCGCTTCCAGTCATTCTGCCAGGCGGTCTTGTTGGCGATGAGCTGGGTCTCGCTCTCCATCAGGGTCTCGATGATGCGCAGACGGTT
This sequence comes from Terriglobus albidus, assembly GCF_008000815.1. Classification (NCBI taxonomy): domain Bacteria; kingdom Pseudomonadati; phylum Acidobacteriota; class Terriglobia; order Terriglobales; family Acidobacteriaceae; genus Terriglobus; species Terriglobus albidus. The sequence goes on along the minus strand of NZ_CP042806.1, from coordinate 6,202,586 downwards.
GGCGCGTAGCGAGCTGCCGGTCTCGGTCACTTCGACGATCGCATCAGCCAGCATCGGGGGCTTTACCTCGGTAGCGCCCCAACTGAACTCCACCTTGACCGGGATGTTCTTCTCGGCGAAGTAGCGCTTGGTGAACTCCACCAGCTCCGTGGCGATGATCTTTCCGGCCAGGTCCTCGGGCTTCTGGAAGGGCGAATCTTCCGGAACCGCGAGTACCCACTTCACCTTCTGGCGGCTCTGCTTGGAGTAGGTCAGCGAGGTGACGCGCTCCACGTCCGACAGGTTCTCCAGGACCCAGTCATTGCCGGTCAGGCCGGCGTCGAGGGCGCCGTGTTCTACGTAGCGGGCCATCTCCTGCGCGCGTACCAGCATGCATTCGATGTCGCCGTCGTTGATGGTGGGGAAGTAGGAGCGGCCGCTCGCGTAGATCTCCCAGCCCGCGCGCTGGAACAGCGCAATGGTTGCGTCCTGCAGGCTGCCCTTCGGAATGCCAAGCTTCAGTTTGTTCGCCATGACTTACTTCGTCTCCTGCTGAATCGGTTTGGTGAAGCAGCTTACAGTGCCTTCGTGGCACACCAGGCCGTCGCCGTCGACGGTTACCTTGAAGAGCAGCGCATCGCTGTCGCAATCGGTCGAGATCGACACAATACGCAGGCGGTTGCCGCTGGTCTCGCCCTTCATCCACAGCTTCTGCCGCGTGCGCGACCAGAAGGTGACGAAGCCGCTCTCCAGCGTCTTCTGATAGCTGGTCTCATTCAAAAAGCCAAGCATCAGCACCTGGCCGGTGTTCGCGTCCTGCACAATGCCGGGGACGAGTCCGTTTTCTTTTGCGAAGTCGAGCTGTATAGGTTCTGCCATGTCCTGTTTTCCGTTTCTTGCCGTGCGCATCAGCCGCAGACACAACAAAGCCCGCTGGCTTTGCGCATCAGCGGGCTTTGAATCCTTTGAGTGTCTCTGTGCTTACTTCTCTACCGCACCAGACACCGCCGCCGACACGCTGATCGCGTGATGGTGATGGTGGCCATGATGGTGCACAAAGCGCATATCTCTACCTTCGAAAGTACCGAACAGGGCTCCGTTTTGTCAATTTGTCAGTGTTTTGCGCCGGTCGTAGTGATTCTGGGGACGGCTTGAATCTCGAAGATCTTTGGCCAGTTTTTGCCGGTCACAAAGATGCGGTTCTGTTTCGCGTCGTAGGCAATCCCGTTCAGGACGGACTCGCTATCCCGCCGTTGATCCGCCGGCAGAATGCCGGTCAGGTCGATCCAGCCAAGAACCCGGCCGGTCGCGGGCGAGATGCGGGCGATGCGGTCCGAATGCCAGACGTTCGCATAGATCGCACCTTTAATAAACTCCAGCTCATTGAGTTGTGTCACCGGTCGGCCGCCGTCGCGCACTGTGATCGTCCGCCGCACCTTGAAGGTTATGGGATCGCGAAACGATAGTTTTGCTGAGCCATCGCTGGTGATGATCTCTTGCGAGGAGCGGGTCATCCCCCAGCCCTCGCCCTCGTAGGTGAACCGCCGGATCGGCTGCAGGGAAAAGCGGTCATAGACGAAGCCGGCGTGTGTCTGCCAAGTCCACTGGTAGAGGTTCGCACCCCAGTCGACGATGCCTTCTCCGAAAAACTGCGACGGCAGGGTGGTGGTCTGCTGCAACACCTTGCCGGTTGCGGGATCGGTCACGACAAGGCGTGAGTCGCCCTCACGCCCCGTGCCCTCATAGAACATGCCGTCCCGGTAGAAGAGGCCCTCGGTGTAGTTGTCCGTTGCGTGCGGATACGTCGCAATTATTCGATATCCCACTACCGGCGCCGCAGCCAAAGGAAGAACCCACAACAGCCCAATACAGAAGCAGAGAAGCGACCGAATTGTCTGACTACTCATTCCTATCCCTCGCAAAGATTCCTTTGCCCCCGAACAATTGGGTGCCCCATATCTCGGCTAAGCCGAGATGTGGGTTTGCAGAACGCCATGCCTACGTGATGGTACGACCGGACTGTCGAGGAACCACACCCACATCTGGCGATAAAGCCGCCAGACACCACCCCAACGAGCGAGCTCGTTGGGGACCCCGGGCGTTGATGGGATAAGGAAGAAGGCTTCAGCGAAGATCGAGATAGGTAAGGGTTAGAGGACTGACCTATCGGGAAAATCAGGAGAAGCCTTCTTATGCAGATTGTAGGTTGTGATTTCCATCCGCAGTGGCAGCAGGTTTCATTTTTAGATCAGGAGACTGGCGAGTACCGGGAAGCGAAGCTGGTCAATGGGGACGGGGAGGCGGAGCGGTTCTACCGGTCGTTGTCTCCAGGAGCGCTTGTAGGGATCGAGTCGTGCGGCAACGCGCAGTGGTTTATTGATCTTCTAAGCAGTCTGGGTCACACGGTGTGGGTCGGAGATGCGGCGAAGATCCGAGCCAGCTATGTACGGAAGCAGAAGACGGACCGCCGGGATGCGGACCATATCCTGAAGCTGCTGGTGGAGGACCGGTTTCCGCGGTTGTGGACACCTTCAGCCAAGCAGCGGGATCTTCGTCAGCTGCTGATCCACCGACACAAGCTGGTGGAGATCCGGACCCGGGTGAAGAACGGGCTGCAGCACCTGGCGATGAACCGTGGCGTACAGAAGCAGTCGCGGCTGTGGAGCGTTCGGGGGAGGGCTGAGTTGGAAAAGCTTCCCCTGGAGGGCTGGAGTGCTCGTCGACGGGAGGATCTGTTGGAACTGATGAAGGGTCTGGACCGGCAGGTCAAGGAGCTGGATGAGGCAGTCGTACAAGCGGCCAGGGAGGATGCGAAGGCGGAGCTGTTGATGAGCCAGCCGGGAGTCGGCCCGATCACGGCGATGGCCTTCGTACTGACGATCGGCGATGTGAGCCGGTTCGAGTACAGCGGGAAGGTCGCCAGCTATCTGGGCCTGATCCCCAGCGAATACACCTCGGGCGGCAAGCGCAAACTGGGAGCCATCAGCAAGCAGGGCAACCGGTTCATGCGCCAGTTGCTGGTGGAAGCAGCACAGACGGCCTGCCGGCTGGATGAAGGATTTCGAAAGCAGTATCAGGCTCGCTGCCACCACAAGCCGAAAGCAGTGGCCAAGGTGGCGGCAGCAAGGAGGTTAGCAGTGCGGCTCTACTGGATGCTCAGGCTGAACAAACGCTATCCAGAGATCGCCCATATCGAGAGCAGTTCGGGGGTGCCCCTGGCCATCCATGGTCGTGACGTTGAGTGAGCGCTCTCGCATCCAGCACAGGCTGGATGTCCGCATAGAAGCATCATGGCCTGTTACATACGGTCGAATCGATGGTTGGTGGGGCTAGGCCCCACAGAGATGTGATGCAGCGTTGAGTTACCCCAGAAGCTACCGGTCCTCTAACCCCTTGCCTCTGGACTCTCAAACGGTGCTCTCGCATCGAATAATGACGTACGCTCTTTTTACCCCTTGACACAGTCTTCTTCCTTATCGAGGGGCACCCAGATATAACCAGTCCACGCTTCAACTTTTAACTTTCAACCTTCAACTTTCAACGCGAAACTCGCAAAGCGAGTTTCGCTGCCCCTGTGTTACTCTGGCGGCCCGTTTGGGAGGAGGCAAGATATGTCGAAGTTTCATCGCATCGCGTTGTTGCTGGTACTAATCCCTCTGTTGTATTCCCCCGCTGCGTCGGCGCAGGCTGCTAAGCCTGCTAAACCCGCTGCCGCGACAGCCCCGGCTAAGCCGGCCGCAGCCGCTTCCACCTCCAGCCTGATCGATATCAACAGCGCAACCGCCGATCAGCTCCAGGCCATTCCAGGTATCGGCGATGTCTACTCCAAAAAAATCATCGACGGCCGCCCTTACGCCAACAAGACACAGCTTGTCAGCAAAAACATCCTTCCGCAGGGCGTCTATGACAAGGTGAAGGACAAGATCATCGCCAAGCAGGCGAAGAAGTAAATCTCCGCTCAGACGCCTGCCTCGGAACGGCGAGTGCCCCGGAGTGACCCAGATAAGGGTCACTCCGGGGCACTCGCTATCTGGCAACTTCCGATGGGCCCATATACGGTCTTCCGAAAAAAGCTGCTGCCAGAGTTTAGGAGCTCATGTTAGTCTTTTCTAGATTCTTGGAGACTGTTGAGTAATGATTTCTCCCCGGAAACTGCTGCCATATCTGTTGGCGCTCGGGCTCTCTGCCTTTGTCTGCCTCACTGATGCCGCCCTACCCCCTGTACAGGCTCAGCAGATTGACGTCGATGGAACCGAGACTGTTCCCGCAAAGCTGGATATCAATACGGCAACCCCTGAACAGCTCAAATCGCTGGGACTGGGCGAGAACTATGTTCGCCGCGTCATCGCGGGCCGCCCTTACACGGCGAAGAATCAGCTCGTGAGCCGGGGTGTTCTGCCGCAGGATGCGTACGAGCCGATCAAAGAGCGCCTGGTAGCGCATCACTCCAGCTAGAGCATTTCTTCTGTTGCTGGGTATCCCGGGAGCAGCGTGCAGCGGCGTTTTCATTGCGGAAAACGCCCATAGATGCATAAGCCCTCCACTACACCTACAGGAGAAATGCTCTAGCAACCGCCACCCGTAAACCATTCGGTCTGCTCGTTCGTCTCCGATGCTAGGATGAGCACCGACACGGATGCATACATTTTCCCCATCACGGCCCAGGCACCGCTCCGCCGTCGTGCAGTATCTGCTGCTCCTGCTCATCGCCGCCATGGCCCTGGGGCAGTGGGGAAATACTGCGTATCGCGTGGTGCGGGGTATCTTCAGCGCTGAGCGCGGCATTCGAGCTCCTTTCGGCCTCAACAACGGGGTGATCGAGGGGATGAGTCCCTTTCTTCGTCATGCGGGTCTGCAGGTCGGTGACCGTGTGCTCGCGGTCAACGGTCATGAATTGACCGGTGAGGCCGTTCTGCTGCGGGAGTTCGCCCATGCGCATCTCGGCGACACCATCAAGGTGGAGGTGCGGCACCCCGACGGCAAACAGCAGACGGTAAGCTGGCAGCTCATTACGCCGCAGCGCCGCCGTGGCGGAGGCAGGCCCGCAGGATGGATCGGTCCGCTGCTGCTGCTTGTCATCCTTCCCCTGGCCTTTCTCCTGGTGGGTCTGTGGGTCGTGCTCGCCAAACCGCATGACCTCAGCGCGTGGCTGGTCCTCGGCATCCTGCCTTACTTTGAGGCGCTGCTCTCACCGGCTAACCCGCAAGGGGACTGGACGATCTGGTTTTCCCCCTTCTGGAATGAGACCGCACAGATGGCCATGCCCATCTGCCTGATGTGGTTTGGTGTTCTCTTTCCAGAGCGTGCCGGCTTTGATCGCCGCGCTCCGTGGATCAAGTGGCTGCTGAGCATCTCTCTGCTCGCCCTGTTGCCCTTCAACCTGTTTCACAGCTATGCGCGTCTCTGGAACCTGTCGCTCGATCGCACCATGAGCCCGTGGTTTCTGCCGACTGACCGCATCGAGAGCTTTCTCAGCATCCTCTGCGTCGCTTACTTTTTCGTTCTTTTCAGCCACAAGATCTTCGCCGAAAAGGTCGGCGCCGACTCCGGCCGCCGTCTGCGCCTGCTCTTCTGGGGATCGTTGATCGGGCTTACTCCCTTTGGCGCCATGGTGATCTACACGCTTGTTACCGGCGAAGACGTGAGCGAGACCTTCCCGCAGTGGCTCAGCTTTGGCATCGTCCTGGTGCTGGCGATCTTCCCGCTCTCGCTCGCTTACGCTCTGGTCGTACAGCGCGCCATGGATATTCGCCTGATCGTCCGCCAGGGCACCAGGTACGCCTTCGCGCGCTACACCCTCTTCGGTATTCGGGCTCTGCTCGGCGTTCTCTTCTCGTGGCGGCTTACGATCTTCTTCGCCGATCCGGAATCTCATCGCAGACCGGTCGACGTTATCCTCATCTTCGCTCTGCTCCTCCTCTTCTTCGGCTTCCGCATGGTCCTCTCCGGACGGCTGCAGCAGGAGATCGACCGCCGTTTCTTTCGCGAAGCGTATTCCACCGAACAGGTGCTGAGCGAGCTGTCAGAGCAGGCGCATAACTTCACCGAGACCGGTCCTCTGCTCAGCACCATTACCCAGCGCATCAGCGACACGCTGCACATCGAACGGATGGCTGTCTTCCTGCGCGGCAGCGGCGATGTCTTCCGCCTGCAGACGGCCACCGGAGTCGACTTGACCTCGCCTGTTCTGTTGCCGGCGCATTCGGCGACCGTCAACACACTCTCCCGTGAGAAGCGGCCCGCGGCGATGCGCATTGACGACAGCTCCCACTGGCTGCTCGAGGCCAGCGACACAGAGCGTGCCGCACTCAGCGAGTTCCAGACTGAGCTTCTGGTTCCGCTGCCAGGCCGTGGACGCTTGATCGGCGTCATGGCGCTCGGCCCGAAACGCAGCGAAGAGCCCTACTCCCGCATGGATCGCCGTCTGCTTGAGAGCGTCGCCTCGCAGACCGGCCTCGCGCTTGAGAATGCAGAGTTGCTCCAGTCTCTTGCCCACGAAGCTGCGCAGCGCGAGCGTGTCACCCGCGACATCGAGATCGCACGCGAGGTGCAGGAACGTCTCTTCCCGCAGACCTATCCGAAGTTCGATGGCGTCGATGTTGCCGGCTACTGTCGCCCGGCGCAGGAGATCGGCGGCGACTACTACGACGTGATGGAGGTGAAGCGCGAGAGCGACGATGGCTCACCGCAGCCGCGTCTGCTCGGCCTGGCCATCGGAGACGTCTCCGGCAAAGGCATCTCCGCGGCCTTGCTGATGGCGAGTCTCCGCGCCAGCCTGCGCGGCCTTACGCTGGTCGGCTCTTCCGATCTCGGCGAGCTGATGGGTCACGTCAACAAGCTTGTCTACGACGGCAGCCACGCCAACCGCTACGCCACCTTCTTCTACGCCGAATACGATCCCGCAAGCCGCCGCCTCTGCTATGCCAACGGTGGGCATAATCCACCAGTGATCCTGCGCGGCGATCAGGTGATCGCGCTCGAAGTCACTGGTATGGTCGTTGGTATTACTGAAGACGCAGCCTACGAGCAGCGCGACATTACTCTAGAGCCCGGCGACATCCTGGTGCTCTTCACCGACGGCATCTCCGAAGCTATGGACGGCGACGACGAAGAGTGGGGCGAGTGCCGCATGATCACCGCCGCCCAACAGGAACGCGCCCGCGGAGCACTTACGGCCGAAGGCCTGCTACGCGCTCTCTATCGCCGCGCCGATGAGTTCGTCAACGGCGCTCCGCAGCATGACGACATGACGTCGGTGGTGATGAAGGTCAGCTAAAACAGTTGCTAGTTGCTGGTTCCTAGTTATTGATGCTTGCATCGGCGTCATCTGCTTATCCCAGAACAACTGGGTGCCCCATATCTCGGCTACGCCGAGATGTGGGTTTGCAGCACCCACGATCTGGGTTGAGCCCATACCGTAGGTCTTCAACTTTGACTTCTCCCTACTTCAGCATCATCACCAGAATCCGCCCATCGGAGTGAAACTCTCCTCCCGTCGCCGTCTTTCCACTCGAAAACGGATCATCCGGCAACACATAGGCCGCAGAAGAAAACACACCGGCGGCATCGAAACTGTCGAGGATGAACTTTCGCTCGATGTCGATATCAGGATCGATATGGTGGGTCACCTGGCCATTGCGCTGGTCTTTCTCAAAGCCGTTGTCGTGTGTTGCCGATCCTACCCATAACGGCACGTCGTTGATCGTCTTTCCGCTGTTCCATACACGCAGGTGGTGCCGTACGGCAACGACGCTGATCGCCTCCGCTCGGGCATACGAAAGATCTTGTGGCCGGTCGAAGAGATACAGCGTGCTCATTGGCATCTGCAGGTAGGCCTCATGGGACAACGTGGACATGATGCCGTGCACGATGGCCGCATCGACGGATTGATCGACTTGTACCCACCCGGCTGCCTTGAATGCCTGCTCTACCTGTCCACGTGTACCGACCAGAGCGAAGTTCACCATGTCGCCTACATTGCCTTGCTGGTCGCTTACGCGGCGCGGCACCTCGGCGAAGGTATCCGGAGAGATCATCGAGGTGAGGTCCTGCATCGGCGTCGCTGCCAGGGCCTTCGGTGCGACTGCCTCAGGCTTGGGGAACTCCAACTTGACGGTAAAACTGCCCGTGGCCGTGATGCTGTCAGGAAGGTTAACTCCAAGGTAAAGATGTCCGGTAGTGGGCGCGGTGACCGTGTCATCTTCGCCGATGGGAAAGGGAATAGAGGCGCCCGCATCGCTCACACGTCCGATCAGGGAACCCACGGGTGCGGCGTTCATGGGAAAGCTCGCCAGCAGGTCGCGCCATCCGCGGTCGACGCCCGCGGGACCCGACTTGCGCCCGTCCGCGAGCTGGAAGCTCCCCTTTGCGCTCAGTTTCAGGCGTTCGCCTGCAGCTACGGTCACGCCGGTATCCAGCCAGGTAGTGTTCGCGAGCGTAAAGCTATAGGAAGATTTGCGTTGTGGAAGGGGCTGCGTCCCCTGCTTGGCACGCATGCTGGGAATCGCAGTGACGCGTTGCTGCGGCGCCTCCTGTTGTTGCGCCAGGACGGCGGTGGAGAGAACAAGTGGCCATGCCAGATATACGGGAAGCTTCACCATACGACTTTCGTTCCAGGGGGTAACGACTTTCGCCCTAGGTTGATAACCCGGAATCAGGTACTCTGTTGCAAGTAGTCCACACGACTTAGACAGGCCAATGAAAGCAGACGTTGCACAGTTCTTTAAGCGAGTCGCCGCTGCGACCGCTCTGGCCGCCGCGACGCTTGGTTTTGGTGGTTGCCAGGGTGTCACCGGCAGCACCAGCACCTCGCAGGTCCGTTTCATTGATGCCTCCATCGATGCCGGCGGTCTGGACATGTACATGGGCGGCACCGCCGTCGCCTACAACGTCGGCTTCGGCACCATTACGTCGTACATCCCGGCCACCCCGGCCACCTACGTTATTACTGCAGACACCGCCGGTACCAAGCAGGCTTTGGCCACCGCCCGCGCGACCCTGGCCAACAGCAAGCAATACACCGTCCTGGTCGGCAACGTCGCCGCCAACCTGAGTGCAACGGTGCTCACTGACCAGTCGCAGCCCGCTCCTTCGGGTCAGATCGCCATCCGCTTCCTCGACCAGTCCACTGCGGTCGGCAATATCGATATCTACATGGTTCCGTCAGGAACGGCTGTCACTGCTGTCTCGTCGTTGCAGAGCGACATCAGCTTCAACACCAACACCGGCTATCTGAACATCCCGGTCGGTACCTATACGCTTTACATCGTCAGCAACGGAACGGCGCTCACCACAACGACCACGACGCTTTACACAGGAGCAGCGACAGCTTATCCGCAGGGTTCCGCGCGCACCATCGTGATTCTCGATCGCCAGCTCGTAACCACTCCCGCGCTGAACGTGATTGTGGCCAACGACTACGACTCGGCGACCGCGACCCAGTAAAGCACCGGATGTCGCGCTGCAGCGCGAAAAATAAACTTCGCAACATGGTGTATCTCCCTGTGTCTGCTCTCTTCGTAGGCAGGCGCATTATCTCTGCCACGGCAGTTGAAGGAGATCCCCCGTCATGAAGAAGTTCGCTTCCCTCGCTCTCACCACGCTGATCGCCGTTGCTCCTACCCTCGTTCTTGCACAAAGCTCGCAGGAGATTCGTGACCGCAAGATCAACCAGCAGGACCGCATCGCCCAGGGTGTCCGCTCCGGCCAACTCACACCGCGTGAGACCTCGCACCTGGAACACCAGGAGGCGGCCATCAATCATGAAGAACGCGCCATGCGTGCCCAGGACAACGGCCACCTCACCGCCGCGGATCGCCATCTGATCAACAAACAGCAGAACGCGGAATCCCGCCGCATCTATCGCGACAAGCACAACGCCCGCGTCCGCTAACTCACCACAGACGGGTGCTCCCACAGGCGGGTGCCCCATATCTCGGCGAAGCCGAGATGTGGGTTTGCAGGGCGCTTGATTGGTATCGGCCCATGTACCTCAGCGGCTGAAGCCGCTCTACCTTACTCTGACTGCGGGACGGCTGAACAGGCTGCGGAAAAACTCTATATGAGGGGATAATCGGGTCAAATTTGGGGATAGAAAATCATCACCCAATGTCCCGGGATCGCTTATAGGTCATTCTGACGCGATCGTTTTTTTTGCGCTTCTCGAAAATCGAGTTTTTCCGCAGCCTGTGAAGCCGTCCCCTTAAGCAAGGCATTCGCGCGTTGCGCGAACGAGAGATGAGCTTTTGTTTTGCTTAAGGGCATGGCTTCAGCCATGCCGCACCCGTGCTGAGGTGTACGCGGCTTCAGCCGCTGAGGTACCTATATGGGGTCGGACAGTGTCCGGTTTCTAAACAGAGAACAATCCCACTATCCCAATAGAAAAAGCCCCTCGATGTACAAGGGGCTTTTTCACCATTCAACGATTCAACTATTGAACCATTCAACCAACTTAGTACCGGTAATGCTCGGCCTTGAACGGACCTTCCACCGGAACACCGATGTAATCAGCCTGCTTCTGCGAGAGCGTCGTGAGCTTCACACCGATCTTCTCCAGGTGGAGGCGGGCGACCTCTTCGTCCAGCTTCTTCGGCAGAACATACACGCCAACTGCGTAGGTGTCCTTGTTCTTCCAGAGGTCGAGCTGAGCCAGCGTCTGGTTAGAGAAGCTGTTCGACATCACGAAGCTCGGATGGCCGGTCGCGCAGCCCAGGTTCACCAGGCGACCTTCGGCGAGCACGAAGATCGAGCTGCCGGAGGGGAAGGTGTACTTGTCGACCTGCGGCTTGATGTTCAGCTTGGTCACGCCCGCAGCGCCGTTCAGGCGGTCCATCTGGATCTCGTTATCGAAGTGGCCGATGTTGCAGACGATAGCCTGATCCTTCATCTGCTCCATGTGCTCGAAGGTAATGATGTCCACGTTGCCGGTGCAGGTGACGTAGATATCTCCACGGCCGAGGGTCTCTTCAATGGTCGTGACCTCGAAGCCTTCCATCGCGGCCTGCAGCGCATTGATGGGGTCGATCTCGGTGACGATCACGCGCGCGCCCATGCCGCGCAGCGAGTGCGCCGAGCCCTTGCCCACATCGCCATAACCGCAAATAACGGCAACCTTGCCGGCCACCATCACGTCGGTGGCGCGCTTGATGCCGTCCGCCAGCGACTCGCGGCAGCCGTAGAGGTTGTCGAACTTCGACTTGGTGACGGAGTCGTTCACGTTGATGGCCGGCACCAGCAGCTTGCCCTGTTCCATCATCTTGTACAGGCGGTGAACGCCGGTGGTCGTCTCCTCGGAGACGCCGCGCCACTCCTTGGCCACATCGTGCCAGCGGTTCGGGCTCTGCCCCAAAATCTTCTTCAGCAGCGCCTTGATCACGCGCTCTTCTTCGCTGCCTTCCGCGGAGTCGACAAACGAGCGGTCGCCGTTCTCCAGGTCATAGCCCTTGTGGATCAGCAGGGTCACATCGCCGCCGTCATCGACGACGAGCTGTGGTCCCAGGCCGCCGGGGAAGCTCAGCGCCTGATCCGTGCACCACCAGTACTCTTCCAGCGTCTCGCCCTTCCAGGCAAAGACGGGTACACCCGCGGCTGCAATGGCTGCTGCGGCGTGGTCCTGTGTGGAGAAGATGTTGCAGCTTGCCCAGCGCACATCGGCACCCAGTTCTACCAGCGTCTCGATCAGCACGGCGGTCTGGATGGTCATGTGCAGCGATCCGGTGACGCGCACGCCCTTCAGCGGCTTGGCGGGGGCGTACTTCGCGCGGATCGACATCAGGCCGGGCATCTCCTGCTCGGCGATGGTGATCTCCTTGCGTCCCCAGTCGGCCAGCGAGATGTCGGCTACTTTGTAGGGCAGTGTCTGTTCCAGAGTGGCTGTAGACATAGATACCTCTTAAAAAGATTGGGATAGAAAATTTCCCGCCCCAGAATAGCACCCGGATTGCACTACCTTTCGTGCAACCTGCGGGAACGGGGAATCCGTGCAGCGAGCGGTAAAAACCACGCATTCAAGCGCCCTTATAGATTAGAGCCTTTCTCCTGTTGCTGGGTATCCCGTGAGAGTGTGCAGCGGCGTTTTCATTGCGGAAAACGCCCATAGATGCACAAGCCCTGCACTCCACCTACGGGAGAAATACTCTACCGCGCGCAATGCCCGATGTTACGGTGCACAGGTGCTCTGTTCCTTACCGGGCGCAACGCCCACTTTCCTGTGCACAAGTGCTGGTGTGCTACCGGGCGCAATGCTGATCGGGGTCGTCGTGCTGGTCGCTCATCCAGCGGTTCATCAGCGTCGCCGCGCACTGGGCGCCGCAGATATGCTTTACGGTCTTGTCATGGGAGTGGCTGACATCGAAGCGAGAGAACTTGATGACCGGGATGGTGTCGTCGGGTGAGGAGCCAGGGATACAGTCACTGAATGAGAGCCACCACAGGTCGCGCTCTCCCTTCTTATTGCCGCAAACATCACACTCGTAGCTTTCGGTATAGGACATATGGGGGCAACGTATCACAGGCCCCCACGAGGGAAACAGCCCCTAAATAGAGACTCCGGCGGCCCGGCGAATATCGATCGGCTCCAGAATCGGGCTGGGATATCCCTTCCGCGCCACGGCCAGCATCGCCTTGCCTACCTCGCGCGTGGTGGTAATCTGCGCTGGAAACAGTCGTGCCAGCAGCGGAACAATTGGACTGAAAAGAAGGTAGATGGCGTTATAGAGCGGCGTTTTGGTCTTGATGCCGTCCATCGGCCGGATCGCCCCGGGGCGGAACATGAATGCATCGGCAAACGGCAGCCGCAGCAGGGCCTCTTCGAGTTCGCCCTTGACTCGCGACCACATGGTGCGGCTGTTGATATCAGTCCCACGGCCGGAGACGTAGCAGAAGGTCGCCTGCGGACTCTGCCTGGCCACCAGCGAGGCGATCTTCATGGCCAGGTCATAGGTGATGTAACGATAGTCCGCTTCGGACATACGAAACGACGAAACGCCCAGCGGAAAGAAGACCGCATCGAAGTTGCTCAGATCGTCGGTTACGGTAGCGATGTCAAAGAGGTTCGGTAGCAGAATCTCTTTCAGCTTCGGATGCTTTTGCGGTAGCGGTGACCGCCCGACGGAGACAACCTCTGCTACATCGACAGCCCGCAAACACTCCAGCAGGATGCCCTGCCCCACCATTCCACTTGCTCCAAAGATCAACACCCGCATATTCAATAGATGTCGCCGAGCCAACAAAGTTCTTGTCAAAAAGTTGTCATCCTGAGAAACAGACACTAGATTTCGGCAAATTTGCTCGGAATGCCGAGAATGAAGCACTGAAGGCGCGTCTGATGCTCATAGAAAGATAAACTCCGCAGTGAAAGCGGATTTGTTAATACGCCTTGGGGCCACCGTTGCATGGATGGCCGGATGATTGAATGGTCTTGAGGAGTCGTCTCCATGCTGAAAGTCGCTGTTGCCCAGGCCGGTAGCATCCTCTTCGATATACCGCGTACTCTCGATCGCGTCGAGACGCTCTGCCGCAAAGCCGCCGCTCAAGGCGCGCAATTGCTTGTACTCCCCGAGGCGATGGTTGGTGGTTATCCGAAAGGCCTAAGCTTCGGGGCCACCGTAGGCAATCGCACGGACGAAGGTCGCGAGCTCTTCCGCCGCTACATGGAAGCCGCGATTCGTTGTCCCGGCCCGGAGACAGCGCAGCTCGAATCTCTCGCCCATGAGTTGAACCTGTACCTGGTTAGCGGCGCGGTCGAACGCGATGGCAATACGCTCTACTGCATCTCGCTAGTCATCACACCGAACGGCGGCGTTGTGGCGAAACACCGAAAGCTCATGCCCACAGGCAGTGAACGTCTGATCTGGGGCTTCGGTGGAGGCGACACCATGCAGGTCGTCCAGACAGAGATCGGCCGCATCGGTATGGCTATCTGCTGGGAAAACTACATGCCGCTCTACCGGCAACACCTCTACAACCAGGGTGTGGAGCTATGGTGCGCACCGACTGTGGATGCGCGCGAGATGTGGCAGACCAGCATGAAGCACATCGCCTATGAGGGACGCTGCTTTGTCCTCAGTGCCTGCCAGCAACTTGCCACATCCGACTGGCCTGCGGATTTGCAGGAAATCGGTGGAGAGATCCACGGCCGAAGTCTTATCGTCTCTCCACGCGGCGAACTGCTCGCAGGCCCAGTGGCGGAACCCGACCTCCTCTTCGCTGAGCTCGACATGGACGAGATTCAGCGCGGCAAGTTCGACCTCGACGTTGCTGGTCACTACAGTAGGCCTGATGTTTTCCGATTTGAACCGCGTCTGGACTAGCCTATGCACCGGATGCCCTATGTCCGGGGTCCCCAGCAGACAAGTTTGCTGGGGTGGTGTCCCGATTCTGGACATGGGTATTCGAGCGCAGATCGAACCGTCTTTTTGTCTCGGATAGGCAATAAAACAGATCTCTGAGGAACGACAAACAAAAAGCGGATCGAGCTGCGCTCGATCTTCCCACATAAGCTTCGCGTATGTGGGGCACCCGGTGTATGGGCGCCCCATGCTGTGCGGGCTTCAATGTTTAGAATTTGCCTTCCATCTCCAGAAGACGTTTCTTCCGTTCCACTCCCCAGCGATAGCCGGTGAGCTTGCCATCGCTTCCAATCACACGATGGCAGGGAATTGCTACGGCTACCGGATTGGTCGCGCAGGCGCGTGCCACGGCTCGTGTTGCTGTGGGCTGTCCCATAGACTTCGCCACCTCGGCATAGGTGCGTGTCTCTCCCCGAGGAATCTCGCGTAGTGCCTTCCACACCCGTTGCTGAAAGACGGTTGCGCGCAGATCGAGCGGCAGATCGAGCTCGTGCGAAGCAGACCGCAGCTGAGCCAGCACAAAACGAACTCCCTGCGTCAGCAGTGGATCGTCTTCTGTCGATACGATCTCGCCGTGAGGGAACCGGGCGCGCAGATCAATCTCTAACTGGTATGGAGAGTCCCCGAAGGCGATAGAGCAGATGCCCTTGTCGGTTGCTGCCACCAGCACTCGGCCGAGAGAGCACTCGCTGGTGGTAAAGCGGATCGTTAGCCCATGCGCTCCTCGTCCCGCCTCGCCCGGTGTCATGCCCAGAGCTTCCGCCGCCTGGTACATGCGGCTCGGCGAAGAGAAGCCTGCTTCATAAGTGGCGTCTGTTACCCGTCCTTGAGGAAGGTGCTTGCGCAGGCGTTCCAGCTTCTTCGCTGCCGCGAACTCCTTCGGTGTCACCCCGAGAATGCGCTTGAAATTCTTCTGCAGCGAGAAGGGGCTCGTTCGAGTGATTCGGGCGAGTTCGTCCAGAGTGACCGTCTCATCGCTGTGGGCGGCAAGATACGCCGCCGCCCGGCTCACCGGCTCGGCAAAACGGTCATGGAGACGTTCGGTCGGCCGGCAGCGCTTGCAGGCGCGGAAGCCGGCCGCCGCAGCCTCGGCTGTGGTGTCAAAGAAGCGGACCTGTGTCCGGTTCGGCCTGCGGCTGGGGCAGGATGGACGGCAGAAGATTCCGGTCGACTGCACGCCGTAAACAAAGCCGGCGGCAGCATCGCGGTCGAGCACCTGCTTCCAGCGGGTGTCTTCGATCACGGTTGGAATCGCGGCCGGGATGGAGGGGCGAAGTGCCATAGCGAAGTTCATGTCAGTATCCTGCAACGGTTAGCCAGCTGGCCACATCCCGGTTCTTGCCGCCAAAGTTTGCATTCAAAATGCTGTCATCCCGAACGAAGTGAAGGACCTGCTTTCACCTCTTCTGAGGCGGACTGGCGGATCGGAAGCTATACACCGGGTGCCCCATCCATCGCATCGCGATGGGTGGGATCCTCGGTAGCTTTGCCGGCTGGATATCTTTCACCCCTCGACAAAAAATCTGACTGGCAAGAATTTATCGACACCCCTGCATCTAACCGCGCAGTATGCGCCGCCGAGCCGTCCTTTCCGTGCTGTTGTGGTGTGCCGTACTTCCCGTTGTGGCGCAACGGGAAGAGACGGTGCGTGTCGATGCCCATGCCGAGGCCAAACCCTTTCCCCACTTCTGGGAAGAGATGTTCGGCTCAGGCCGCGCGATTCTTTCCCTTCGTCAGAGCTACCGCGACGACCTCGCCGCCGTACACGCCGTTACCGGGGTTAAGTACATCCGCTTCCATGCCATCCTGCATGACGAGCTGGGCGTCTACAACGAGGACGAACATGGTAATCCGGTCTACAACTTCAACTACATTGACCAGGTCTACGATGGCCTGCGCGCCGCAGGTGTCCGTCCAGTGGTGGAGCTCAGCTTCATGCCGAAGAAGCTGGCATTCAACCCCGACGCACTGCATCCCTTCTGGTACAAGCAGAACGTCTCTCCACCTAAGGACATCAAGCGCTGGAACGACCTGATGACGGCACTCGCCCGCCATCTGGTGGAGCGTTACGGTATCGACGAAGTGGCGCAGTGGTACTTCGAGGTGTGGAACGAGCCGAACATCGACTTCTGGGGTGGCGTTCCCCGGGGCGAGACCTACTTCGCTCTCTACGCCAACACCGCCCGGTCTCTGAAAGCCGTCAATTCGCGCCTTCGTGTCGGCGGTCCAGCGACCGCCGCCGCTGCCTGGATTCCGGGGTTCCTTGCCTTCTGCGCCCGCGACCACGTTCCGGTGGATTTCGTCTCGACCCACGGCTACGCCGACGAGCCCGTGAAGCGCCTGCTCGGCACCGACGAGGTGATTGCGCCGGAAGACCGCGTTGCTGCCGTTGTCGCAAAGGTGCGCCGCCAGATCGACTCTTCACCGACGCCGCACCTTCCTTTGCTCTGGACCGAATGGAACGTCTATCCCGTCCACGACGCTCGCGAGACGCCGTACGTCGGCCCGGCGCTTGCGAACA
This sequence comes from Terriglobus albidus, assembly GCF_008000815.1. Lineage (NCBI taxonomy): Bacteria > Pseudomonadati > Acidobacteriota > Terriglobia > Terriglobales > Acidobacteriaceae > Terriglobus > Terriglobus albidus. The sequence continues at coordinate 6,185,738 of NZ_CP042806.1, read as the reverse complement.
CCATCCGCGAGAGTGATGGCAATGTCGACTATCTCTCTTTCTGGACCTTCTCTGAGGTCTTTGAGGAGGGAGGCCCGGCGCGCGCTCCCTTTACACAGTTCGGGATCCGCGCGATGGGCGGGATTAACAAACCCGCCTTCTATGACTTTGCTCTGCTGCATAAGCTCGGTGAGCAGCGCATCGCCAATCCGTCGAAGAACGCTATCGTCACTCGCCTCGCGGATGGGCGATTGGCTATCGCGTTATGGAATCTGGTCGATCCTGAGGCGCAACCGCAAACAAGTACCGTTACGCTGCAGCTTCAAGGCGTTAGCGCGAATGCCGATGTCAGTATCCAGCGTGTCGATGAGACGCATAGCAACGTTGCTCCCTTCTACAAGGCGATGGGAAGTCCCGTCAGCCCTACAGCCGCCCAGGCTACAGAGCTTAACAGCAAGACGGCTCTGGAAGAGCCCGAGCATATGCGGTTGGCAAACGGCGCCCTTCGTCTGCAACTCGCGCCAAATGCTCTGCTTCTGGTGACGGTCGAGAAATGAAGCATTTTCCCTGCAGGTGTAATGTAGAGCTTCTGCATCCATGGGCGTTTTCCGCAATGAAAACGCCGCTGCACGCCCTTTCGGGGTACCCAGCAACAGGGAAAATGCTCTAGGTGCATCCTCTTCGCTGCGGCCGGCTTCTAACGAGATCAAACGCGCCTGTTTTGGAAATCCTTACCCCTAACGAGAGGGAACATGGCTTCAGCCGCCGCTACGGTGGACCAATCCAACGCCGTCACCCAGGGGGTAAACCCGTGGCTCATTGCTGCGTCGGTGATGCTGGCAACCTTCATGGAGGTTCTGGACACCTCTATCGCCGCCGTTGCGTTGCCATATATTGCGGGCTCGCTCTCGGCCTCGAACGATGAAGCTACCTGGGTGCTGACCAGCTACCTGGTCTCGAATGCGATTGTTCTGCCGGCCTCGAACTGGTGCAGCCTGCGCTTCGGACGTAAGCGCTTCCTCATCTCCTGCGTCACCATCTTCACCATTGCCAGCTTCTTCTGTGGAGCAGCTCCGAGTCTTGCGCTCATGCTTCTGGCTCGTGTGATTCAGGGCGCCGGCGGAGGAGCCCTGCAGCCCCTCTCGCAGGCTATCCTGTTGGAGTCATTCCCGCCGGCCAGACGAGGCGCGGCGATGGCCGTCTTCGCGCTCGGTGTAGTCGTCGCTCCTGTCATCGGGCCTACACTCGGCGGCTGGCTGACCGATACCTACTCCTGGCGATACGCCTTCTATATCAATATTCCGTTCGGCATTCTTGCGGTCTTTATGATCAGCCGCTTCGTGCACGACCCCCCTTATATTTCTAAGGCGAAGGTGCCGGCGTTCGACATGATCGGCTTCGGTACGCTGTGCGTTTGGACCGGCTGTCTGCAGATCATTCTCGACAAGGGGCAGGAGGATGACTGGTTCGGAGCCATCTGGATTCGCTGGGCTGCGACGTTCCTGGTGGTCTCGCTGATCTGGTTCATCATTCATTCCTGGCGATCGCGTGATCCTCTGGTCTGTCTGCAGATTCTGAAGAATCGTAACTTCGGTGTGGGCTGCCTACTGATTCTGCTCTTCGGCATGGCCATCTACTCGACGGTGACCGTCCTTCCGCTCTTCTATCAGGAGCTCCTGGGCTACACCGCCTTCACCGCCGGTCTGGTCGTGGCTCCACGTGGTCTTGGTGCGATCGTCGGCTCGGTCCTGGTGGGCCAGATCTCGTCGAAGATTGACAACCGCATCCTGCTTGCGCTCGGCTTCCTTGTCTTCGGGCTTACGACGCTTTATTTCGGCAATATCACGCTGGACATCTCGCCGACGACGCTTTTCTGGCCCATCGTGATCACCGGTGTGGCTCTGGCCTTCGTCTTCGTGCCCATCAGCACCATGGCCTACGGCACGCTGCGTAATGACCAGATCGGTAATGCCTCCGGGCTCTTCAACCTGATGCGTAACGTCGGCGGCTCCATCGGAATTTCGATCGCCCAGACGTTGCTGGTGCGCCGTGCCGCCCTCCACCAGAACGAGATAACCAACTTCGTGCCCATCACGGGTGCCGCGTTCCAACAGGCCGTGCAGACGACGCGGCTGTTCCTGGCGGGCTCTTTTCTCGGCCCGGCCAATGCCGCCGCGGGAGCTAACGCCAATCTCTATCAACAACTTATCCGGCAGTCCTTGTACTGGGCGTTCGTTGATGTCTTCCGTCTGTTAGCGCTGCTATGTCTGGGGTGTGTGGCAATCGTCTGGGCCTTCCAGAAGGTCAAAGGAAAAGGTCCACCGGCCGGAGCGCACTAAGCGGCTAAAATGTTGGCCGATGACTCCCGCCGACTTTCGCAGGATCGCACTCTCACTTCCCGGCGCCGAAGAGGGCTCACACATGGGCGCTGCCGATTTTCGCGTCGGCGGACGTATTTTTGCGACACTCGCCGCTGAGGCGAAGGGTTACGGCAACCTGATGCTCGACCCGGAGACACAGCAGCCCCTGGTGGAAGAACTGCCCGAGATCTTTTTGCCCGTTCCTGGTGGCTGGGGTCGCAACGGCGCCACCCACATGGTGCTGGCTGCGGCCAGCGAAGATCAGATTCGCGGAGCGCTTATGACAGCGCACCGCCTGCGTGTTACGAAGAATGCAAAGACTGCCAGGCCAGCCAAATCGGTCAAGACTGCCACGGTGAGGGAGTTGCAGCCTGTGAAATCAAAATCGATCAAGAGCGCGAAGCGGAAAGCTTGATCGAGAATTAACTTGCTCGCGGCGGTGCGGCGGGAGCACTCTTCCCGCATGGCAAAGCTACCCTTCGTACACCTTGAACTGACGACGCCGGACTTGGCCGCGGCAAAGGCCTTCTACGGCGAGTTATGCGGATGGACCTATCAGGATCATCAGATGCCCGTCGGGGTCTACTCCATCTTCCAGACCGACTCCGGCCCGGGTGGCGGCATGTTTACCATGCCTGGAGCTCCCACCCAGTGGACTCCGTACGTCGGTGTCGAGAACCTGAAGGAATCAACCGATAAGGCTGTCTCTCTCGGCGCGAAGCTCCTGCATGGAGATACGGTTGAAGGGATGGGCGCCTTCTCGATCCTGCTTGATCCCACCGGTGCAATGTTTGCCCTTTGGGAGCCGAAAACGGCCTAGGCACGGCTTGAACTATTCGTCGTCGAGCGAGACCTTTGCCTCTCCGTCGCGAAGCGAGGTGGCCATGAACTGTGGCCGCCTGCGCGTCTTCTTTTTCGTAGGGGCGGGTGTCGCCGCCTTGGGGTCAAGGCGATAGACGATGAGCAAATTACGCTCCGGGTCGTCGAGTGCTGGATATTCTGCGACCCGCGTCAGCTTATAGAGCGGCGCCAGGGCGTCCATTTTGTCGTCTTCCACCAGGTTCCAGGTGATGAACCATCCGGGCTTGTAGGCGGCGACCCGCTGGTCCAGCGCCATGGTGCCGAAGTCGTCGCAAATGGCCGGCAGTCCGGTCATCAGGGCCAGGTTTGATCCGGAGATAGAGAGCACCAGGTGGTTTCCGCGCGGATCCGCATCGATCAGGGAGCGGATTCGGCGTGCGGCATTCAGGTAGGTGTACTCCGGATTGCGTACGTAGTGGACCGTCTCTGCCGCGTGCAGCACTGCAACGATTGTTAATGCCGCAGCAGCCGCGCCGCGCACCATCGCACGGTCCTCAGAGAGCAGCGTCAGCGAGATGGCCAACAGGATCGTCAGCGGAACCGCAATCACCAGGTAGTATCTGGGCTGAAGATTGTTGTGATACGCCAGGAAAAAGAAGTAGCCGCCTACCCATAGCAGAAGCGAGACGTATAGCGGATTGCGCCACGCCTTCCGATGGGTTAGCACGACCGCCCCAAGCGCGATGGCAACCAGGAAGTAGGAGGCCCGTCCCATCCACATGCCGTCGCGGAAGGTATTGGCGATCACCTTCCATAAAGGCTCTTTATTGAAGCTGGTGTACTGATTTGCGCTGAACAGGTAACGGTAGTCTGCCAGGTAATATGGCCGGACGAAGAGCAGGAAGTATCCGCCCCAGATCGCGGCGGCAGTTACGCCTGCCGGCAGCGCGAACCGCAGCGCCTCACGCCAGTTGTATTCAGACTGCGCGAAGACCATCCAGAAGATGGCGGGAAGCAGAAAGACCGCTGTCGTCTTGGTCAGCACCATGAGGGGCAGAATGATGCCAAGAGCAATCGCCGGTAGCCATCTCGTGCGTCCCGTCGCCGCCGGCCGCACAAAGGATCCTGCGTATAGACCGAGCAGGGTGAGCAAGATCAGCAATGGTTCCAGGATGGCGAGCCGGCTGAATGCGTAGATGAATGGACTTACCGCCAATAACAAAACCGCTACGGCCGGTACCAGTGAGGCCTGGCGCATGCGGCGAAGCAGCAGATAGGTCACGAGCAGAATGCCGCCGAAGACCCCGATGGCCAGGCCGCGTGCCGTGGCCAGGCTGACGCCGAAGATGGAGAAGACGATGGCTTCCAGGAGCGGCCAGACGGGGAGCGCGACGGCAGGGTTGAAGTCGCCTGAGACGTACCAGTTGCCCCGCAGGAAGTAGCGGATAGCGGCATCGCCATACCAGCCCTCGTCCGTGTACTTGGCCCAATCCATCCAAGGGGAGTGATTGGGGAAGTCAGCAGTCAGGTGTACGGCGTGCAACGCGAAGAACATTGCCGCGACTGCCAGCAGGGTTCCACGAAGAACACGGTAATTTCCGTTCACGTATGTGATTTTAACGGATCATCCTCGCAGTCCACACAGCGGTCTCCAGAAGTGCGGTCCAGACGGCAGCTTTTGGCGTTATGTGTGCTGCAACCAGTGCACTGTCCGATCTTGCAACAGCGCAGCGATATTCCTATCCGTCGCCGATAAGCCTGTGCAGGGAGCAGAGCAATGGCTGAGCGGCAGCGGATTCGCATTTTCAGAAAGCACATGGGAGATGTGGTTCTCCACCTTGCACTTGGAGCGTCGATCGTTCTGTATGGATGCGGTACAGGCCAGTCTGGCACATCCGCAGTCTCCAACTCTACTTCCGGCGCCGGATCGTCAGGCAGCACCTCCTCCGGTGCGCCGCTATTGACATTGAGCGGGACACAACTCGCCTTCCCTGACACCTCGGTAGGCGCCGCCAGCGCTGCACAGAACATTACTCTCAGCAACACCGGCACCGCCGCAGCAACGGTGCAGAGCATCAACGTTACCGGCAGCTTCCACTCGGATACTTCTCTCTGTCTTGGCACACTTGGTGCCAACGCGAAGTGCACCATGGCTGTACTGTTTACACCGGATCAGTCCGGTACCTTGACCGGAGGTATTACATTTGCCACGAGCACCGGCTCGCTGACTGTTACCGCTTCCGGTAAGGGCATCTCGCAGACACTGACCGTCAGCACCGCTGCAGCCTCTCTTCGCGAAGGAGAGAGCACGCAGTTTACGGCACTGCTCAACGGAGCCTCAACAACACAATCCATCACGTGGCGCACTGATTCAGGCTCGGTAACAACGGACGGCACCTACACTGCCAGCAGTAACGTTACCGCAAGCACCACCGCGCACATCACCGCATCTCTGACAGCAACTCCATCTGTCACTGCGACACTGGCCCTCCCCATTGGCCGCGCGCTGCCGACACTAACCAGCAGCACGCCCACGCAGATCGATGCCGGGGCCACGACCACACTCACGATTACAGGAACTCACCTCTCGAATCTTTCGCAGTTGATGATCAACGGTCAGTCGCAGAGCTTTACTAAGGTCAGCGATACACAGATCTCCGTGCAGGCCGCGATGCAGTCGTGGGACTCCGGATCGATAGCCATCAAGGGAAGCATGAGCGGCTCCGATGGTGGAAGCACCGGCACATTGCAGCTCTCAGTCAAAGCATTACCGGTCTCCTACGATGCTGCCGTGCGTTTCCTGCAGCAAGCCGCCTACGGCGCAACGCCGGCCGCCGTGCAACAGGTACAGCAGATGGGTATGAGTAGCTGGATCGATCAGCAACTGAAGAATCCGGCTTATGACTACACCAGTACCGCCGGGCTTTCGTACGGACAGTACTATCGCAATACCCAGTCGCTACAGTACTCACTGCGTCAGCGTGTCTCGTCCGCACTCTCACATGTCTATGTCGCTAGCGGCAGCAGCGCCTGTGTCTCCACGGATTGCGGACCTTACTGGGAAGCAGTGCTGGAGAACGATGCCTTTGGCAATGCGCGCACGCTTCTGAAAGATGTTGCGGTTAACCCCCTGATGGGCTCGTATCTCGACAACGCCAATAACGCCGCTTACAACGGCATAGTGCCCAACCAGAACTTCGCTCGCGAGTTCATGCAGCTGATGACGATTGGAACCGTGCAGCTCAACCAGGATGGAACAGCCGTTCTAGATGCGAATGGACAGCCGGTACCGACCTACACGCAGTCGAACATCGCGGAGATGGCAAACGCACTGAGTGGATGGAAATACGCCCGCGCGGGAGAACTTCTCCCTCAGATACAGGTTCCTATGGTCATGGCGGAAGGATGGCACAACCAGGGCGCCAAGAATATTTTGCCCGGTATCACACTGCCGGCGGGGCAAAGAGGAGAGGTCGATCTCGATGCGGTCGTCGAAACACTCTTCAATCATCCGAACTATGGGCCATTTCTCTCGCGCCGTTTGATTCAGCATCTGGTAACCAGCAATCCCTCACCCGCATACATCGCTCGCATCGCTGCGGTCTTCGCGGATGATGGCAACGGCGTCCGTGGCAATCTCGGTGCGGTGGTTAAGGCAATCCTGCTCGATAAAGAAGCCCGCAAAGGCGATGACGCCGCACAGGTCGATTCCGCAAGTGGACACTACATGGAGCCCGCTCTCTACCTGGCGAATGTTATGAACGCAGTGCAGGGTGTCTACACGGACGACCAGGTGCGCAACGTCGACGCCGCCATGGGACAGGCCCTCTACAGTCCGTCCTCGGTCTTCAGCTATTACAGCCCCGATCACATGCTTCCTAATGGGACCTACGCTCCTGAGGCGCAACTGCTAACGAATGCGAACGGTGTCACCAAGCTTGGCCTGATCTACAGTATCTTCACTAACAAGCAACCAGGCTTCCAGGTCAATTGGAAGACATCTCCGTTCTCGAACGCCACCTCCACGGATGACTTTCTGGCGCGCGTCAATCACCTGCTGTATCACGGCCAGATGCCCGATAGCGTTCGCACGACACTGACCAATTACATTGCCGCTAACACCGGATCATCGATTAATTCCATGCTCCCGGACCTGATGTTTATGGCAGTTTCAAGCGCGGCATACCAGACCATTCAATAGGTAAAGCACACAACATAAGTTAGAGGGCAACGATGAATCGGCGTGAATTTCTTAAACACACTTCAAAATTTGCACTAGGGGCGAGTGCAGCACCGCTCATTCCGCGGCTGATCTCAGCACCTCTTCTGGCACAGGCTGCCGGCAGCAATAGCGGCTACCGAGCGATCGTCTGTATATATCTCGACGGTGGCAATGATGGAAATAACACTGTCATTCCTGTCGACTCGTACTACTCGCAGTACGCTAACGGTAGAGGTGCACTGGCTCTCGATCGAACCAGCCTTGCCAGCCTGCGGGCTACCAGTGGTGGACGTCTCTTCGGTCTGCATCCCAGCCTGAAGAATGTAGCCTCACTCTACAACCAGGGTCACGCTACATGGCTATGCAATGCGGGTCCATTGACCATGCCTTACAAGAAGGGACAGACCACGGGCAAGGTGCCGCTCAACCTGTTCTCCCACACCGGGCAGGCCGCCGAATGGCAGTCCGCGCTTACACAGGCTGACAGCACCAATGGATGGGCCGGACGTCTTGCCGATCTTCTCGCGAAGCAGAATCTTTCGAGCTCGCCCGTCGTGATCTCGACCAGCGGATGGCAGTTGCTCGGCAGCGGCACAACAACCGAGCTCGCCGCCATCGGCGCCGGTAACAACGCTCTGTCTGTTCTGAATGCATTGCAGTCTCTGACACCTTCCCTGAATCAGATGGACTCGACACCGGGCTCGAACGCGTTGTCGAATACGATCTCTGAGATGCAGAGCGGTCACCTGTCCACAACGAAGCTACTTGTGGATGCCGCTTCCACGGGCTCCAGCATTCAGACCAAGTTTCCCAACACATATATTGGCCAGCAGTTGCAGGTCATCGCGCAGATGATCAATGGCCGTTCACGCTTCGATGTCAATCGGCAGATCTTCCTCTCCAGCGTGTCAGGCTATGACACGCATACGCTGCAGCTCCCGCAACAGGAATCGAATCTTGCAGATCTTGATGGTGCAGTCGGCGCCTTTGCGGCTGCCATGCAGGAGATCAACATGTTCGATCAGGTGACGCTCTTCACTATGACCGACTTCGCACGCTCGCACCTGGTAAACAGCGGGGGTGGAACCGATCATGCCTGGGGCAATCATCACCTCATCGTCGGTGGTGCAGTCAAGGGTGGTGATATGTATGGCACCTTCCCCAGCCTTGTTATCGGCGGTGATGACGACTTTGCGACGAATGGACTCTGGATCCCGACAACCTCCGGCTCGCAATATGCCGCCACGCTGGCGCAGTGGCTGGGGGTGCAGAGCAAGGATCTCAGCAATGTGTTTCCGGAGCTGAGTAACTTCTCGAAGAGTACGTTAGGTTTTCTGGGATAAGAACGCCTGAGCATATTTTGCTTGTCATTTCGTAGCGATAGCGGAGAAATCTGCGCTCCCGTTGGTCGATCCACCTCAACCAGCAAGCTGGCTGGGGACCCCGGTCGCTACGAAATGACAAAAGGGCGGTTCGAGCTCCGCTCGAATCGCCCACGTCCCCACGGGACTCCGACATGGGTTATTCGTTGCATGGGAATAACGCAGGAGGAGGTCATTTTCCCTGTCGCTGGGTATCCCAGAAGGTGCGTACAGCGGCGTTTTCATTTGCGGAAAACGCCCATGGATGCGGAAGCCCCGACACTAGACCTACAGGAAAAATGCTCTATTCGTATGCGAGTGCTTCGATAGGATCTTTTGCTGCAGCTTTCAGCGCTGGATAGAGAGCACCGAAGAGAGCTCCGGCAAGAGCCAGAAGGGTTGCAATGGCGATCCAATTTCCTGTCAGCTCGAAATCCATCGTAGGGAACTTTGCATGCAGGCCGGCGCGAATGCCGAATGTCGCAGCGATCCCCAAAACGATGCCGCAGACGGCAAGCAAACCGCTCTCACGAAGGACGGCGCCAACGATGGCGGCTTTGGAGGCTCCCAGTGACTTCAGGATGCCGATCTCACGGGTGCGTTCCATGACCGCGGTGTACATGGATTGAAAGATTACGAGGAAGCCAATGATGATGGCGATGCCGATGACAGTCCGGAGGCCTACATTGAACCCCGGCATCTTATCGGGCGTCAGACTGGAGAGCAGTTCTTCCATGGTCTGAACGTCATACTGCTCCATGCCCGGAGTGGCCTTAATTTCAGCGCGAACGGCGTCGCTGTTCTTGATGTCGTCAAGTTTGAGATAAAAGTAGCTGGCCTTGCCCTCGGTACCAATCAGCTGCCCCATGGTGTCGATCGGGATGAACTTGCGGCCTCCGCGCCCGTGCTCAACGATACCCGCGATGCGGAAGGTATGGTTGAGGATCTGAATGGGGTCACCTACTTTTTTCCCGGTCCCCCGAGCCGCTTCATAGTCATCGATGATGGCATCGTCAGGAGCCTGGAAGGGACCACCGGAGATAAATATGAAGGGGCGAAGATCCTGAAAGCTCTTGAAATCGATGCCGTAGATGTTCTCTAGTGTGGCGCCTGAAGAGAGCTTGATGTTCACGGGGGATACCACGGTGACATGAGGCAGGGGGCGCAGCACATCTGCAACTTTGATGGAAGCTGCGGCGCCGCTGACGCCTATCAGATTCGATGCCGCGCCGGGGTGCGTGATCATGTCAGCGCCGATGCCGCTGGTCCTTACCTTCTGTCCGTTCAGCATGCCGAACATGATTGCCGCAATGGACAAGATCATGATGACTTCAATGGCCACGGCGAAGACGCTGATCAGCGAGCGTAGCGGTCTGTGGACGAGATTTCCAATAACCAGCTTATTCATGCTTTTTGCAGTGTATCGCCTTGGAGCATTTTCCCTGTTACCGGGGATTCCGGAAGAGGCGTGCAGCGGGCGTTTTCATTGCGGAAAACGCCCATCGATGCGGAGGCCCTGCACTACACCCGCAGGGAAAATGCTCTAGCTTGGCGTTTCACGGATGAATCGTGGCTGAGTGCGGCCCTGCATGATCGCTGCGCGGCTGCGCGGCAGCAGCAGACTGCCGATGAGTGGAAGTACATATACCGTGAAATAGGCGAGCCCGATCAGCAGAGGCGTCAGGAATGTTGCCATCGTGAAAGGGGCAGCAAGCATGCCTTCATTGGCATTATGGGCTGAGATCATGGTGAAAAAGAGGCCCCAGGGGTTATAGCGAACGTCGCCCCCTACCGAATCGATGACTGCAAAGACGACGATGTAAATGAAAGGACAGACGAAGAAGAGACTGTTCCAGCCGTCCATCAGAAATACCTCCGCTACTGGCGAAAACGAGACGCCTGTATAGATGTCGTCGTCGGCGAGCATTCCGATGCGATGGGCGTAAAAGTTCCCCCAAATTGTCACGGGTTTATCGGGCCATAGGAAGTGGGGCACTATGTTGTACATGTATGTCAGAAGCGGGGTGTAGCCGAGTGTGCTGCCGTTAACGGCCGTTTCTATCAAAGCGTCATCCCAACTGATCATCTGGAAGCGCTCGAGAAATCCCACCTTCTCGTCATAAAACAGCGGTTCGTTTGGCTGACGCTCCGCGTCCGCTGCGTCTAAAGCCGTTTGGGCACGAAACTCGTCGATACGGGAAAGGTTAGTCATTGCCTTGTCGAGCTGATTGCCTGGAGTACCTCTGTCAACCCGGCCTCCCTGCGCATAGGGCACCAGGAAGTACACGATTCCCGCGCCTGCTACGAGGATGAAGGCGATCTGCCGGAGAGAGAGCCTGCCGCCACTGGCGGCCACAGCGATCAGCCAGGCGACAAGGCTCGCCAGCATTGCTTCCTTGGAGTACCTCAGGAGGCCGACGATCACAAAGGAGTAAACACCAGCGAAGACCGCAATTAAGCTCACATTCTTGCGCCCTCCGCTCCGCCTGACCGTGTCGAACGTACCGATCAGGATGGCGATAGGAAGAAAGACATTCGCACGATTCAGTGCGCTGGCAAGAGTGCCATCTCCCAGGCCCGCAATGGCTGAGTAGGCATCAATGGCGATGGCGATGATGACACAACCGATGGTCGCCTGCCGTGTGCTGGCGGGTGTAAGAAGGCCGCTGAGAATGGCAGGTTTTTTGGTCAACGGCCGCTTCACATAAACGGCGATCAGCATGACAAGGCTGAAGCCGAGGTTGGCCATGATGGTGGTTTCAGGTACGCGCAGTCTGCTGTCAGCTGCTTCCCACAAGACGGCCTTCATCACAAAGCCAAACAGCGCTGTCAGGACAACCTGGAAGAAGATGTACCCGCCGCTCGGCGTCGACAGGCCGCCAGCTGCATTGAAGGCCAGGACCGAGACAATGATGTAGGCAAATACGCCCAGCGTGAAAAAGGTCGATGTGCCCTGAAGTACTTCGAAGAGGCAGAGCACGATGGCAAATAGGATTGCGCCCCACAGGGGAACCTTGGTTGGGAAGGGGAGTCGCACGTTACTGCTAGTCTAGTCGATAGAGCAGGGTGCTTGTCTTTGACTCGATAGGATTCTGTCTCTATGCTCAAGAAAATAATATTCGGGTGACGGGGAGACCATGGTGAACGGATCCATGGCTGGATTCGGAGAGCAACTGCGGCGTGCACGTGCGGAGCGTGGGATATCGCTGGAGATGATCTCGGAGAGGACGAAAATTGCTGTCCGTCATCTGGAATCCCTGGAAGAGGAACGCTTCAAAGATCTGCCCGGCGGGGTCTTCAACCGCGGCATGGTGCGTAGCTATGCCCGCGTAGTCGGACTCGACGAGCAGGAATGGCACGATCGCTTTATGGAGTGCTATCGCAGTAGTGGCTCTCTAAAGCACGACGACGCCGACTGGCTCGCATTTACCGAAAATATGGTGAATTCTGACCAGGCCGCCGACCCGGCGATCCGGTTGCGATGGGCCGGGGTTGCGCTGATGGGGCTCGTTTTCCTCTTCCTGGCCACGCTGGCATGGTATTTGCTTAACCGCCGTCTTTGATCAGATGGAATGATCGTTTCCCTGTCAGTCGCACAAAATCTTCATTGACAATCCTGTTGCAGCATATTCAACTGCTTGCAATACAAATGCCATCCACGCGGCGCAGCCAACTCCTTTTAAGTGGCGCGTCAGCACCTCCATTTCCAACCAAATTGTTGTTTGGCGATTCCTCTTTTGTTCGCCATTTTGAGGAGGCAGTTCCACTATGAAGCGTATTTTGCAGTATTTATGTACCGTCGCGGCTGTACTGCTGCTGACGGGTACGCCCGCCTTGGCGCAGTCCGTGACAGGTAGCATCAGCGGAACGGTAACCGATCCCACCGGCGCCGCTATTCAGAGAGCTACCGTCACGATCGTTCTCACTGAACGCAATCAGACTCTCCGCACACTGACAACTTCTGATGCCGGGTTTTATGCCGCCTCGGCTTTGCCAGTCGGAACCTACGACGTTCATATCAAGGCAACTGGGTTTGCCGCCGAAGAGGTGCAGAGCATCGTTCTGCACGCGAACGATACTCTTACGGTCAATCGCGAAATGAAGCCGGGCGCCGAGAACTCTACGGTGACCGTTAATGCCAGCACTCTACAGATAAACTTCGAGAACTCGACACAGGCCGGCTTGATCGACAGCACGCAGATCAAGGAACTGGTGACGGCTACCCGTAACTATGAGCAGCTTGTGGCGCTTCAGCCGGGCGTCTCATACACCGGTGGCGACCAGCTTTATGTCGGCAATACGAACCCTGTCGGCGGAAACAACCTGGTGAGCTTCTCCGTAAATGGAGCTCGTACCAGCGGTAATAACTGGACCGTGGATGGTGCGGATAATGTCGACCGCGGAGCGAACCTGAACGTGCTGACCTATCCTTCGGTCGATGCGATTGCTGAGTTCCGTACGCTGCGGGGCAATTACTCGGCAGAGTATGGCCGCAGCGCCAGCGGCCAGATTAACGTGATCACGAAGTCCGGCGCCAACAAATTCCACGGCAGCCTGTATGAGTTCGTTCGGAACGACGTCTTCGCCGCCAATACCGTACTCGGCAAGCAGGGCGGAGCGCCGCGCGCGAAGCTTCGTTATAACGACTTTGGCGGCACCATCGGCGGTCCGGTGTGGAAGGACCATACCTTTTTCTTCTACTCACAGGAAGTTCGTCGTGTGGTGACCCAGGCGCAGGTGCGCAGCACCGGTCTGCCGGTGACTTCACAGTTGACCGGTAACTTCGGTGCATACACGGTCTGCGTTGCGCGCAATGCTGCCGGTAGCTGCACCTCCTACTCCAATCAGGTGACCACCATCAATCCGGTTGCCCAGGCCTACATCAAAGACATCTATTCCAAGCTTCCCTTGTCAGCTACTTCGAACAGCGTCATCACGACGCAGCAAAGCACTTATAACCAGAACCAGCAGATCGGCCGCCTGGATCACCAGTTCGGCCAAAAGATTACGGCGACGTTCCGTGTGATCAACGACATCATCCCTACCGTCGAACCCGGCGGCCTATTCAGCGGTTCTGGACTGCCGGGTGTGAACACCACGAAGACGAACGCTCCCGGCCAGAACTGGCTGGGGCACATTACCTATATCGTTTCGCCCACCCTGTTGATTGATGGCGGATATGCGTTCTCATACGGTGCAATCACGAGCGATCCGGTCGGACTGATGGCCAAGGCTAATTCGCCCGACATCAGTCCGAAGCTTCCCTATTCGTCTATGTTGGCCCGTGTTCCGACCATTACATACACCAGCACGGGTGTGACCAACGGAAACCTCACCAGCTATGGACCGTACCGCGACTACAACCGCAATCACAATATCTTTGCGAACGTGGCCAAGACTGTTAGCAACCATACGCTCAAAGCCGGCTTCACCTGGAACAAGTACCAGAAGACGGAAAATAACGCCGGCAATAATGCGGGTACCTTCTCGTTCACCAACGCCGGTGCCGGTGTCAGCGGTACGCCTGCGGCCAGCACTCCTAACTACGTTCAGGCGTTCGCCAACTTCCTTACCGGATGGGTAACGACCTATTCGCAGGCATCGCTGGATCTGACTCCGGATATTCGTACGACGCAATACGAGATCTTCTTTCAGGATGACTGGAAGGCTACTCGCCGTTTGACCATCAATGCCGGTCTGCGCTATTCGCGTTTCAATCAGCCGACTGACGCGAAGGGAATGTTGACGACCTTCGATCCGTCTCTCTACGTGGCAGCGAAAGCTCCCACGATCGATAACAACGGCCTGATCTGCACCACCGGTGCTCCGTGCACAGGTGTGAGTCCGAATACATCCTACGATCCGCTGAATGGTATGAGCGTCAACGGCGGCAGCTCTCCGTATGGCGCGAAGGTGGGCAAGTCGAGCGGCCTGAACTTTGCTCCGCGTCTCGGTTTTGCGTATGACGTTCTGGGCAACGGCAAGGTCGCGCTCCGTGGCGGTTACGGTCTTGCTTATGATTCGGCTCTGTTCGGCATCTACGAGCAGAACATCTTTCAGAACAAGCCGTATGTGAATTCACCCTCTATTCCCAACACGTGTCTTAACGACCCCGCCGGTTGTAATTCGGCGGCAGCCAGCTTCAGCCCCTTTGTCGTACGCGCGACCGATCCGAACTTTAAAACTCCATATACTCAGCAGTACTCGCTGGACGTTCAGGCGATGGCGCCGGGCGGCGTGATGGTTGATTTGGGATATGTGGGTAATGTCTCGCGTCATCTGATCGGTCTGATCGATATCAACAATCTGCAGCCGGGGGCTTATGTGACCGCCGGAATCATTCCGGGCAATGTGGTAACGACTACTAATACGCCGTTATTGAACCGCATTCGTCCTTACAAGGGCTACAACGCGATCAATACGGTATCGCCCATGTATATGGCGAACTACAACGCCCTGCAGCTGGCCGGACAGAAGAACTGGAAGAACGGCTCTCTGTTCAGCGCCAACTACACCTGGTCACGTGCCTTGACCAATGCCAGCGCCGATCGGACCGGAGCACCGCAGAACAACTACGATCTGATGGCCGAGTATGGCCGCGCCGCCGCCGATCGTACACACATCTTCAACTTCAACTTCGTCTACAACCTGCCGTTTGCGGACCAGCGCGGTCTGGTTCACCGGGTGCTGGGTGGTTGGGAGCTGTCGTCTGCCGGTTATTTCCAGACCGGTCTGCCGCTCAGCCCTGCGACCTCCTCGGTGGATCCAGGTGGGATTGGCTTTCTGGGATCGTCGGCGGCAGGCGGACGCCCTGATCAGGTCGCCGATCCGAACTCGGGGACCGGTACAGGCCAGTACCTGCACTGGTTCAATACCGCAGCATTTGCGACAGTTCCAACCGGCGTCTATCGTCCGGGCAATGCTCGTCGCGGTGTGGTCAACGGGCCTGGCTGGTGGCGTGTGGATCCGGGACTGTTCCGGAACGTGCGCATTGTCGAGGGCGTCTCGGTGCAGGTCCGTGGCGAGTTCATCAACGTCTTCAATCACACCAACTGGGATACCGTGGGAACGAATATCTCAACGACGACAACCTATGGCCAGGTAACTGGCTTCCGCGACAAGCGCATCGTGCAGCTTGGCGCAAAGCTCACCTTCTAAACCCTTCATTCCCCTTGATCGGGGATCTTGGACGGCGGCCGCTTCGGCGGCCGTCGCTCTTTTTTGCCGGGAAATGGCCCGTTCGGCCCTCCAGGCGCCCCGCTCGCTGCAAATCTGACCCGAAATGGGCACAACCGCGTAAAATGAATAGTGCATCACACGAGCTGCAACGCGGCATTGGAGGAAGTAGTTTTGGCGACACGCGACCGTTTTCTGTTTACCAGTGAGTCCGTAACTGAGGGACACCCTGACAAGATTGCCGATCAGGTATCGGATGCAATCCTGGACGCCTGCCTGGAGCAGGACCCCTACAGCCGTGTCGCCTGTGAGACCCTCACCTGCACCGGTCTGGTGGTGGTTGCCGGCGAGATCACGACCAAGGCGTATGTCGACTTCCAGAACATCGTCCGCGCCACGGTGAAGGCTATCGGCTATGACGACGCCCTGAAGGGCTTCGACAGCCAGACCTGCGCTGTCATCTCCTCGATCAACAGCCAGTCGCCTGACATCGCCCAGGGTGTAGATACCGGCGGCGCCGGTGACCAGGGCATGATGTTCGGCTATGCCACCAACGAGACCCCGGACCTGATGCCGACTCCGATCGCGCTGGCGCACAAGCTGTCGTTCCGCCTCTCCGAGGTCCGCAAGAACGGCCTGATGCCGTACCTGCGTCCTGACGGCAAGAGCCAGGTGACGGTGGAGTACGACGAGAACCACAAGCCCGTCCGCGTGGATGCGGTGGTGATTTCGACGCAGCACGCCGAGTTCAAGGACCGCGATCCGAACTCGACGCTGACTAATGAGCAGCTTCACGCCGACATCCTGAAGAACGTGATCCAGGCCGTCATTCCGGCCGAGCTTCTGGATGCCGACACCAAGTACCACATCAACCCGACCGGCCGCTTCGTTATCGGCGGACCGATGGGTGACTCGGGTCTGACCGGCCGCAAGATCATCGTCGACACCTACGGCGGCATGGGCCGTCACGGCGGCGGCGCCTTCTCCGGTAAGGACTCGACCAAGGTCGACCGTTCGGCTGCTTATATGGCCCGCTATATCGCCAAGAACATCGTCGCCGCCGGTCTGGCCGATCGCGCCGAGGTTCAGCTTGCCTACGCCATCGGCGTCGCCGAGCCGGTTTCGGTTCTGGTGGACACCTTCGGCACCGGCAAGGTCTCCGAGGCGAAGATCACTGAGGCTGTCCGCGCGAACTTCTCGCTGACGCCGAAGGGCATCATCGAGACCCTCGAGCTCCGCCGCCCGATCTTCAAGCAGACCGCAGCCTACGGCCACTTCGGCCGCACCGGCGATGCGTTCACCTGGGAGAAGACCGACAAGGCCGCCGCTCTGAAGGCTGCCGTGCAGCGGGAAGCGGTCGCTACCAAGTAATTGAATGATCGAATAAAGGAATGATGGAAGAAGAAAAGCGCCGCTTTTGCGGCGCTTTTACTTTTGGCGGCTTGCGTGGGACGCTATCGTCATCTCATCCATGCAGCGACAATTGCCACTGTGGGTGACCGGCTTTGCCAACCTGCAAGCAATCGGGTTGCCTTCATCACGCCGTTCTGTTCCGCATGGTAGCTTGAAGTATGCCTACGACCGAGGTTCAGCCGCTAACGGTTTCCGGCGACGGCGGCTCCGGCGGGAAGCGCAATCTTCTCTTCTGGATGCTGTGTATTGCTGGCTGCTTCCAGTTCGCGCAGGGATTTTCCATCACTCTGGGGCCCGCGTTTACCCTGCAGGATTTCGCCTATGGTCACGTTGAGAGCCCGTACCGCCGGCGCATCTTCATGGAGTGGGTCTACCGGGCATTTCTGCACTTGCATGGTACCCGGGTGTTTCATCTGGGCAAGCGCATCATGACTCCGGAGCAGCAGGTTCTGTTTCTTACCGGCTTCGTCGCGTCAATTTTGATGGTTGTAGTGACCTGGACACTGATCCGCCAACTACTGGGACGCCAGACCCCGTGGCAATGGCTCTCTCTGGCGGCCATCTACATGCTCGATACCCACGAGCTGCTCTCCTTCGATATCCGAGCGCAGTTTCCTTATGATCTGACCACGCCGGTATTTTTCGGGACCGGCTTATACGCTCTGATCAGCCGTAAGCGATGGCTTTATTACGCGGCTTTTCTGATTGGAACGTTGAATCGTGAGACGACGATGTTCCTGCCGCTGCTGTTTGTTGTCTGCTCCTTGCCGGAGGAGTTCTCCCTGCGCCAGGCATGGCGGCAGATTCGTCCCCTTGTGTTAGCCGAGGCAGCCGCTCAGTTGGTGGTATGGCAGCTCCTGGTGATGTGGTGCGAGCGAATGACCGGAGGACCCGGAACCGGCATTGTGATCTCCTGGCGGAACAATCTGCATATCGTCTCCAATCCAACGCACTGGCCTCTCTTTGCCAGCACCTTCGGTTTTCTCTGGATCCCGCTGGTCCTGTTTCATGACAGAGTTTCGGACACACGGCTGCGCCGCAGCGCGTATCTGCTTCCGCTCTGGGTCGCAGTGATGTTCTATACAGGGGATCCGCTGGAGATCCGTTTGTACAACGAATGGATTCCCTATGTGACGGCGTGCCTGGCACTGATCGTCAGCAACAGCCTGCTTATTGTCAGGCGTGGGAATGCGGCCGCCGACCGGCCTGCGCAGGCGGTTGAGAAGATGATTGCTCATTCGTGAGCGAGTGAATGGTATGTTTAGAGGTTCTTCCGGTTGCTGGGGTATCCCGGAAGGGGCGTGCAGTGGCGTTTTCATTGCGGAAAACGCCCATGGATGCGGAAACCCTACACTACACCTACAGGAAAAATGCTCCACGTCGGGGGGGGGAGGGTTGGTCGTGCCATTGTTAGCGCTAACCTGGGCTGATTCCGTTGAGACGGCGAAAAAACGAAGTACTCAACAAGTGGTGGCTCCATTCGGTACAATCCTCTCGTTCTAGAAGGAGAAACCGTTTTCTTATGAAGCTCCGCATCCTGGCTGCTCTACCTCTCTTTGCGACCGCTCTGTTGGCTCAGAAGCCCGGCGACAAGTACTTCACGAACTGGCCGGAAAATACCGACCCCAAGGTTGTGGGAAAGAAGCTGGCCGACCATTTTGTTGTGAGCCCTCACCAGTACACGGCCACGATCCATTACTCAGAAGTCGGGGCATGGTACGGATCGCTGGAGTTTTCTAAGCTCACCGGCGATACCGAGCTGCGTGACAAGCTGATTAAGAAGTTCGAGCCGCTGATGCCCGGTGGCGCCGAGGAGTCCCGTATTCCGCAGCGGCGGCACGTGGACGACTCGATCTTCGGCATCGTGCCCATCGAGATCGGCATCCTGACCAAGGACGAGAAGTATGCCAGCTATGGCAAGAGCTGGGCTGACCGTCAGTGGGAGAATCCGCAGCCGGACGGCCTTTCGGCTGAGACCCGCTACTGGATCGACGACATGTACATGCTCACCATCCTGCAGCTGCAGGAGTATCGCGCCTCGGGCGACAAAAAGTATCTGGACCGCACCGCAAAGGAGATGGTGAGCTATCTCGACAAACTGCAGCAGCCGAATGGCCTGTTCCATCACGCGCCCGATGTGCCCTTCTTCTGGGGACGTGGCGATGGCTGGGTTGCCGTGGGAATGGCTGAGATGCTGCGTGACTTGCCTGACAATCATCCCGACCGTGCGCGAATCCTGAAAGGCTACAAGCTGATGATGGCCGGCCTTCTGAAGTACCAGGGCAAAGACGGCATGTGGCGTGAGCTGATCGATAAGGACGATGCCTGGCCGGAGAGTTCGAGCTCGGCGATGTTTACCTACGCCTTCATCACCGGTGTAAAGAACGGCTGGCTGCCAGAGGCGGAGTACGGTCCTGCGGCGCGTAAGGGATGGATCGCCGTGGCCGGCTATATCGATCAGAACAGCGACATCACGCAGGTGTGTGAGGGCACTGGCAAGAAGAACGATCTTGCCTACTACTACGCTCGCCGTCGCCGCACAGGCGACTTCCACGGACAGGAAGCTGCCATCTGGTGCACCAACGCACTGCTGCGGTAGATGCTTCAAGGAGCTGCGATGAAGAGACGGTCGTTTCTAAAGGGCATGGCCGGGGCCGCGGTAGTATCGCGCGTCCCGGCCTCTCGTCTATTAGCCGCTGCAACATCGCAGCAGGATACGGTGAGGCTGCAGACTTTTTCCTATGGAGCTGCGAAGCTGCTTCCGGGGCCGCTGGATGAGCAGTTCCGGCATAACCAGCAGCTCTTCTTGAATCTCTCAGAGGACAGTCTGCTGAAGCCATTCCGCCAGGCGGCCGGTATGGCCGCGCCCGGTGAAGATATGGGCGGCTGGTATTCCTATTCGGACAAATTCGATCCGCCGAAGAACATGACCGGATATATCCCAGGTCACACCTTTGGGCAGTATCTCTCCGGTCTGGCCCGGGCTTATGCCGTTACTGGGGATGCAGCGACGAAGGCAAAGGTGGAGCGGCTGGTCGCGGGCTTTGCGCCGACGGTTACGACCAACTTCTACAAGGGCTACTGCCTGCCGGCGTATACCTTCGAGAAGACGATGTGCGGTCTCAGCGATGCATATGCTATTGCCGGTTGTCACAGTGCTCTGCCGGTGCTGCAGAAGGCTACCGACGCGGCGTTGCCATGGCTTCCTCCCAAGGCTCTGAACCGTGAAGAGATGGCGGCACGTCCTCATCCGAATGTGTCGTATACGTGGGATGAGAGCTATACCCTGCCGGAGAACTTCTATCTGGCGTACAAACGCGGCGCCGGAGCACGCTATCGCGCATTGGCTCAGCGCTTCCTGCAGGACGATACCTACTTCAATCCGCTGGCAGAAGGGAAAAATGTCCTTCCGGGGCAGCACGCGTACAGCCATGTGAATGCGTTGTGTTCAGCGATGCAGGCATATCTGAATGATGGTTCGGCGAAGCATCTGCGGGCAGCGCAGAACGGCTTCCGTTATGTACTGGAACAGAGCTTTGCCACCGGCGGTTGGGGACCGGGAGAGACCTTCGTTACGCCTGGGTCGGACCAGCTTGCAAAGTCGCTGGAGAAGAACCACAACAGCTTCGAGACCCCGTGCGGAGCGTACGGACACTTCAAGATCACCCGCTATCTGCTGTCAGTGACGGGCGACTCGAGTTACGGCGACAGCATGGAACGCGTGCTCTACAACACCATCCTGGGAGCTCGTCCGATGCGGTCTGACGGCGTCAGCTTCTACTACGCCGACTACTCGATGGATGCCGTCAAGGTGGATTACGAACAGAAGTGGCCGTGCTGCTCCGGTACCTTCCCGCAGTTGACGGCGGACTACGGCCTCAGTGCGTACTTCCACGATGTTTCCGGCGTTTATGTAAACCTGTACATCCCGTCGCGGCTTGCGTGGAAGCAGGGCGGAGCTCGGGTGGAGCTCGAGCAACAGACGGAGTATCCATACGACAACAACATCAGCATGCGCCTGAAGATGAGTTCGGCAAGCCGGTTCGCGCTGGCGTTGCGGATTCCGGCATGGGCCACAGGGGAGAATCGTCTGCTGGTGAATGGAAAGGACGCCGGCGTCGCGGTTACGGCCGGTACATGGGCCAAGGTGCAGCGTGAGTGGCGTGATGGCGATCGTGTGGAGATCTCATTTGCGTTCCCCGCTGTACTGGAGCCGATCGATGCAGCACATCGTAACCTTGTTGCGCTGAAGGTCGGTCCGCTGGCGCTGTTTGCGATTCAACCGGGAGATACGGGGCTGACGCAGGAGAATCTGCTGAAGGCAGCGCGGACCAGCAGCCGGTCGAAGATCTGGAAGGTTGCGACGTCAAAGGGCGACGTGGAGATGCGGCCGTTTGATGCGATTACGACGGAGCGGTATCGGCTGTATCAGAAGGTTTGATCCTTTCGAATAAGAATCGAAGACCAGGAACTAACTGTTTACATCATGTTAAGGATCCTGCAGGGACGATGCGCGCTCCGTGCAGGTCAGGATAAAGTAGCTTTATCTACCTTTCTGAAAGAAACAGGTCATGACCTTGTTCTCGGCTCCTTCTTCGCAGACACGGGTGCGGTCAGAGCAGCCCATTCAGCTCCTGCAACTGGCGATCTTCGTTGTATTTTCTTCGTTACTGGCGCTCGTTAGGGGATATCGGGGCAGCAGTTTCTTTGCGATCTCTGATGTAGAGTGGTACATCGCTCTCGCCGAAGGTCATGTTGAGCGTGTCATGCAGCCCTTTGCCACGCGTCAACTGCAGCCTTTGGTCGTTCGTGGCCTTTCGCATCTGACGGGCTTTTCTGTTTATTCGATTTTTATTGCTCTCGGGGTTGCTTCGATCGTCGTCGTACTGACGATCGTTGGTGGTCTTCTGTTGCGCTCGGGAACACCGGTGTGGATTCTAATTGCTACTGGCGGTTGTTTCTTCTGGGCTGATCTGGTCCGGGGGCTCGCGCTTCCTGATCTCTGGTATGCAGCGCTGTTGGGGATCATGCTCTACGCTTTAGCGAATCGTCAGACGCTGGCGGCGATGCTTATGCTGTTTCCGCTTTCGCTCTCGCGGGAGTCCACTCTTCTGGTGCTGTTATGTCTGCTGTTAGCTGCCTGGAAACGTCTGCGTGTAATCGAGCGTGTACTTGCTTTTGTTGCGACCTTTGCAGGTTCCTTCATTACGAGCCGGCTGAGCGCGAACGCTCTGGCGAACCAGCAACACGTTCCGGGTTCGCTCTATGTTCTGGGCAAGATTCCCTGGAATTTTTTTAAGAATGTTATTGGAGCTTATCCGTGGACAGCAGGAATGAACATATGTACACCGGCATGGCAGATACATTTGCCATTCGGTCCCATCAAAGTCTTTGGTGTCTGCGAGTGGGTGCTTTCTTTGCCCTTGACGACACTTTTTGATGGCCTCACACG
Organism: Terriglobus albidus; assembly: GCF_008000815.1. Lineage (NCBI taxonomy): Bacteria > Pseudomonadati > Acidobacteriota > Terriglobia > Terriglobales > Acidobacteriaceae > Terriglobus > Terriglobus albidus. Next base: position 6,162,974 of record NZ_CP042806.1, on the reverse strand, counting down.
CTTTGGGCTTTTCCCGTTGCTCCTGCTTTTCTTTTTTCCTATCCGTACGTGGCGTTCATTGTGGCGTGAAAGCCTTTTTCTGCGCTTCTGCTTAATTTACGGCGTAATTTCGTTTTTGCTGGCGCCGATGCTGGGAACAGCGGTGCCGCGGTTGTTCGGCTATGCCTGGCCGCTCTTTATGCTTGCCGTTCCGGCATGCGTGCCGCCGATCTTCAAGAGCGGTGCGAAGGCGTGGGGGTTCCTGGCGATTCATCTGATCGTGAGCTACCTGCCGGATATAGGGACGCCATTGCAGATCTCTCTGCCCCTGGCGATTGTCGGTTATGTGGTGGGCTGGTGGCTGCTTCGGGCAGCGAAAGAGGATCCGGAAGCGCAGCCGGTCGCGGTCGTTGCTTTTGGATAATGATCAGATCTTCTACTAGAACTATCGTGCGGGCCAGGCCCACTTTGGTGTATTGAAGAGCGTGGCCGATTCGAGCGTCGTCTCTCCGAATGATTTGATCAGGTGCAGGTGGGCACAACCGGGTTCGGCGAGGATATTTTCGATAAGTACTGGAGCGTGCGAAACGACGATGATTTGCGTGTTCTTTGCAGCGGCGCGGATCAGCCTTGCCAGCGCCGGTAGCAGGTCTGGATGGAGGCTCGTCTCTGGTTCGTTGAGGACCAGAAGCTCCGGCGGCCGCGGAGTTAGCAGGGCAGCCGTCAGCAGTAGATAGCGAAGGGTTCCGTCGGAGAGTTCCGCGGCAGAGAGTGAGCGTAGCAGCCCATGCTGCCGCAGGCAGATGCTGAATCGGCCATCGGTGTTCTCGACGTGTAGGCCGCTTCCGGGGAACGCATCGTCAACGGTACGTGCCAATTCCTCGTCGGAGCGAAGTTCGATAATGGTCTCAAGTGCAGCCGCGAGGTTGCTTCCGTCATGATGCAGAATCGGAGAAAACGTGCCGATCTGTGCCGCACGAACAGGTGAGTCCGCATCGGTGCGGAAGTGATCGTAGAATCGCCACTTGCGGATCGATTCGCGGACAGCGAGCATCTCCGGTGCACGTTGGGGATCGGGAATCGTTGCCAGCATGCTGTCAGTGTCGGCAAGGTGCTGGGTCAGCATCACTGGCTCTTCGTCACGTGTGGTGGAGAACCAGACGTAGTTGTTGCGACGGTCGACCATGGCGGAGGCCTTCCGATAGATGGCGCCGTTCCAGATGCACTCCCGCTTGATATGCGGATCCAGTCCAAACATGGTCCTGGAAGGTGGCGGATATCCGAGGTCGATGCTGTATCCGTAGAGATCGCTGCCGAAGCCGAGCTTCAGGCTGGCGACGCTCCGTTTCGCCAGGGCCTGCACTGCATGCTCTCCCTGCCGCACGCTGCGGGCAATGGTCTCAGGACCGGCCCAGAAGGTGGAGGGCAGTCCGCCCTCACGCGCCAGCGAACCAACCACAGAGTTCTGCGCCGCATCGGCGAGCAGGTGTAACGAACGGTAGATATTGGACTTTCCGCTGCCATTGGCTCCGGTGACGACACTGAGCTGCCCCAGGGGAAGAACGAGATCGCGAATCGAGCGGTATCCCTGGATGGCGATCGTGCGGATCATAGATGCAGCATAGCTGGTCGCAGCATTGCTGTTGCACTCTGAAATTGGCTGATTTCTTGTGGCGGGACGAGGGTGACTCCGTGCTATGCTCCCGTCGTGCCAACTACCGTTGCAGCGCCTGCTACCGAGAGATCGCGGCACTCCGCCGTCGTGCGTGTGACGCACTGGATCACGGTGTTTTGTTTTCTAGCGCTGCTGGTGACCGGTGTTGAGATTCTTCTCTCGCATCCACGGTTTTACTGGGGAGAGACAGGCAATGTGAATATGCATCCGTTGTTCACGCTGCATGTGCCATCGTCTCGCGCTATGGTGCCCACGGGATACGCCGTGCTGCCGGATCAGAATGGATGGAGCCGCTATCTGCACTTTGAGGCCGCATGGCTGATTATTCTGACTGGCATCGTCTATGTGCTGGCGAGTCTCTGGAACGGCCATCTTCGCCGTGATCTACTGCCGGCACGTGAGCAGCGTAACTGGAAGGCATACGCTGCGGTGCTGGGCAGATATCTTCACCGCGCTCCGGTGAAAGAGAGTGGCGCTTATAACGCCGTGCAACGCGCGGCCTATCTAGGCGTGATCTTCGGTCTGCTGCCACTTCTGATCTGGACTGGTCTGGCGTTGTCGCCTGCGGTTGCCTCTGTTGCTCCCTGGGCAGTGGAGGCTCTCGGTGGACGGCAGTCAGCTCGCACACTGCACTTCTTCGCGACCGTTGCGCTGGTCTTGTTCTTTGTTGTGCACGTCGTGATGGTGACGCTGGCGGGTTTCTGGAGCCGGACACGGGCGATGGTGACCGGTGTCGTGAAGGAGGAGCAGCTATGAGCATGACGCGGCGAAGGATGATTGTGGCGGCTGTAGCTGCAGGCGCCGGTGTTTCTGCTGCAGGAGTAGCGGCGCGGCTGGCGCGGAGATATGGCCTGGTGCCTCCTGACAGCGGTGGTATCTATGGTCCGGGAGAGACGCTGACCTACGCGACGCAACGGTTGCTGACCGCTCACTCGACGGCGCGTGAGTTCTCTCGCAACATGATCTCGAAGGCTCCGTTCGCGAATGAGATACCGCCACTCAAAGACGAGTTCAAACGCCATCAGTCTGCCGGATTCAAGGAGTGGAAGCTGACGATCGACGGCATGGTGGCGCACCCGGCATCGCTCTCGCTTGCAGATCTCAAGGCGCTGCCAATACGCAGCCAGGTTACGGAACTGGCGTGTGAGGAGGGCTGGTCGTACATCGCGGAGTGGATCGGTACGCCGCTCTTCGAGGTACTGCACGCTGCCGGCATGCTGACTCAGGCTCGCTACGTTATCTATCGTTCCATCGACCGCGATTGGTGGGAGAGTATCGACATGGCCGATGCGATGCATCCGCAGACACTGCTTACTTATGGCATGAACGATGACGATCTGCCTGTCAGATTCGGTGGACCACTGCGTCTTCGTCTGCCACGGCAACTTGGCTATAAGAGCCTGAAGTTTGTCGACTCTATCACCGTAACCGACTCGATGAAGCACTTCGGTAAGGGACTGGGATCGTCTTCGCCGGAGGGCGGATATGCCTGGTATGCAGGCATTTAGGGTTGCAATGGCTGTGGCATAAGGGCCGCAGACAGCGGTCCGATGGCATTTCGGCATCTCACTCCAGGAAAGCCCGTGGTGAATCTATGCTCATTCGCTCTGAATTCGATATTCAGTTCCAGCTGCCTGCTCCGATAACGATGCTCGCCATGTTGGACCTGCATCCGTCGGTCGATGCTCTTGCGCGTGAGGTGACACCGCTTGTCGTGGAACATGTTGATGGTGGGCAGATGTCGCGGCTGGTGACGGAGAAGTATCAGGACAGCTACGGTAATCGCTGCTCACGGGTGCATCTGCCCGCTGGGGCGGTGAGGTTGAGCGGATCGAATGTGGTGGAGATCGATGGCATGCCCGATCTCATGAAGATAGACGCCCAACAGGCCGAGGTGCGGGATCTTCCGGCAGCAGTGCTGCCCTTCCTGCTTGCCAGCCGCTACTGCGAGGTAGACCGGATGTGCGGTCTTGCCAGCGATCTTTTCGGGAGTGTTCCTAAGGGATGGCTGCTGGCAGTAACCATTCGTGACTGGGTACACGATCATGTGAGCTTCGATTACAACTCGGCGCGGCCCACCAAGACCGCGCTCGATCTGTTCACGGAGCGTGTCGGTGTATGCCGTGACTTTCAGCACCTGGCGATTACGCTGACGCGGGCCATGAATATTCCGGCACGGTATGTTGCCGGCTACCTCGGCGACATTCGTTCGCCCTACGCCGGAGCGGGGGATTTTTCTGCTTGGTACGAGGTCTTTCTCGACGGCCGCTGGTGGACGATGGATGCGCGTCACAATCATCCGCGCATCGGTCGTGTGTTGATGGCGACAGGCCGCGATGCGACCGATGTAGCGATCACGACGACCTTCGGCGTCGCGAATCTGACCCACTTCTATGTGGAGTCAAATGAGATAGATGGCGACGGGAACCTGATCCTGCCGCAGGGACATCCCGAGGCTTCGATAGCAGCTTAAAAAGCAGTTGCCAGTTGGTCCGGGGCGGCTTGGGCGAGGGTGTGTGTAGACGTACGCCTCGCTTACTTTTGGCTGGGTGCCCGCTGGTCGATGATCGGGAATCCTTCAGGAAGATCGAAGAGTTTGGGGTCCGGCGGCGCTGTGCTGATCTCGGCAACCGTGAAGGTCTGGTGGCCGGAGCGCGGATCGTTGCGAATGGAGAGCAGGTTGATGCCGAGCTGCTCGGAGTACCAGTACTCCCGGGTGATAACCCAGGGCTGCGAGTTCCCCAGAACCCCTGGTTTTAGGGTGGTGGTCACGCGAACCCCGTGGGTATCGATTCCGAGGATGAACCGGCGGCCCAGGTCCTCGCGCGTCGTAGAACCAGCCGGGAAGCTCTGTACACCCGGGTCGAAGGTGGGGTCGACGTCGACCGGGTCGTTGTAGGGCAGCATGTAGCAGACTTTCTTGTAGGGATGGCAGTTGTAGAAGACATGCGCGGCCGGGTCGCCGTGCTGCCACCAGGAGAGGTAGGAGTTGCCGCGGCTGCCAACCGGGCCTAGAAGGCGGCGCTCCTCGAAGATCCTCCCCTGGGCGTCGCGGGCGATGAACCGGTGGTTGGTCACGGTGGTGGTATTGCCGTCGGCATAGCTCCGCACCCATTCCGTATTGAGGGTCAAGGAGAAGGGAGCGCCCGGCTTTGGGGGGATGTAGATGCTCTCCAGTACTTCGGAGGTGCCGCCGTCCGGCGGCCTGACAGGGGCCTTGGGCGTGGCGTCCTGCGGGGCGGTGGCGGGCTGTTGGGCAAGAAGGGTGGCAGAAAGAAGAGTGAGGCAAACCGTTCGCAGCATTGAGCCTCCAAGGGCAGAAGTATCCTTCGGTTCGAGCGGGAAAGAAAGGAAAAAGAGGGTGAAACCTGGGCGAATGGTGGCGCATCAGATAAGTTGACAGTAACTCACTCAATGTTCAGAATAGAGACTGTCGAGGGATTGGGTTTGCGTCCTTCGGGACGGATTTCAGAGGGTTTAGGAGCAGGCTTATGGGCAAGATTATTGGGATTGACCTCGGTACTACCAACTCGTGCGTCGCTGTGATGGAAGGTGGCGAGCCGAAGGTGATTCCGAATGAAGAGGGCGGCCGTACGACGCCGTCCATTGTCGCCTTTACTAAGAGCGGCGAGCGTCTGGTGGGCCAGGTGGCCAAGCGGCAGGCGATCACGAATCCGCAGAACACGATTTATTCCATCAAGCGCTTTATGGGCCGTCGTCCGAACGAGATTTCGGAAGAGCAGAAGATGGTGCCCTACAAGGTTGTCGCCAAGGGCGACAACGTGGTGGTTGAGGCGCAGGGCAAGGAGTACACCGCGCCCGAGATCAGCGCGATGATCCTGCAGAAGCTGAAGAAGGCTGCGGAAGACTACCTGGGCCAGTCGGTCACGGAGGCCGTCATCACGGTTCCGGCGTACTTCAATGACGCCCAGCGCCAGGCGACCAAAGATGCCGGCCGGATCGCCGGTCTGGATGTGAAGCGTATCGTCAACGAGCCGACGGCGGCTGCGCTGGCCTATGGACTGGACAAGAAGAAGGACGAGACCATCGCCGTATATGACTTCGGCGGCGGTACCTTCGATATCTCGATCCTGGAAGTGGGCGAGGGCGTCATTGAGGTGAAGTCGACCAATGGTGATACGCACCTGGGCGGTGACAACCTTGATCAGCGCATCGTGGACTGGCTGATTGCCGAGTTCAAGCAGGACGAGGGCATGGATCTGGGCGCCAAGGGCAATGAGATGGCCCTGCAGCGCTTGAAGGACGCGGCCGAGAAGGCGAAGATCGAGCTCTCCACCACCATGGAGACGGAGATCAATCTGCCCTTCATCACGGCGGATGCGACCGGACCGAAGCACCTGGTGAAGAAGCTGACCCGTGCCAAGTTTGAGTCGCTGGTTGAGGATCTGTTGCAGCGTTCGGTTGGCCCCTGCAAGCAGGCGCTGGCCGATGCGGGCGTCGATGCCAGCAAGATCGACGAGGTGGTTCTTGTCGGTGGACAGACGCGTATGCCGCGCATGCAGCAGCTGGTGAAGGATCTCTTCGGCAAGGAGCCGCATAAGGGTGTGAACCCGGATGAGGTGGTTGCCATCGGTGCTGCTATCCAGGGCGGTGTGTTGACCGGTGATGTGAAGGATCTTCTGCTGCTCGATGTAACGCCGCTAACGCTGGCGATCGAGACGCAGGGCGGCGTGGCTACTCCGATGATTCCGCGTAACACCACCATTCCGACGAAGAAGAGTGAGACCTTCTCGACGGCGGCGGATAACCAGACCGAGGTGGAGGTGCACATCACGCAGGGCGAGCGTCCTCTGGCGAGCCAGAACCGCACGCTGGGCAAGTTCAAGCTGGGCGGCATCATGCCGGCTCCGCGCGGCGTGCCGCAGATCGAGGTCACCTTCGACATCGATGCCAACGGCATTCTGAACGTGACGGCGAAGGACAATGCCACTGGTAAGGACGCGAAGATCACCATCACCAGCTCGTCGGGCCTGAGCAAGGACGAGGTGGAGCGCATGGCCAAGGAAGCCGAGGCGAATGCCGCGGAAGACAAGGGCAAGCGCGAGGAGATCGAGGCCCGCAACCAGCTCGACTCGCTGGTCTACAACATCGAGAAGATGTTGAAGGAGAGTGGCGAGAAGGTGCAGGCCGCGGACAAGAGCGAGGTCGAATCCGCTCTGTCTGATGCGAAGCAGACGCTGGTTGGAACACCTTCGGTCAGCGATCTGAAGGCGGCGCACGAGAAGCTGACGGCGGCGAGCCATAAGCTGGCGGAGGCCATGTACAAGGCCAATGCATCGGGCACTCCTACGGACGGTGGAGCAGCTGCTACCGGAACGACCGAGCAGCCGAAGAAGGATGAGGGCGTGATCGACGCCGAGTACGTAGACGTCGATCAGAAGTAACAACTGCTTCTCGCTGAGAAGCATACGCGGGCGCTCTTGAAGTTTGATTCAGAGCGCCCGCGGTGTATCTGACGGCAGAAACGAAGAGCAGGATTTGGGGTTTATAGAAACAGCAGGTGGGAGGAGAGGTAACGATATGAACACGATGATCTGGAAATGCGAACAGTTTGTAGGCGGCAAGATGCACCAGCAGAACATGTTTGAGACGGAAGACCAGGCGCGTGAGTTCGTTCGTAAGTTCTCCGAGGTAGCTCCGGATGTGATCTTCCGGATTGAGCCGATGCCGTTAGAGCATGTGTGGAACTAAGAGCGCATCTGCGAGGTAAAGCGGAGATTCATGCCTGAAGGAAATGAGATTCACCGTTGGGCGGAGAGACACACCAAAGCGTTCGTCGGGAAGAAGCTTCATGTTGAAGCTCCCGGCGGACGCTTTGCTGATGCCGATGCTATCGATGGCAAGACACTGAAAAAGATTCATGCAGTGGGTAAGCATCTCGGCTATGAGTTCGGGCCGGATGCGATTCTGCATGTGCATCTCGGTCGTTACGGTGACTGGACGGAAGGTGTCGGCGAGTTGCTGCCGGTGAAGGGCGCATTGCGGGTGAGGTTATCCAGACAGTGTGCAAAGAAAGCGGGTTCTTCGGCTTCGCCGCGCTCCGCTCAGGATGACAACGGAGAGGCGAGTACGACGCGGCATGGGTGGTACTCCGAGGATGACGGATCGACCTCGCTGGAGCCTGCGGATGTGGACTGGATCGAGCTGCGTGGCCCCTCGGATTGTTCGCTTTATGACCGCGAGCAGTGGAAGAAGCTGCTGGGTCGGTTAGGGCCTGATGCGTTGAACGGGGACGATCCCGAGCCGGCGTTTGCGAAGATTGCGCGGTCGAAGACGCAGATTGCGGCGCTGTTGATGGACCAGTCGGTGCTTTCGGGCATCGGAAATATCTATCGCGCGGAGTTGTTGTACCGGGCGCGGTTGTCGCCCTTTCTTGCCGGCAAAGATGTGCCAAAGACAACAGTTGAGGCGATGTGGAACGATTCCATTCCGCTGCTTAAGGCAGGTATGGTGGACAGAAGGATTGTCACGACCCTGCCGAAGGATCGTCCGCACGGTGAAGGGAAGCCGTTGAAACCGGAGGTGCACTACGTCTACCGGCGCCACGGCAAGCCCTGCTGGGTGTGCGGTACGAAGGTGCAGCGGCAGGAGATGGCTGGGCGCAGTTTGTATTGGTGCCCGACGTGCCAGGCGGAGTAAGTTTAAGGAAAACGGATTATGGCAACGACGCAGCAAAAGGATTACTACGGCGCACTTGGCGTGAAGAAGACGGCGACGGCGGACGAGATTCGCAAGGCCTTCCGTAAGCTTGCGCGTAAGTATCACCCCGACGTGAATCCCGGGGATAAGAAGGCCGAGGAGAAGTTCAAGGAGATCTCGGAGGCGAACGATATCCTCTCCGACGCGAAGAAGCGCAAGGTCTATGACCAACTTGGCTTCTACTCCGACAATATCGATCCTGCCGCCGCCGAAGCGTATGCCCGCGGCGGAGCAGGCGCCGGCGCACGTGGCGCCGGTGGTCAGGGCGTTCCATTCGATTTCGGGGGCTTTGACTTCTCAGGTTTCACGGGTGGCGGTGGGCGTCAGCAGCAGCCACAGGAGAGTGAATCGAGCGGTTGGGGCAGCTTCCGCGACATCTTCGGCGGCATCTTCAATGGCGGCCGTGACCGCGACGAGGGGCCGCAGCCCGGCACGGATATCGAGTACCAGGTGACGGTCGATTTCTGGACCGCGATTCGTGGTGGAACGACGCGGCTTGAGATTCAGCGTCAGGAGGTCTGCCCGACGTGTCACGGACGCTCCACCACGGGTGGCAGCATGACCTGCCCGGAGTGCCACGGCAGCGGCCAGGTAACGCAGATGGGCGGCCGTATGAAGTTCAATCTGCAGTGCCCGCGTTGCGGTGGAACCGGTAAGGTGCAGAACGATTGTGTCACCTGCCACGGGCAGGGCGTTGTACTGAAGCGCGAGCCTGTGGAGTTCCGCATCAAGGCCGGCACGCGTGATGGACAACGCATCCGTCTGGCAGGCAAGGGCAATGCCGGACTGCATGGCGGGCCGGCGGGCGATCTGTATCTGATCATCAAGGTCGGGGAAAACCCGGTCTTCTCGCGTGTCGCGGACGACATCTTTGTCACGGTTCCAGTCACCGTCACTGAGGCCGCGCTGGGGGCGAAGGTGGAAGTGCCCACGATCGATGGCCGGGCGCATTTGAAGATTCCGCCGGGCACGCAGACAGGGCAGAAGCTGCGGCTGCGGGAAAAGGGTGTGCCGTCAGCTACACACGAGGGGACGCGCGGCGACCAGATCGTCGAGGTCAAGATTGCGGTACCGAAGGTGCAGGATGAGCGCTCGAAGGAGATCCTGCGCGAGCTCGCGAAGCTGAATCCGGAGGATCCGCGGGACGAGCTCTTCAGCAAGGTGTAGGGAAGATTCGGGTGTTTCGGTATTCCCAACGGACAAAATTCGTTGGGAATACCCAGGCGGCACCCGGGTAGGATGTGTGGGTAGAGAAGCAGGTCCTTCGCGTTGCTCAGGATGACAAAGCCAGTGGCCGCAATAACTAGAGCACCAAAGGTGCGCTCTATACCAGCCTGGGGCAACGCCCCAGGTTTTAGGCAGTGACAAACGAAGGGCTGAAGGCCCGCTCTATAACCCAACCGTCCTAAGCTTACGAGCTGCGTTGTTTAGTTACACCATGCGTCGAGAATACGATTTCGGTAAGGGAATACGCGGCAAGTATGCGGTTCGAGGCGCACTGGGAACGAATCTGGTGCTCCTGAAACCGAATGTATCCTGGGTTTCTCGCGATTCTACGGCTATCAATAACACATTGCGCGTGTTGATCAAGACGCTCACGCAACCTGAGAAAGAGAAGTCGATCTAGACATGCCGTTGCGTGAAGTGCTCGCGACCCGCTATGCCGTGCCCTTGCGGGAGGGCGGAAGTCTGCCTGCAATTGTGGAGGCCGATGACGATGGCATGTATGTCGTCAAGTTCCGTGGAGCCGGGCAAGGCGTCAAGGCGCTGCTGGCTGAGATTGTTGCTGGTGAGATTGCGCGAACCGTCGGCCTGCGTGTGCCGGAGCTGGTCTTTGTCGAGATCGATGCGGCGCTGGGACGCAACTATCCCGATGAGGAGATCCGTGATCTGTTGAAGGCCTCCACCGGACGCAATCTGGGTATGGATTATCTGCCCGGCTCGACGATGTTTGAGGTAGCGGCTGGTGACTGTGCGACGGCAGAGGTTGCGTCGATGGCGGTGTGGCTCGATGCGTTTGTGATGAATGTCGACCGCACACCGCGAAATCCGAATCTGCTGTGCTGGGGCGGCAATCTGTGGTTCATCGATCATGGAGCGGCGCTCTATGTGCAGCATGACTGGATGTCGATGATGGAGAAAGCAGCGAGCCCTTTCGTCGCCATTCGCGATCATGTGTTGTTGTCGTGGGCGGCCGATGTAAAAGCTGCCGGGAAGACGGCGCGTGCGCGGCTTAATCGCGGCGAGTTTGAGCGTATTCTCGCTCTGGCGCCCGATGCGTGGCTGGAGCCGGAGGAGGGCGCAGAGACGCCCGAGGCCAAGCGTGCCGCGTATGTGGAGTTCCTGATGAAGCGGCTTGAAGATGCCGATCGCTTCGAAGAGGAGGCAACACGTGCGCGCCTCATTTGATTACGCCGTCATCCGCATTGTCCCCCGGGTCGAGCGCGAGGAGTTCATCAACGCCGGTGTGATCGTGCTCTGCCTGGAGAAACGTTATCTCGCGGCGAAGACAATGCTGGATGAAGAGCGCCTGAAGGCTTTGTGGCCGCAGGCCGATCTCGGCGCCATTCGCCTGCATCTGGAAGCTGTCGAGAAGATCGCTGCCGGTGACGAATCTGCCGGTCCGCTGGCGAAGATGGAACTGAAGGCCAGGTTCCATTGGCTTACCTCGCCGCGCAGTACGATTCTCCAGACTGGTCCGGTGCGAACGGGTGTGTGTGAAGGCACGGAAGATCTGGTGGAGAGCCTGCTGCGGCAGTTGGTCATCGCCAATCCCTGAAAAATTCGTAGGCTCTCGTGATGCCTCGCGATATGGTGGTTGCAGTCGACACATATCGGAGGCACCTCGTGAAATTGCACGTCCTTGTTCTGGCCGCGATGGTGGCGTCCTGCGCTGCGCAGGAGACGCCGAAGTATCCCGAGTATCCCAGTGAGACTCCGCCAACGCTGAAGCCGACCGAGACGGGCTTCGACTATGCGCGCCGTGAGGTGATGATTCCGATGCGCGACGGCGTGAAGCTGCATACGGTCATCCTGGTGCCGAAGTCCGCGACAACGGCGAAGAAAGCGCCCATCCTGATGACGCGCACGCCGTACAACGCCAACATCCTGACGGCGAACCGTGCCAGCGCGCATCTGGGCGCGGCTCTATATGGGTATGACAACGCCGTCGACACGATCGTGGGCGGCGGATATATCCGCGTCGTGCAGGACATTCGCGGTAAGTATGGCTCCGAGGGCGACTATGTGATGAATCGCCCGGTGCATGGGCCGCTGAATCCCACGCCGGTAGACGATTCGACCGATACCTACGACACGATTGACTGGCTGGTGAAAAACATTCCAGAGTGCAATGGACGTGTTGGGACTTTGGGCATCAGTTACGACGGCTTCGAGCCCCTGATGGCGGCCTATCATCCGCATCCGGCGTTGAAGGTTACGGTGCCGATGAACCCGATGGTCGACGGATGGATGGGCGATGACTGGTTCCACAACGGGGCCTTCCGTCAACAGAATCTTCCATATATCTATGAGCAGGAAGGCTCGCGCTCCAACGATTACAAGTGGTGGTCAGATGCCTTCGACGAGTACGACTTCTGGATGAAGGCAGGCTCGGCCGGGGAGATGGGCCGGCGTCATGGAGCGGAGCAGGTCGGCTTCTGGCGGAATATCCTGGCCCATCCGGCGTATGACGAGTGGTGGCAGCAACAGGCTGTCGACAAGCTGCTGGCCAAGGAGCCGCTGGCGGTTCCAATGATGGTGGTGCACAGCCTGTGGGACCAGGAAGATATCTACGGCGGCATCGCGGTGTACAAGGCGCTGTCGGCGCAGCCGGCGAACAAGGGCAAGCTCTTCCTGGTGATGGGGCCCTGGCATCATGGGCAGGAGATTGAAGAGTCCAGCAATATGGCCGCGATCCGCTGGGGTAGCGCGACCGGCACCTACTTCATGCGGAGGGTGCTGCTGCCATTCCTCGACCACTATCTGAAAGACGACGCTCCTGCAATGGACGTGGCTCCGGTGACGGCCTTTGAGACCGGCACCAACGAGTGGCGCAAGTTGAAGAGCTGGCCTGCGGGATGTGAAGGAAGCTGCTCGATTGAGAAGAAAGACCTGTATCTCGGTAAAGGACTGGCAGCGACCTGGAACACGCCGGCGAATAAGACCGGTGAGTTCGAGGAGTACGTCTCCGATCCGGCGAAGCCGGTGCCCTTCCGTGCGCGTCCGAACCAGCCCATTGGATATACGCCTCCGCTGACCTGGGTGAACTGGCTGGTGGACGATCAGCGTGAGGCCTCCGGCAGGCCGGATGTTCTGAGCTATCTCAGCCAGCCGCTAACCGCGCCGTTGAAGATCAGCGGTCAGCCGCTGGTGAAGCTTCTGGCTTCGACGTCAGGGACGGATTCGGACTGGGTGGTGAAGCTGATCGATGTCTATCCCGATGAGATGGCAGATCAACCGGAGCTGGGTGGATATCAGCTCGCGGTATCGATGGATATCTTCCGCGGCCGTTATCGCGAGAGTTTTGCGACAGCCAAGCCGATTGAAGCGAACAAGCCGCTTGAGTACCGCTGGGAGCTTCCGACGGCAAATCATGTCTTCCTGCCGGGTCACCGCATCATGGTGCAGGTGCAATCGAGCTGGTTTCCGCTCTACGACCGCAATCCGCAGAAGTTTGTTCCGAACATCTTCTGGGCAAAGCCTGAGGACTATGTGAAGGCGACACAGCGGATCTATGCCGGCAGTGCGGTGGAATTGCCGGTGGTGAAGTAGTGAGGCGGTTGAATGGTTGAATCGTTGAATGGTTGAATTGTGCGGCATGGGCGAGGCGGAGACATTTGCCTCGCCTATTGCTTTATTTGTCATTTCGCAGTGACCGGAGGGAACGGAGAAATCTGCTTCTCCGTTGTGAGTCTGGGAGAGAAGCAGATTTCTCCGCGACCTTTGGTCGCTACGAAATGACAAACAAAAGACCCGCCTGCGGCACCCCGATTATGGGCTAGAGCGTTTCCCTGTTGCCGGGTATTCCGGAAGGGCGCGCAGCGGCGTTTTCGTTGCAGAAAACGCCCATAGATGCGGAATCCCTACACTACACCTACAGGGAAAATGCTCTATCCGTATACGCCGATACGCCCTAGACTTGTTGCATGCCGAGACGGTCCACCACGCACCACCAGCAAAAGGGAAAGAAAGATTCCGTACGCCGTAAGGCATACCTGCTTATCCAGAAGAAGATCGGCAACGGTCAGTTGAAGGCCGGCGAGCTGATCTCAGAGGTTGCTCTGGCCAAGGAACTTGGTAGCAGCCGTACTCCGATACGTGAGGCCGCCGGGCAACTTCTGGCGGAAGGCATGCTGGAGCTGAGTCCCGGTGGCGGTATTGTGGTCACGCGGCTGACGCGGCAGGGCATTACGGAGCTCTACGAGCTGCGTGAGGCGCTGGAGGTCTTCGCCGTGGGCCGTGCGGCGCAGAACGGAGTTCGTCCGACCGACATTGCCCGCCTGAAAGAGCTGTTGGACGAGACGCAGGCGCTGCTGAAGGAGCTGAAGTCCTCCGGTCAGAAAGAGCTGGACGAAGAGCAGATGCGCCGGTTTGCGTTGAGTGATCTTGGGTTTCACACCTTACTGCTGCGATTGGCTGCTAATGAACGCCTGTTGAAGGTGGTAAATGAGACGCGGCTGATGATCCGCATCTTCGGCATTCAGCGCAGCGGTCATCGCCGGGAAGAACTGGAGCGGATTCATCGTCACCACAAAGAGATCCTGCAGGCCGTGATTGACGGCGAGCCGGAGGCGGCGCGCAGTTTGCTGTCGCAGCATATCCAGGCGAGCGCACAGGAACGGCTGGAAGAATTCGACCACTGGGAGAGGGAGCAGCACCTGGCCAGTTTGGGAGGATGAGAAAAGTTGAAAGTTAAAAGTTGAAAGTTGAAGAGGTACGGTATGGGTGAAGAAATAGCATTGCCCCAGCCGCGCTTTTCGGTCAGAGACTGTGCTTAATCCTTATTTGTCGACAAATAGTTGACATTACCTCTATCATGCCCACATGGCAAAACTGGTGACCGGGGTCTATGCGGCGGTGCTTACGCCGCGCGATGCAGCAGGAAAGATTGACGCAGGGCAGCTTCGGGGTTGGATCGAATTTCTTCTGGGCAAAGGCGTCAAGGGTTTTGCCATCAATGGAGCGACCGGTGAGTTTCCGCTGGTGACCGAAGCGGAGTTCTCGGAGCTGATGGAGATCGTGGCCGGCACCATCGCGGGCCGAGGGAGCTTCCTTGCTGGTGTGGGGGCCGCTGGAAGCTCTGCCGCCATCCGCCTGGGAAAGATCGCTTATGAAGCCGGTGCGCAGGCCCTGTTGCTGCCAATGCCGTACTTCTTTCCCTATAGCCAGGGAGACCTGACTGCCTTCTGCCGCGAGGTGACCGAGAACGTGGAGACACCGATACTGCTCTACAACCTGCCGCAGTTTACCTCCGGTCTGCAACCGGAGGCGTCGCTGGCGCTGATCGAGCAGTGCAGCAACATTATCGGTATCAAGGACTCGAGCGGTTCGCTGGATACGATCTCTCTACTGAGCAAGCGCGCGCCGGATGCATGCCGCATCATCGGCAACGATGGCGCTCTGACGCCGGCCCTGAAGGGTAAGGTGGCCGATGGAGTGGTCTCTGGCGTATCGTGCGTGTTGCCGGAGCTGATCACAGCTATCTTCTCCTCCGGTCTGGAGGAGACCAGGGGTGTGGATCTGGATGCACTCAACGGAAGGCTGCGCATGTTCATCCAGCAGCTTGACCGGATGCCGACGCCCTGGGGGCTGAAGGTCTTCGGAGAAGCACGCGGCCTGGCACAGGCGACGTTCCCCTTTGCACTCAGCGATGAGCGCAGGCAACAGATGCAGGAGATGCTGGCGTGGTTTGCGGAGAACCGCGCGGCCATGATGGTTCAGGAGTGATGGCGATGGTGAAGGAAGTTGTTCTGGTAACAAGCGGAGATCTGCGGCTTTCGGCAAACCAGGCCTGCTGGCCGGCGCAGAAGGAACTGGAAGAGAAGCTGACCTCGGTGCTCGCGGCCATGGGGGTAATGATGCGGCGTGCCTTTCCTGTGGATGAAAAAGCAGGGCATGGCTTTCTCTCCAGCCAGCGGATGGGCATGGATGTCTTTGCCACCATACCGAAGGATGTACCACTTATCTTCGCTACTGCAGCGTGGCAGTACACGCATCATGTGCTGCCTGGCATGCGCTTCCATAAAGGCCCGATGTTGACTATCGCCAACTGGTCCGGACAGTGGCCCGGCCTGGTGGGTCTGTTGAATCTGAATGGATCGCTGGTGAAGGCGGGCGTGAAGTTTTCGACACTGTGGAGCCGCGGTTTTGACGATGCTTTCTTTCTGAATGGCCTGAAGCAGTGGCTGGAGACGGGGACGGTCACACATGACCTGTCGCACGTAGAGCCGCTGAAGATCGCCAAGCTTCCGGAGTCAGCAAAGGCTGCGGGCCGCGAGGTGGCTACTGCGCTGCGCGATCGCAAGGCGATCTTCGGTGTTTTCGATGAAGGCTGCATGGGGATGTACAACGCCATCATCGATGACGAGCTGCTGAATCCCTGCGGGTTCTTCAAAGAGCGGTTGAGCCAGAGTGCGCTTGCCGCTCGCATGACCACGGTCAGCGACGAGGAGGCTGCGGCAGTGCGTACCTGGCTGGACGCACGCGGTCTTCGTTTCGTTACCGGTGCGGATGAGGCGACGGAGCTGACCGACCGTCAGATCCTCCTGCAGGCGAAGATGTATATAGCCGCCGTACGCATGGCGGCGGAGTTCGGCTGCGACGCCATCGGTATTCAGTATCAGCAGGGACTTAAAGACACGACCCCGGCATCGGACCTGGTGGAAGGCCTGTTGAATAACCCTGATCGTCCTCCGGTCTTCGATGAGAACGGTGTGGAGCTCTTTGCGGGCAAGGCTCTGCCGCACTTCAACGAGGTGGACGAGGGTGCGGGTGTGGATGCCCTGGTGACCAATCGCTGCTGGGTGAAGCTTGGGCTTGATCCTTCGACGACGCTGCATGATGTGCGTTGGGGTGAAGAACTGGAGGTCGATGGGGAAAAGCAGTTCGTGTGGGTGCTGCAGATCTCGGGCGCTGCTCCGGCCAGTCACTTTGTCGGCGGCTATGCAGGTTCAGTAAGTGAGCGGCAGCCGGCGATGTACTTCCCGCTCGGTGGAGGGTCGTTGAAAGGCGTCGGCAAGCCCGGTGAGATTGTGTGGAGCCGCGTCTTTGTCGAGGGTGGAGCGCTGCACGTGGACCTTGGGCGTGGCACGGTTGTCGCACTGCCGAATGAAGAGACAGAACGCCGCTGGCGCGAGACCACGTATCAGTGGCCTATTGTGAATACCGTACTGCACGGCGTTACGCGTGACAGCTTCATGGCGCGGCATCGCGCCAACCACATCAGCATTGCGTATGCGAACGATGCTGCTGGAGCCGATCATGCGCTCGCAGTAAAGGCCGCGGCGTTTGCCGAACTCGGGGTAAACGTCCATCTCTGTGGTGTAAAGGCGTAGTGACGAAGATCGAGGCGGGCACGGGCAAGGCCTATCCATGGCTGCTTGTAGGCATGCTGTGGTTTGTCTGCCTGTTCAACTATGCGGACCGGCAGGCGATCTTTTCGGTCTTTCCGCTATTGCGTAAGGAGCTTGCGCTTACTCCGATTCAGCTCGGCATTGTGGGCTCGAGCTTCATGTGGATGTATGCGCTTGCCGGACCGTTGGCCGGATGGATGAGTGATCGCGTCTCGCCACGTAAGGTGATTGTGGGCGCGTTGGCCTTCTGGTCGGTGGTGACGGCGGGAACGGCGCTGTGCCATAGCTACGGCATCCTGGTCTTCTTCCGTACGCTCGGCGGGCTGGGCGAGGCCTTTTACTTTCCCGCGGCGATGGCGCTGATTGGGGCATATCACGGTGCGGCGACACGGTCGCGGGCGATGGCACTGCACCAGTCGAGCGTGTACGCAGGCACGATTGCCGGTGGAGCGATGTCGGCGTTTATTGCTGAGCGGCACGGCTGGCGCTCGAGCTTCACCATCTTTGGCGCGCTAGGTGTGGTGCTGGCGGTGGTGCTGCTCTTCTGTCTGCGGCAGCCCCCGCGTGTTGCCGGCGATGAACCGCGGGAGAACCCGCTGCTGCACTTTGCGCATGGAGTGCGCGAGGTGTTGCGCAACGGCCGCATCGTGCTGATGATCGCGGTCTTCATGGGGGCGAACTTTGTCGCAGTCGTCTTCCTGACGTGGCTGCCGACGTTCCTGCTGGAAAAGTTCCACATGAGCCTGAGCAATGCGGGCTTCAGCTCGACGGCGTATCTGCAGGCTGCCTCGGTGCTGGGTGTGCTGCTGGGCGGCTGGCTTGCCGATCGCTTTGCAGCAAAGCGAGCAGGCGGACGTCAGTTGACGCAGGCGATCGGTCTGCTGTGCGGCGTGCCGTTTCTGTTTCTTACCGGATGGTCGATCACGGTATTGGGGCTGATCGTCAGCATGACCGGTTTTGGATTCTTCAAAGGCATCTACGACGCGAATATCTGGGCATCGCTGTATGACGTCGTGCCGGTAGAGAAGCGCGGCGTGGCCGCCGGTGTGATGAACAGCCTGGGATGGCTGGGCGGTGGCTTCGCCCCGGTGCTAATCGCAGCGGCTGCGCAGCGCTTTGGCCTTTCAGCGTGTATCAGCGCGACGTCCGTGATCTATCTCTGCCTGGCAGTGGTGATGATGGGACTGGCAGCGAAGCTCGCGAAGCGAGCTTCGCGTTAAAAGTTGAAAGTTAAAAGTTGAAGCGTCAATGCATGGGGGAGTGAGGTCCGGGTGCCCCACATACGCGAAGCTTATGTGGGAGTATCGGGGTCCCCAGCGAACTTGTTCGCTGGGGTGATTTATCGAGCGGAGCTCGATCTACTGTTTTGTTTGTCATTTCGTAGCGAAGCGGAGAAATCTGCTTCTCTACCTCATTTCGCCGAAGAAACAAAAGCGGTCGCGCGTAGCGCGATGCCCATGTCCCCGAGGGATATTGATGGGATAAGGAAGAAGGCTTCAGCGAAGATCGAGATAGGTAAGGGTTAGAGGACTGACCTATCGGGAAGATCAGGAGAAGCCTTCTTATGCAGATTGTAGGTTGTGATTTCCATCCGCAGTGGCAGCAGGTTTCATTTTTAGATCAGGAGACTGGCGAGTACCGGGAAGCGAAGCTAGTCAACGGTGATGGGGAGGCGGAGCGGTTCTACCGGTCGTTGTCTCCAGGAGCGCTTGTAGGGATCGAGTCGTGCGGCAACGCGCAGTGGTTTATTGATCTTCTAAGCAGTCTGGGTCACACGGTGTGGGTCGGAGATGCGGCGAAGATCCGAGCCAGCTATGTACGGAAGCAGAAGACGGACCGCCGGGATGCGGACCATATCCTGAAGCTTCTGGTGGAGGACCGGTTTCCGCGGTTGTGGACGCCTTCAGCCAAGCAGCGGGATCTTCGTCAGCTGCTGATCCACCGACACAAGCTGGTGGAGATCCGGACCCGGGTGAAGAACGGGCTGCAGCACCTGGCGATGAACCGTGGCGTACAGAAGCAGTCGCGGCTGTGGAGCGTTCGGGGGAGGGCTGAGTTGGAAAAGCTTCCCCTGGAGGGCTGGAGTGCTCGTCGACGGGAGGATCTGTTGGAACTGATGAAGGGTCTGGACCGGCAGGTCAAGGAGCTGGATGAGGCAGTCGTGCAGGCGGCCAGGGAGGATGCGAAGGCGGAGCTGTTGATGAGCCAGCCGGGAGTCGGCCCGATCACGGCGATGGCCTTCGTACTGACGATCGGCGATGTGAGCCGGTTCGAGTACAGCGGGAAGGTCGCCAGCTATCTGGGCCTGATCCCCAGCGAATACACCTCGGGCGGCAAGCGCAAACTGGGAGCCATCAGCAAGCAGGGCAACCGGTTCATGCGCCAGTTGCTGGTGGAAGCAGCACAGACGGCCTGCCGGCTGGATGAGGGATTTCGAAAGCAGTATCAGGCTCGCTGCCACCACAAGCCGAAAGCAGTGGCCAAGGTGGCGGCAGCAAGGAGGTTAGCAGTGCGACTCTACTGGATGCTCAGGCTGAACAAACGCTATCCAGAGATCGCCCATATCGAGAGCGGCTCGGGGGTGCCCCTGGCCATCCATGGTCGTGACGTTGAGTGAGCGCTTTCGCATCCAGCACAGGCTGGATGTCCGCATAGAAGCATCATGGCCTGTTGTATACGGTCGAATCGATGGTTGGTGGGGCTAGGCCCCACAGAGATGTGATGCAGCGTTGAGTTACCCCAGAAGACACCGGTCCTCTAACCCCTTGCCTCTGGACTCTCAAACGGTGCCCTCGCATCGAATAATGACGTACGCTCTTTTTACCCCTTGACACAGTCTTCTTCCTTATCGAGGGGCACCCGATGTATGGGCTATTCCTACAGCGAATCCAGAAACGCGCGGTCTTCTTCGGAGAGGTCGGCTTTGGCCAGCAGGTCGGGGCGGTTGCGGGCGGTCTTCAGGAGCTGTTGCTGCCGTCTCCATTTGCGCACCTGGGCGTGGTCGCCGTTGGCCAGGATTTCGGGGATAGTATGGCCGCGGAACTCGGAGGGACGGGTGTAGTGCGGGTAGTCCAGCAGGCCTCCGCTGCCGTGGGTGGCTTGCGGGCTTTCGAGAGTGTGTTCGATCTCTTCATCGCTGTGACCGAAGGATTCGAAGCGGGCGGAGTCGGCATTGCCCAGTACACCGGGCAGCAGGCGTGTGACTGCGTCGAGGATGATGGCCGCGCCCAGCTCGCCGCCTGAGAGAACGTAATCTCCCACAGAGAGCTCGCGGTCGCAGAGCAGCGTGTTCACGCGCTCGTCCACACCTTCGTAGCGTCCGCAGATCAAGGTGATGCGTTCCAGCTTCGAGAGCTCGTGCGCGATGGTTTGGGTAAACGGCTTCCCGCCGGCGGCCAGCAGAATGACAGACTCGCGGCTGAGGTCGCGTTCGGCCAAGGGAGTGATGCCGATCGATTCGGCGCACTCGAAGATGGGCTGAGCTTTCAGCACCATCCCCTCGCCTCCGCCGAAGGGGCGGTCGTCTACGGTGCGATGGCGGTCGTGCGTAAAGGCGCGCAGGTCATGCGTATTGGCAGAGACCACGCCTTTGCGGATAGCGCGGGAGACCACGCCGTAGTCGAGGGGGCCGGCGAAGAAGCCGGGAAAGATGGTAATGAGCTCGAACTGCATCCTGAGAGTTTCAGTGTACGTCGGCAGCGAGGCGGGAAGGGGGGATGTACTTCGCCGGGGCCGGGAAGGTATAGTCCATACCGAACCGTGTGTGAGCCCGTTTTGCGTTTCCGGGATGTTTTTCTGGGACAAATCCGGCCGGTTGAGATAACGTTTTCTTAAATCCGTTCGAGGAAGATACATGCGAATGAAGTGGATGGCAGTTGGCCTCAGCGCGCTGGCGCTGGGGGTTGCGGCGGCGCAGCAGCCGGCGAAGCTGAGCGTGGACACCACGCAGAAGACGGCTGATGTGAGCCCAACGCTCTATGGCCTGATGACGGAAGAGATCAACTTCAGCTACGACGGTGGCCTGTATGCGGAACTGATCCGCAACCGCACCTTCACCAACCGCTGGCCTCGCTTTGAGTGGTGGCGCGTAGTGACCCAGGGCGAATCCTCCGCAGTGGTGGAGAACGGTGACAGTGGGCCGAGCGAGGCGCTGGCGAAGAGCATGAAGCTCGTGGTGCGCGAGGCGTCGAAGGGCAATGAGGCCGGCGTCTCCAACGATGGCTACTGGGGTATGGCGGTACGGCCCTCCGCAACCTATCGCGGATCGTTCTATGCCAAACCCGCAGGCGTGGGGACGGCACACATTCGCCTGATCGCCAACCAGACGGCGGCGACGCTGGCGGAGGCGACCGTGGCGCTGACTGATGGCGACTGGAAGAAGTACGAGTACACCCTGAAGACCGGTGCGGGCGTGGTTCCGGGCAAGGACAACCACTGGGAGATGACGTTTACCCAGAAGGGCAGCATTGAGCTGCAGCTGGTCAGCCTGTTCGAACCGACGTTCAACAACCGCGAGCATGGCAACCGTCCTGACCTGATGAAGATGCTGGCGGCCATGCACCCGAACTTCCTGCGCTTCCCCGGCGGCAACTACGTCGAGGGCAACACGCTGGCCGAGCACTTCGACTGGAAGAAGACCATCGGACCGCTGGTTGGCCGTCCCACCAAGCGGACCTCATGGGGTTATACGTCGAGCGACGGCATGGGCCTGCTCGAGTTCCTGGAGTGGTGTGAAGACCTGAAGATGGAGCCGGTACTGGCCATCTTCGCCGGCTACACGCTGAACGGCGAGCATGCCGAGGGCGAGGCGTTGAATCCGTACATCGCTGAAGCCCTGGATGAGATTGAGTACGTGACCGGTGACGCCAGCACCAAGTGGGGCGCGATCCGCGCGCGTGACGGCCATCCGGAACCCTTCAAGCTGCGCTTCATCGAGGTGGGGAACGAAGATAACCTCGACCGCTCGGGAAGCTACATCAAGCGCTATCCGCCGTTCGAGAAGGCAATTCGCGCGAAGTATCCGCAACTGAAGCTGATTGCGACTTCATGGCAGCATGGCGGTTCGCCGGACCTGGTGGACGATCACTATTACCAGACCCCGCACGAGTTCTTTGACCTGGTACACAAGTACGACAACGGCGACCGTAACGGACCGAAGATCTTCGTGGGCGAGTGGGCAACGCGAACCGGCTCACCGACGCCTGACTTCGGAGCGGCGTTGGGCGATGCCGCCTGGATGACCTCCATGGAGCGCAATGCCGACCTGGTGGTGATGGCTGCCTATGCGCCGTTGTTTACGAACGTGAACCCGGGCGGTATGCAGTGGTCGAGCGATCTGATCGGTTATGACGCGCTGCATTCGTACGGCTCTCCCAGCTACTGGGCGCAGGTGCTCTTCAATGAACACCTGGGAACACAAGTGGCGAAGAGCCAGGCCGAGGGAGTGGGGAACCGGTTCTTCTGGTCGGCGACGGTCTCGCCGGAGAAAAAGGTGCTCTACCTGAAGCTGGTGAACGCCAGTGATCGTCCGCAGTCGCTGACGCTGGATGTCACGGGAGCCAAGGCAGGCGCTGCGGTCACCAACACCATGCACGCGGCGACCTGGTATGTGACCAACGCGATCGATCATCCGGAGACCATCAAGCCGGTGAAGGGAACGACGACTGTTACGGCGGGTAGCTGGAAGCACGTCGTGGGGGCGAACACCATTGAGGTGATCGACATTCCTCTGAAGTAAGAGTCCTTCCCCAGAAAAGGAGCGGGCGGGGTGCGCAACAGCGCCCCGCCCGCTTTTTTGTGCCCGGAAAGCTCCTCTCTCGAGGAAATTTCAGGAAACGTTTCTGGCCGTCCACAATCCCGATTTCCTGATATATCTGGCGAAATTTATGGGAATTCAGGCTTTTAATTCCTCTGCTGAAACTTCTTCCCTATTGACAATGAAACGTTTCACGAAATAGCGTTCCGATGGACATCCAACGACAAGATTTGGAGTCGCAGGAGGAAGTATGGCAACAACCTTTTTGGAGCCGTGTGAGCGCATTGCGTCTTCCAGGTGGAGTCGATTGCTGGGCATGTTGGCCCTTCTCGCCGTTGTGCTGATGCCGGGCATGCTGCCGGCGCAGACCGGCGGTGAAGGCGGCCTGCAGGGCTCAGTGACGGACAGCACCGGAGCCGCAGTTCCGGACGCAACCATCATCATTACCAACCAGGGAACAGGTACGCAGACCACCCGTCAGAGCACGAGCGCCGGCCTGTATTCCGTCAGCCCGCTGCCGCCTGGGATCTACACCGTTGACGTGAAGCACGAAGGCTTCCAGGAGTTCCTCCAGAAGAACCTGACCGTCAACGCGATGATCGTTACCGGCTTCGATGTGACCCTGACGATCGGCGCGACCAGCGACGTGATCACCGTTCTCGAGGCTCCGCCGCAGCTGGAGACAACGAACGCATCGCTTGGTCTCACGATCGAAAACGAAGCATATTCCAACCTTCCGCTGGTGACCAACAACGCCCAGCGCGACGCGACTGCATTTGGAGCCCTGGCTCCTGGCGCGCAGGGCGGTGCTCGCCTGCCTATCGTAGGCGGAACGGGAAACTACCTCGGCCAGCTCTATGTCGATGGCCTGCCCGCACAGACGGTCAGCCAGCAGGGTGATAATCGCCTGGTCTCGCAGGCGTTTTCAATCGAGGCGATCGACCAGACGCAGGTCCTCACCAGCACGCCGCCTGTGGAGTACTCCGGCGCGGGTGCGCAGAACTTCACCATTAAATCGGGCACGTTGAAGTATCACGGCCAGGTCTCGGACTACATCCGGAACACGGCCCTGGACGCATGGCCACTGTTGACCAAGGCGCAGACTGTCTCCGATGGCAAGGGAGGGCAGGTTGCTGCTCCGAAACCTGTCGATCACCAGAATGAGCTGTCGGCCAGTGTCGGAGGACATGTGCCGGGCACGAAGCGTGTCTTCTTCTTCGCTGCGTACGATCGTTACCACAACCGTACGGTGCGTGGTCCTGTTGCCTACACCATTCCAACGCTTCTCGAGCGTCAGGGTGATTTCACCGAGTTGCTCGGTACCTCTAACCCCGCTTTGTTCGACCCGACAACGACGAGCTGTTCCGGTGGGACCTGCACTCGCCAGCCATTCCAGGGCTCGAAGAACGGAGTCCCGACCTACAACGTAATTCCCGCAAGCTATCTGTCCCCGTTTGCAAAGGCGGCGCAGCAGTATCTGCCCCAGCCATCGAACTCCGGCACGACGAATAACTATCTCGGCAGCGTCCCATACGGCTTCGACAACTTTACGGTCGACTACCGCGTTGATTTTCAGATCACACCGAACCATCGCATCTCGACCGTGGGCGCCATCGGAAAGGTCGGTTATCTGAACAACTACAGCGCGCCTTTCCTGCCGCAGCCTTACACCGGCGGAAATCTCGCAACCATCTATCCGAAGATCTTCGACGTACAGGATGTCTACACCATCAACAACAACCTGGTGAACCAGTTGAAGTTCGGCTTCGTGCGGTTCTTCCAGGACATCAAGAACGCAACCCAGAATGTCCCGGGCTATCAGATCGGCGATCTAGGTGTTACAAATCTGCCTGCCGGGCAGGCGGGCCAGACCTTCCCAGGTATGACGTTTACTGCCGGCGGAGCAAGCTCGGTCGCACTGCAGACATGGACCGGCGCAAGTGATGCGGTATCGACGCAGAAGACGACGCCGAATAACTACACCGTTCTCGACAACGTTCTGTGGACCAAGGGCAAGCACTCGGTCACAGCCGGTATCCAGGTCCAGTGGCAGCAGATCAACAATGCCAATCCCGATACCTACACCGGTCTGTTGCAGATGGTTTTCAATAACTTTTCAACCGCGAACTTCGGAGCGAATTCGCAGACGCTTTCCAGTTCGTCCGGTTACTCCTATGCCAGCTACCTGCTTGGTGCAATCGGTGGCAGCCCAAGTCTGCAGCTTCGTCCGGTCAGTGAAGTGGGTGGGCGTTATCGTCCTATCGCCCCCTATGTCTCGGACACCTGGAGAATCACGGAGAAGCTGACGCTGGATGCGGGACTCCGCTGGGACTACCTGCCGCCCTATCGCGAGGTAAAGGACCGTTGGAGCTTCCTCAATCCGAACCTCACCAATCCAGTCACCGGAACACCTGGTGCGATCCAGTTTGCGGGCAACTATGGCGGCGCCACAACGAGCTGCCAGTGCCGTACTCCAGTGCAAACCTACTGGCAGAACTGGGGACCGCGCGTAGGTCTCACCTATGCTCTTGACGATAAGACCGTTCTTCGTATCGGAATCGGCCGCGTCTTCTCGCAGGGCGGTGGCGTTGGCGGCCGCGGTGGAGCGTTCAATGGAACCGGCCAGTTGGGCTTCAACACAAGCATTGCCTCGCCGGCGGAAGTAACCACGGGCGCGGGTGCGGGACCGTCGTACTACCTCAACAACAGCTCTGCCTTCCAGACGATGGGCAGGGCCAACACGGCTCTCTTTGGCGGTCAGGCATATCCGACTGCTCCTACTCCTGGAGCCGCAACACTGGGTCTCAACACGGGCTTCTACCTGAGCAACGGAAGAATGGTAACGGGACAAGGCGTAAGCTTCGCCGACCCATACTTCTCCGGCCGCGCTCCGAACTTCACGTTCTACAACGTGGGCATTCAGCATTCGTTGACGAAGGACATGGTGCTTGCCATCAACTACGTCGGCAACCAGAGTCACCACCTCATTAACTCGACCTCCAATGCCGCAAATGCCCGAGGCTATTGGTCGAATCAGCTCAACCCGATCTACCTTGCCGGCCTTGGAAGCGTAACGGCCACTGACGGCAAGACACCGATCCTGATCGCACCGGCTACCTCGGCGAATGTTGCCAAGGCACAGGCCGCTATGCCGGGCATCAAAATTCCACAGAATTTCCAGGACGCTGCAGCAGCCAGCAATGGTGGGGCGGCGACAATCGCTCAAGGACTGACGGCGTTTCCACAGTACTCCGGTGTTACGGATACCTGGGGCAACGTTGGCAACTTCAGCTACAACTCTCTCCAGGTAACCGTGCAGCAGCGCATGTCGCGTGGGCTTACCTTCAACTTCAACTACACGTGGTCGAAGAACGTCGGCAACGATGGGACCTTCCGCAGCGGCTTCGCGATTCCGCAGGCCGCAATCTCGGGTGGTACGCAGAGCTGGGCGCAGGATCGCATCGATCGCGGTGTGACGACCATCTCGTCGCCGCACACGATCCATGCCTATGGCGTCTGGAAGATGCCGTTCGGTAAGAACGGATTCGGTGGTAACCATCTGGCGACGCGCTTGCTGCTCAGCGATTGGCAGCTTTCGAACATCTTTACTTACAGCACCGGCACGCCGGTCGCGGTGGTGTGGAATACGGACGCAAGCTGCAACACGCTGTCGACTGCAACCGGATCCAATCCTCTTCAGGGACGTTGCATGCCCGACGTGAATCCGTCGTATGTCGGGTCAGGACGTACGGGGAACAACTACGGTAAAGGGGGCACAAGCATCGCCTGTAACCTTGGCGGCGCGGGATGCTCCGCGGCCAAGTACCTTGACTCGAATGCCTTCCAGGCGCCGAGGAGTGTTTCCACCGGAAGCACTCCTGTGTACCTGTTGGGAAATGCATCGCGTACTCAGCCATTTGGCCTGAAGAATCCCGCGGCTCTTACTCTGGATGCCGCGCTGCGTCGCACGATTCCGATCCGTGAAGCCATCAACTTCCAGTTTGAAGTAACGGCTTCGAACGTACTGAATCATCCTGTTTTAGGCAATCCGAATGCGCAGTGGGGAACCACGGCATTCGGAACCATCACCGGAGTTAGTAGTGCCAGCACACCGCGCAGCTTCCAGCTCGCGGGTCACCTCAACTTCTAACGTAGCCTCCTCAATTCATGGGCCCTGCATGACCGCTGTCATGTGGGGCCTAATTTTCTGGCATTCAATCTGTACCGCAGGAGTATGTTGTATGCGCTTCAAGGTAACTGCACTCGTCCCCTTTGCCGCCGGCGTATTGCTTTGTCCGGCGTTCTCTGCCGCGCAAGACTTCAACCTCCCCAACGACCGTCGTCCTCCCGAAAAGCGCCCCACACAGGAGGAGATTGCGCATCCTCCCAAGAGCTGGATCGATAAGGACACTGGCCACCGCGTCATCCGTCTGACGGATGAGCCCGGCTCCGCCAGCTTCTACTTCAACGTCAATGCCTATACCCCTGATGGTAAGGAGATGGTCTACACCACGCCTGAGGGTATCTCGGTGCTGGACCTGCAGACCATGAAGACGCGCAGCGTGGTGAAGGGTAAGGTTCGTACGCTGGAAGTAGGCCACAAGACGCAGAGTATCTTCTATGTGAAGAATGAGGAGCGCGCGGTCTATAAGACCAACGTCGATACCGGTGAGACCACCATGCTGGCCAAGCTGCCGCCGCGCGGCAACATCGTCTCGGTGAACGCCGATGAGACGCTGGCCGCAGGCACCTATGACGAAGAAGATCGTCCGAACGAGCAGTATGGCCGCAACGGACGTACATCAACAGGACAGCCCTCTGCGGGCGTCTCGCAGACCAGCCCGCTGGATCAGCCTTTGAATAAGGGCGAGATGATGGAGCGTCGCCTGGCGGCGAGGATTCCGCTGGTGCTCTATACGCTGGACCTGCGTAACGGCAAGGTCACGCCGCTTCTGCACTCGACTGACTGGGTGAACCATCTGCTCTTCTCTCCCAGCGATCCCAAGCTGCTGATGTACTGCCATGAGGGCCCGTGGCAGAAGGTCGATCGCATCTGGACCATCTGGACTGACGGCACGCACAACCAGCTTATGCATAAGCGCACCATGGCGATGGAGATCGCGGGACATGAGTTCTGGGGACAGGATGGAAAGACCGTCTACTACGATCTGCAGACGCCGAAGGGCGAGGACTTCTGGCTGGCCTCTCTGAACCTGGAGACCGGCAAGCGCAACTGGTACCACATGGACCGCAACGAGTGGTCAATTCACTTCAACGTGAATGAGAAGGCTGGCCTGTTTACAGGTGACGGCGGTGATCCGCACCAGGTCGCTCGCGCTCCTGATGGCGAGTGGATCTATCTCTTTCACGCGAAGAAGGTCCAGAGCGAGGGCATGGTGGATGGTCCGGAGTATGTACAGCCATGGGCTTTCCAGTCGGAGAAGCTGGTGAATATGAGCAAGCATAACTACACGCTGGAGCCGAATGTAAGCTTCACGCCGGATATGAAGATGGTGATCTTCCGGTCGAATATGTTTGGACCGACGTATGTGTTTGGTGTGGAGATTGAGAAGGCTAAGTAGTAAGAAGTAAAGATGGGAAGAGGCACCCCGATGGGGTGCCTCTTTTGCTTGGTTCGAATTGTCGATTGAATGGGATTAAGCAATCACTTCAGCCATGCCCTCAGCGGCTAAAGCCGCCTGCTTATTGCGCCTGTACGGGACGGCTGAAGCCGTCCCCTTAAGCAAGGCATTCGCGCCTGCAGCGCGAAATGGTTACGCAATGCGTAGCCGCTCTTGTGCGAGGAGGGGAAGCCTCATCTCTAAGTATTCTTTATCAACGCGGCAGGATGGTCTTGCTTAAGGGCACGGCTGAAGCTGTCTAGTCTCCAGAGATGGTTTACAGTTTGTCTCCACACATCCTTTACAGATTGAGTGAGTTTGCGGGGCAGGGTTCCACGATCGTGGAACCCTGCCCCGTGAGGTCGAGTTCCCGGATGGGCGTGTCACCGTAGAAGATCAGGATGCGTTGATCGATGCGAGCGAGACGGACAGGCTGATGAGCCAGGGCTCCGGCTACCTGCCAGCTGCGTCCGTCCAGCCAGAGCGCTCCGTTGCTGTTGAGCTCGCGCACTTCGGCATCCGGGGCATACGCGGGGTTACGTGGTTCGGTGTACTCTCGCTGGCTGGGGTGCCAGTGGTCTGCTGGCGTTTCCATGTCCAGCGCTTCATGGGGACGAACATGGTTGTACTCTTCCCGGAAGCGGTCCAGCCATGACTGGCCAGGCGGCGTATCCATCGGCCCGCACCTTCTCCGTGCCCGCTCCAGGGCACCGTGGAAGCGTTCCACCTTACCCTGGGTCTGCGGGTGGCGGACTCCGGAGAAGTACAGCCGGATGCCCAGCCGCATCAGCCACACGGATAGCTGCGTCCATCCTCCTGGTGACTGCGCGTTCCACCAGGGCTGGCCGTGATCCATCAGCATGGCCTCGGGCAACCCACAGTCAGAGAACGCCTTATCCAGCCTCTGTTGGACGACGAGACCTTCACCCGAGGACAGTTGCTCCAACACCAAGGCATAGCGGCTGTGGTCATCCAACACGGATAAGGGGCCAAGATGCGCGTTCCATCCCTTAGGGCTTTTGAAATCCATCTGCCAGAGCTGATTAGGCGCCTCGCGACAGAAGCTGCCAGTGGCCTGTGGATGGCTGTCCAGCCGGTGGATCAGACCGTGCCGACGCAACACTCGATGTACGGTCGACGATGGCACCTTCACCCCAGATCGGCCGAGCAGAACGCGAAGCTTACGTGCACCCCAGTCAGGATGCTGGCGCCGTAAAGACACGATCTGCTCTTCCAACTCGGCAGGGCTCTGACGGGGACTCAGCAGAGGCCTGCGGCTGGCTTCCTGCATGCCGGCCGCTCCATGCTCACGGTATCGCTTCAGCCACAGATAACCCGTCGGACGGCTAATCTCGTACTCCATACACAGAGACGAAAACGATCGCTCTCCAATCATCGCCGCCTCCACAAACCGCAATCGCTGCGCTTCCACTTCCACCTTCCTCCATGCCATCCAAAAACACCCCTAAACAGGCATAAACCTGTAAAGGATGTCTGGAGACAAGGTGTAAAGGATGTCATGGAACTGAACAGCTGAAGCCGTGCCGAAACAGCACTAAACGACGTGCGGCTTTAGCCGCTGAGGGCAATGTGTTGGAGAAAGCAGATTCATCCAACACAATACGAGATCGCAAATAAAGCGGTTCGAGCTTCGCTCGAATGGTTCACCCCAGCGAACCAAGTTCGCCGGGGACCCCGAATGTCCCACCCATTGCTATGCAATGGATGGGGCACCCGAAGCGGTGCTGATCCCGACTACTTCTTCTTCGCCATCCGTTTCAGCTCACTGCCGGCCATCAGGAAGCCGCCTACGCCGTAGGTGTAGCTGGCGCTGGGGCGGTAGTAGGCGGGCTCGGCGCCGGTTTGCTGGATGTTGCCCAGGCGGCCGTCGGCGTAGACATTGTTGAGCAGTCCGGCCCATGCCCTCCTGATCACCGGCATATACTTCGCCTTGTCGAGGATGCCTTCATTCACGCCGTAAGCCATGCCGTAGACGAAGAGAGATGCACCTGAGGTCTCGGCCGCAGGGAAGTGCTCCGCATCGAGCAGGCTTGCATGCCACTGTCCGTCCTTGTCCTGCAGCTCAGCGACGCGTGCGGCCATGTCCTTGAGCTGCTGCACGTAGAAGGGACGCCGTGGATCGTCTTTGGGCAGGAACTGCAGTGTACGGGCGAGACCGGCGATAACCCAGCCTTCACCGCGTGACCAGAAGATCTTCTGTCCGTTCGGCCCGCGCTTGGGGATGTAGCTCGCGTCACGCGCGTAGAGATGCTCGTCCTTGTCCCACAGCAGGTCATAGGTGTGCTGCCACTGCGCGTTCATGTAGTCGATGTATTTGTGATCGCCGGTTGCGGCGTACATGCGGGTATACACGGCCGGAGCCATGAACAGCGCATCGCACCACCACCAGGGGATACGCGGATCGCCGGGACGCAGTGTCTCCAACGGCATAACGGTGTCGAGGGTGTGGATGGTGGGCGCGATAATTTTCGCGTCCTTTTTGCCGCCGGCGAGATACAACTCGGCGTAGGTCTGCGCGATGCTGATGTCGTCGGCGTTCGGCAGCTTGTCGGGATTGCGCGGCTGGTACTCAAACTTCTCTGACATCTCCGCCATGACGTTGCGATACTTCGGATCGCCAAGCGAGTCGGAGGCGGCCATGAAGCCGCTGTAAAGTACGCTCCAGGTCCAGATCTTGTCGAAGTAGGGCTGTGATTCCTTCAGCTGCCAGTCAGCGACCTTGCGCATGACCTTGTCGATAGCGGCAGGAGTCAATGCGGGAGAGATGTCTTTCGCGAGCGGCCCCGGATCTTCGGGCGAGGTGCCGAAGTGGCGGCCGTTATCTTTGTCGATGATGGCCTGCATCTCCGGCGTTGGCTTCGGGCCTTGCTGCGCGTGCGCAGAGATGGAGACAGCGGCGAGAGCAAGCGATGCAACTCCGGCGCGGAAGAGAAGCGATGTCTTCATGCGTGGGTTAGTCCTCATATTTATGCGGGGTTTGAGCGTTGGCATCGCTCTTCTTTGAGCCTTCGGTGAGGCCCTTGATGTTTTGGGTGTCGTCCAGAGCGACGGAGCTGCCATCGGCGATCTGCAGCTTCAGGTCGTGCAGGTTCCAATCGCGTGCGGCGCTGATGTGTCCCGCGGTTGCAGCCTGTACGTCGAGGTGATCGATCTCGAAGCGCTCAACGGGTTTCTTAGGATTGCCGGCGACGTCGAAGACCATCTTGGCACCGGTGGCCTTGATGTTCCAGATGTGCACATCGTGGAAGTAAGCGATGCCCTTCTCCTCGGGAACCGGCGTCGTCAGGACTTTGTAGTAGTCCGGGTAGTTGGTCAGGCCGTCGGGAATCTTGGTGTAGCTGTAGTTCGGATTCCAGTTCATGGTCATGCGTAGCACGGTCGGTGTGTCTTCCATCACCAGGTCGTGGATACGGATGTTCTCACCGAAGCCGCCGCGGGTGCGTGCTGACTTGAAGAGGATGCCCGAGGGTACGCCCTTCAGTGTGTGCAGGTTGTAGATCTCGATGTTGCGGAAGCCGCCGGAGGTCTCGCTGCCGAAGGTCACACCAGCGGCGCCGACACGGATGAGTGAGTCGCGGATGATGATGTCTTCCGTGGGGCGATTGACGCGCAGTCCGTCGGCATCGCGTCCGGCCTTCAGACAGATAGCGTCATCGTTGTTCTCAATGTCGGCATGGGCGACGGTGACTTTGCGGGAGGAGTCGATATCGACGCCGTCGGTTGAGGGGCCGTGTCCGCCTTCGTTGGCGCGGACGATGACGCCGTCCACCAGCACATCGTGTGAGTACACCACCTGCACGGTCCAGAAGCCGGGGCGCTTCAGCAGCAGCCCGCCACCGAGCTTCACATCGTGTGAGTCATAGATGACGATCAGACGAGGGCGCTTGGCGTCGTAGTCCGCGGCCCAGCGCAGGCCTTTGGGATCGTCCTCTTTGCGCAGTGCCCAGTAGCCGTCCCACCAGACCTTACCGTCACCGTCGACGGTGCCCTCGCCGGTGATGGCGGCATTGTGTTCCTGGTAGACGTTGATCAGGGCCGCGGGCCAGGTCATCTCAATGCCGGCAACGCGCGTGGGACGCATGGGATAGTCTTCGAGCTTCTGCGATCCCTGAATGGTGACGCCTTTATCGATCTGCAGCGTTACGCCCGACTTCACGAAGATGGCGCCGGTCAGGTAGGTGCCCGCGGGGAAGGTGACGGTGCCGCCGTTTTTAGCGGCAGCGTCGATGGCGCCCTGAATGGCTTTGGTATTCAGCGTGACGCCGTCTCCCTTGGCTCCGTATTTGGCGACGGAGAAGGTTGCGGCCGTAGCAGAGACGGTGGTGCAGGCCAAAGCAAGGAGGGAAAGAAGTGTCTTCTTCATGAGTTTCCTGTTATCGCTGCGCTTCAAATACGAGTTCGATGTTGCCGAGAATGCCTGACGGAACGGGCTTGACCTTGTCGAGATCCTGCATCTGGAAGCGGTCGCCGTACTTGGCGATCAGCGGCCTGTAGTCATGCGGCGGAAGTGCGGCCCAGGCATTGAGCGCGGTGTTGTAGACATGGATCTCGATCTTGTTCTCGCCCGGCTGCAGCAGGGAAGCGATGTCCAGGCGATAGGGCGGATGCCACAGCGCGCCTGCCGGCTTACCGTTGACGACAAGCAGGGCTCCCTCGCGGATGGGCGGGTTGTACCAGGCGCGTGTGCCGGGGCCGGTGCGTGTGACCAGGGGATTAGGAATGCCCTCGCGCTTCTCAGCCGTCGGCGGAGCATCCGGAGCTCCAGGCTCCGCGCTGCCGCCGGTGATGGTGAGATACACGCCCAAGGACGGAGCTTTCTCGACCTGGAAGCTGCGCGTGTAAACGGCCTCGCCGGAGTAGTGCTGCGTGGCATCGCTCGCGGTCCAGTCTGTAAGTGTGTGCTGTGTCTCGGTCTTGCCGGTGCCGGTGAAGCTGACGCTCCAGTCGCGGCTAAGATCGATGGGAGCAGCCGATGCCGTTGTTGTGGCCTTGCTCGTGGCGGCAGTTACTCCATTGCCGAAGAGATATGTCCTCGACTCATAAGGAGCCAGTGTCAGCGTGAGCTTCTTCGGTGCGATCTTGCTGGGCAGGGTGTGACCAGTCTCCGGATCGAGCGCAACGCCAGAGGCATAGCTGGTGGAAAAGCTGACGGTCGCTTTGATCTCGCGGTTGCTGGTGTTGGTCAGGAAGTAGATATCGCCGGTCGGAAGCTTGCGCCGGATGAAGCCGATCGCGTTGCGATCGAAGTCCGTGGTCTCGAAGGCGAGGTCAGGAACTGCCGCCTGATGTAAGGCTGCAGTCAGTTCGGCTGTTGTGTTGGCTGTTGAAGGAAAGATAGAAGCGGCCAGCTTCGTGAGCTCGCCTGAAGACTTTCCTTCAGGGCTAAGTGTAGGTGTGTGACCGAAGGCGACTACTTTGCCTCCGGCTGCCTTGAAGGCCGCGATCTTGCGCAGTGTAGCGACTGGGATGCGTGTCGTTGGCGGCAGCAGCAGAATGCTGTGTTGTACTCCCAGGCGGTCAATCGCTTCGGCATCGGTGAAGTCGAAGTTGTAGCCGGCGGAGAGGATCGCACCCAGCATCTCCCTGGGAAGAAGGTCCTGCATCGCTCCGGTGACGGTTACCTTGGCCGGCTTGAATGCTGCCCATGCATCGTCGGTCGGCAGCAGCACGGCAACCTGGTTGGCGGGCTTGCCCTGGCGCATCAGGTAGCTCAGGCGGGCGATGTAGTTATTTACCGTTGGCATGACCGGATGCCACGGGTTGTGATCGTTGAAGACCGCGGCAGCATAGAGCGACCATCCCGGCTCACCCACCTGCGGCGCCGAGTAGGGCCAGCCGTGGAAGATGAGCTGGTTCTCACCCATGATGAAGTCGATGTCGGCTTCGGCCTTCATGTCGAGGGGTGTCGCGCGGAAGACGGGCGAGTGCAACCAGGTGAAGGTTTCGCCGGAGGTGACGTTGTTGCCGAGGACGTGATTGCCGGAGCTTGCCCAGCGCAGCGTCGAAAAGGTGCGCCACTGTGGACCTTCGCCTTCGGGCAGAGCGACCAGCTTCTGGCTCGAGAGCGAGACGGCGGGCTCACCATAGGTCTGCGAACGGAACTTCGTGCCATGCTGGTTGGCCCAGTCGTTGATCTGTACCAGGTAGGCTTCGTTCACCAGCTCGGTCAACGTCTTCCCCCAGTCATGGCGAATGTTCGCGGAGTTGGGCGTGTCGCCTGCTACCAGTTCGGGAAGGTGCGGCAGAAGATCGTAGCCGCGGCGCTTGCGGAACTCTTCGGGAAGTGTCGGCGTCCAGTCGGCTCCGTAGGCTTCAAGCGAATCGGAGAAGATGGCGTAGGGAGGCGTGTTGCCGAAGGCTTTGACGAGTGGCTCGCCGACTGTCTTCAGATGGGTGGCGACGGCCTCTTTGCTGAAGGGATCGAGCACCCAGCCTTCGGCGCCGACGGCAGCGCGCTTCACCATCTGGCCGGTGTGGCTCTGGACGAAGAAGAGGATCACGCGAGGTGTCTCCGCGGGAGTGACCCTTGCGGCCTCGGAGTCGAGTGTTGCGGGCGATGAAGCAGAGGCGTCCCACTTCGACTGCGTTCCGTTCACGACTGCGGCGTAGATGATGCTCTCGCCTTCCTTGAGTGCGGGCAGAGGCGCGCTTGCAGCTCCACCAGGCAGGGCTGCGACGATGGTGCGCAGGCGCATTGCTGCGTTATGCAGGGTGACCGTCGGGCCGCCGTAGGGCCAGCCGCTGCCGAGGGTGACATCGATGCGCAGACCGAGCTTGCGGCCCTCTGCCTGGGCGTACTGCACGGCATCGAGCATCTCCGGTGAGAGGAAGGCGAAGTTTTTCAGGCCGTGAGCCGGGTCGTCGAGAACCTCGGGATAGACGAAGGCGAGCTCTGCTCCACCGATGCCATCGGCCTTCATCTGCTGCAGCTCGCGCAGGATCTCGGGCTTCTCGACCGCGGGGCCAAACCACCACCAGCGCACCATGGGTTTGGCTTCGTTGGGCGGATTCAGAAATCCCTGTTGGATGGCTTGCAGAGATGGTGCGGCTTGCGCGTAGGCAGAGACGTGACAGCAGGCAAAAGCCAAGACAGCCGCCGGCAGGAGCAGCTGTTTGCAGAGTTGAGATTTCATGCTGGCGAGCTTACTCCCTCAGGTGCGAACTCTAGTGAACCTGACATACCAGTGTCAATAGGTAAACAGTTTCTAGAAAAGGAAGGTGTTGCCCATCGCGCAAAAGACGATTTGCAGTGTTCGTTTTGCGATCTGATGTTTTTCGTTTTGCTTAAGGGCATGGCTTCAGCCATGCCGTCAGAAGAGTGGGGATGTTCAGGGGCTTCAGCCCCTGAGGGCAATCGAGAGCTCCATCACTGACCTCAGCGGCTAAAGCCGCGCATTTCCGGCTATGGGTACGGCATGGCTGAAGCCATGCCCTTAAGCAAGACTCAAGCGCTGAAGGCGCTTCTATTGGCCAACAGAGCTGGCCAATGCCTACGCCCGTTCTTCAATTTTGCCGAGACTCTCTCAGGAACCCGATGCCGGCAGGTTTTCGCGGCTGACTACTTCGTACTGTGTGAAGTTGTAGGGGGGCACGATCTCGCCGCGCAGCAGGGAGAGGCCCAGGCGCATGAGGTATTCGCCGTACTGTGAGACCTCGTGCGAGACGGAGGCGACTGCCGGGGAGTCGTTGCGGCGAAGCTCGGCGATCATCTCTTCCACGCAGTCATGGCCGGCGACGGCGACCTGCTTCTCGCGGCCCAGCTTGCGGACTGCGTCGATCGCGCCCAGAGCAGCTGTGTCGTTGGCCGCAGCGATGAGGATGCGGCGGTCTTTCGGGTGGCGTTTGAGGAACTCGAGGACAGCGATGGAGCTTTTATCGCGCAGGCCGCGGGTGTCGATGCGGACGAAGCACTCGACCGGTGTTTCGGGCAGGCGGTTGCGCAGGGCTTCGAAGACGCCTGTGATGCGGCTCTGCACCATGGGGCCTGCTTCGGCGAGATCGAGGCCAATGATCCAGTCGATCTTGCCCTTCCAGCGCTCAAGGGCATGTTCGGCGAGGACCTCGCCTACGGCATAGCCGACGCGATAGTTGTCGACACCGAAGTAGATGGCGTGCGGATGAGGGATGTCGACCGCGATCATCGGGATGTTGGCCGCTGCGATGCGGTCGGCGATGATGGGGGCCACGTGCTGGTCGATCTGGCACTCGATGACAACATCGACCTGGCTCTGCACAAACTTTTCCGCATTAGCGACGGCGGTGGCGCCGTCGTAGGAGTTGTCCAGCACCAGCAGATCGACGCCGACAGCGGCCGCGGCCTTGCGCAGGCTCTTTTCGACAGCGATGGCGAAGGGCATCTCGCTGCTCTGGCTGCCGAAGCCGAAGCGCAGCTTCTTCTGCCGCGTGACATGCCGGTAGGTGCCATCGGCGCTCTGCGAGACGTAACCGCGGTGCACGAAGCTCTTCAGGATGCGGTAGACGGTGGTCTTCGAGATACCCGTCTGCTTGTGAATGGATTCGAGCGTCATGCCCTGGCTCTGCTGCAGCATCTCGAGGATGTCGAGGGCCTTGGAGAGAACAGGGATCAGATAGAGCTGCCGGCTTTTGCCTTTAGGTGCCACGTTCAGGTGCCTTCCATTATGAAGGAACCTGAACGTGGCTGCCTATGTTTCAGGCGTAAGAGCTTTGGGTATTGCTGTTTTTTGCCGCCCGCTCTTCGGTAATTTTCTCCACGTAACCACTGGTACGCAGGGCTTCGAGGGGATTTGCGGGCAAACCGCGCGACTGGCGCCACTCGGCGACCATGGGGCGGACATCGGTATAGAAGCAACCACGGAAGTGCTCCTCGGCCTCAACCAGCTTGCAGCTATCCTGCAGCTCGGCGAGCAGGTTCTGGTCGACCAGGGCGGCGCGGGCGAAGAGCTCCTGCGCCTGCATGACGGTCTGGACCATAGCCTCCATCTTGCCCTTGAGGTTATGGCTCTGATCGATCATGTAGGCGATCTGGTCTTCGTGGACCTTGTTCCAGGTCTTGTAGCTCAGAATCTCGTGGAAGATGCGGAAGACCTGGTAGGGATCGATCGATCCGATGGTGAGGTCATCGTCGGCGAACTTGCGGTCGTTGAAGTGGAAGCCGCCCAGAACTCCAAGGTGCAGCAGCCACGCAACGATCTGCTCGATATTGGTGCCCAGGGCGTGGTGCCCGGTATCGACGAGGACGACGGCCTGCGGTCCGGCGGCTTTAGCGAGCGAGTAGGCCATGCCCCAGTCGGCGATATCGGTGTGATAGAAGGCGGGCTCGAAGGGCTTGTATTCCACCAGCAGGCGTTGCGTCGGAGCCATTTCGTTATGGGTGGCCTTCAGTGCTTCTTCCAGCCAGCCGATGCGGCGGGAGATGCTCTGCGTGCCGGGATAGTTCGATCCGTCGGCGACCCATAGTGAGATATCGCGCGAATCGAGAGCCTTGGCGATGCGGACCGAAGCCAGCATGTGCTGTACGGCTTTTTCGCGAACAACGGGGTCAGGGTTACAAAGCGAGCCGTACTTATACTCCTGATCCTGGAAGAGGTTCGGATTGATGGAGCCGGCGCGCACACCGTAGGTCTGCTCCAGCTCCTTGACCTGTGCAACGCTGCCTTCGCCTCCGGGGAGATCCCACAGCACGTGCAGTGCAACGGTGGGCGTAATGCCGGTCAGGCGATGAACCTCGGAGGCGTCCGCGAACTTTTCGGTCAGGTTGGTGGCGGCGGCCGCCTGAATGAACTTGCCGAAGCGGGTTCCGGTATTGGCGAAGCCCCACGATGGAATCTCGATCTGGAGTCCATCGAGAGCGCGCCACACGCGCTCCTGTTTCTCCTGCGGAAGAGATGACACGCTTCGTTCCATCGCTAGGGTCCTTGGAAATGATTTCGGTTACTGCAACGCACATACTACCAGAGTGTGAATTCACATGAGAAACTATTCACCTAATGGAGACAAGCTCTTTTTGATGCCTGAGCCGTCTCATGTGTTTTTCAGCATAGCCGTACCTATCTTTTGCAGCTAAAGGAAGTTTGCATGCCCGGACCTCTGCTCGGCGTCCTGTATCACTGGCTTGGCGGTCTTGCGTCAGCCAGTAACTTCATTCCGTTTCGCGCCATCCGGCGCTGGTCGTTCGAGATCTACTGGATCATTCAGGGCGTCGCTGCGTGGCTCATCGCTCCCTCGGTCATCGCCTGGATCTTTGTTCCGCATGTAAGCGAGATTCTGTCCCGCGCGCCGCGTGAGGCCGTCGTCCATGCCGTTCTCTATGGCGTGGCCTGGGGCTTCGGTGGCCTGACGTTTGGACTCGCGGTGCGCTATCTCGGTATCGCGCTTGGATATGCGGTTGCGCTGGGTTTCTGCACGGCCTTCGGCACGCTGATCCCACCCATGCTGGCAGGGCAGCTCAGTGTCATCGCCAGCCAGACCGGCGGGCAGATCATTCTTCTGGGCGTAGGGGTGTGTCTGTTGGCGATCGCGGTGAATGGCCTTGCCGGCTACTACAAGGACCGTGACACCGCCGATGAGACACCGACGAGCGAGCAGCAGAAAGATCTCTCCTTCGGGAAGGGCATTGTGGTTGCGGTCTTCGCCGGCATCATGAGCTCGTTCTTTGCCTTCGGTCTGGCGGCAGGCAAGCCGATCGGCGACATCGCCGCCGTGGAGCTGCGCGCGCAGGGCAGGCTCGATCTCTGGCAGAACCTGCCGGTATTGATCGTGGTGTTGTGGGGCGGCTTTGCGACGAACCTTGCATGGTCAACGTGGCTGATCCTGCGAAAGCGCTCGGCAGGACAGCTCTCGGGTGCGGTTTCTGATCCTCAGGTGGGTGGCGTGAACAAACTTACCGGCGGGCAGCTGGTGAAGAATTATCTCTGTGCTGCCTCAGCCGGCATCATCTGGTACTTCCAGTTCTTCTTCTACTCGATGGGTCAGACCAAGATGGGCAAGTATGACTTTTCGAGCTGGACGCTGCATATGGCTTCGATCATCATCTTTGCGGCGATCTGGGGTGTGAGTCTGAAGGAGTGGAAGTCGGCGAGCCCGCGGGCGAAGGCAGTGCTTGCGTGCGGTGTAGGGCTACTGATTTTTTCGACGGTGATTGTGGGATACGGGAACTACCGGTCGGCGCATTAGACGAGTGACCACCCCAACGAACTTGTTCGTCGGGGACCCGGAGATGGGCGGCTCGAGCTACAGCTCGAGCCGCTTTTTGTTTTGTCATTTCGCGGCGCAGCGGAGAAATCTGTTTTTATCGGACCGCTGAAATCAAGATGAGGGTTTGTCGACAAAGGCCGGCACCTTCATTGAGGAGCTATAGAGCGGGCCTTCAGCCCTTCGTCGTTCAATGTGCCAAGAGACCGGGCGTTGCCCCAGGCTGGTATGGAACGCGCCTTCAGCGCTCATATTGCCCGATAACACTGAGCGATGTGTAGGAGAAGCAGATTTCTTCGCTCAGCTTCACTCCGACCCGAACAGAGTTCATAGAGGTTCCGCACTGCCTCCGTTAGCAAGCGGAACGGGGATCCGGGCCACCCGTTTGGAGCCATGTCGAGAAATCGTTGCGCTGAACGTAAAATCCTGTTGGATCTGCACAAAGCCAGCTATCTCTGCGGTTTATACGTCTTAATGAGTAAACGTATTCTCCGGGAGCCAAAGATAAAACCCTGTTGATATAATTCGGCCTACGAAAATAATCGTCTATCGTAGATGATGGTTTCGCAGACCGAACCGCAAATTATGACCCATCTCGCGCTCGCGCTCTTGAGTGCCAGGCAGCTTGCTACCTTGTCCTGGCCCGACATTTTGATTTTGCTGATGTACTTCGTGCTGGTGATCTTCATCGGCTTTTACGTGAAGGATTCAGCCAATACCAGCGAAGAGTTCTTCTTGGCAGGCCGTGA
The DNA here is from genome assembly GCF_008000815.1 of Terriglobus albidus. Classification (NCBI taxonomy): domain Bacteria; kingdom Pseudomonadati; phylum Acidobacteriota; class Terriglobia; order Terriglobales; family Acidobacteriaceae; genus Terriglobus; species Terriglobus albidus. The sequence goes on along the minus strand of NZ_CP042806.1, from coordinate 6,122,709 downwards.
GATGACGGCCTGGATTGCTGGACTCAGTTTCGTTTCGGCGAATCTGGGTTCGCTGGAGCTGATGGGATGGGCAGGAACGGCCTACCAGTATGGCCTTCTGGCTACGCACTGGTACTGGATCGGCGCGATCCCGGCGATGCTGTTCCTGGGCATCGTGATGATGCCGTTCTATTACATCTCCAAGACGCACTCGGTTCCGGGCTATCTGCAGCTCCGCTTCGGCGAAGGTGCGCGTGGGGTAAGCGCGGTGACCTTCGGCGTCATGACGGTGCTGATGAGCGGCGTGAACATGTACTCCATGGCGCTGGTAATGAAGGTCGTGCTCGGCTGGGATATCAACTTCTCCATCTGGGTTGGCGCCTTTACGGTCGGCCTGTATGTCATGCTCGGCGGTCTGCGTTCGGCCATCATCAACGAGGTGCTGCAGTTTGTGCTCATCTGGGCGGGCGCGGCGCTGGTGCCGATTCTCGGCCTGATCGAGGCCGGCGGCTGGACCAACCTGAAGCACCAGATCGCTGCGCAGATCGGCAACGAAAGCTACATGCATCTGTGGGCCAATACCGGCACCTTCCAGGGCAACGCGATGGGTATCCACTGGACCGGACTGGTCTTCGGTCTTGGATTCGTCATCAGCTTCGGCTACTGGACGACGGACTTCCTGGTGGTGCAGCGTGTGCTTTCGGCCAATAACCTGCGCGCGGCTAAGATGGCTCCCATCATCGGCGCCATCTTCAAGATGGCTGTGCCGCTGATCGTGATTCTGCCGGGCGTGCTCGCGATTGCCGTGTTGCGCAATCCTGATGGAACGCTGATGCACCTGGTCTCGGAGAGCGAGGCTATCCGCACCGGTCAGCACAGCTTCAACGAAGCTCTTCCCCTGATGCTGGTGCGCTACTGTGGTCCGGGACTTCTGGGCCTTGGCATCACCGCGCTGGTTGCGGGCTTTATGAGCGGCATGGCGGGCAACGTCAGCGCCTTCTCCACGGTGTGGACCTATGACCTGTATGGCGCCTTCATGAAGAAGGATGCTCCCGACAAGCACTACGTCATGGTGGGCCGTGCGTCCACGGTGGTGGGTATGCTGCTGTCGGTAGCGACGGCGTACCTGGTGATGAATGCGGCTTCGATCATGGACTACGTGCAGGCGTTGTTCAGCTTCTTCATTGCGCCGCTGTTTGGAACCGTGATCCTGGGCATGCTGTGGAAGCGCGGCACGAACGCCGGCGGCTTCTGGGGTCTGTTGATCGGTACGTTGTCCTCGATCGTGATGTGGGTCTGGGTCTATAAAGATCCCGGTGCATTGCGGTATATCGCGCTTTCACCGGATGCCAAGCCGATGGCCGAGAATCTGTATCGCGCGTTGTGGAGCTGGATCATCTGCGTTGTAGTGACCGTAGTGGTCAGCTATATGGGCAAGGCGAAGTCCGATGAGGAGCTCAACGGACTGGTCTATGGAGCCACGGTCATCCCTGCCGAGGATGAAGTTCCGCTGTGGCAGCGTCCAATCTTCTGGGCCGTGGTTGTGGCCGTTTTACTCGTGATCGTCAATCTCATCTTCTGGTAGGAGGAAGCCTCAATGTCCGGTCAAACGCCTCACCCTGATGTTCATCCGCATCCGGCATCCTCGTCGGTAACGGCACCGGAGAGCGGCCATCGGCCGCTCTCCATCTGGTTCTTCGTCGGGATTTTGTGCCTGGGTTACGGCCTGGTGCTGCTGCCTATCGGAGCGTACCAGTTCTCACATCCACCGGCAGTCGTTCTTGCAGAGCTTCACTCCACCTTCTGGTGGGGGCTTGGGATGACTTTCTTCGGCGCTTTCTACACGATCCGCTTTCGGCCATAGGGTGTAGAGTAGGGCTTCCGCATTTATAGGCGTTTTCCGCAATGAAAGCGCCGCTGCACTCCTCTTCCGGGATACCCAGCAACAAGGGGAAAATGCTCTAGCCGGAGGAGGATTGCGTTTCTTAGAATCAAAACGTTTTTATAGGAGTCTGAGTGGTGTGTCTACGGAAGCTTGCCGCGCCGTGCCTGGCGCTTGCTGCCTGCCTGGTCTCTGTTCCTGCACTGACGGCGCAGGATGTTCACGTGAAGGTCTCTCCTGATTCGAAGGGCAACACCTCCAGCGCCGACGACTTTCCCACGATTCAGATGGCGATGGATCACGCGCCTGATCCAGGACCGAACGGACGTCTGTATCTGCATATTGCCCCCGGGACCTACAAGGAGCGGGTGTGGGTCTCACGCCGCCGCGCGCATACGACCTTTCTCGGCACCGGCAGCGATCCGTCACAGGTAGTGATTACGGCCGCACGTACCGGACCGACGACTGGCGGTACCTTTTTTTCGGAGTCGGTCGAGATCAACGGCGACGACTTCCAGGCGGATAACGTCACCTTCGAGAACACCGCGGGCAATACCGGACAGGCGGTTGCGATTGCTGTCAGCTCTGACCGGGCCATCTTCAAGCACTGCCGCTTCCTCGGCGATCAGGACACCCTCTTTGCCGACTTTGGACGCCAGTACTATGTGGACTCGTACATCGCCGGTGGCGTGGACTTCATCTTCGGCAATGCAACCGCGGTCTTCGACAAGAGTGAGATTCACATCTTCCGTCCCGGTTATCTGACAGCGCAGTCGCGAACGACAGCGGAGCAAACGACGGGCTACGTCATCACAAATTCGAAGGTGACGGCGGAGAATGTCGAGGGCAAGGGGTTCTATCTCGGTCGTCCGTGGCGTGCCTACTCGCGGGTGGTCTTCATGCACACCGAACTGCCGGCGACCTTGAATCCGCAGGGTTGGCAGGAGTGGCGATCGAATGCTGCCGATCTCGCGAAGACTTTCTATGCGGAATTCGGCAACACCGGACTGGGAGCGGATACCGCTCATCGTCCGTCTTGGACACATCAGCTCACTGCTACGCAGGCAAAGACGTTTGAGCCTGCGGCCTTCCTGAAGGGAAGTGATAGCTGGAACCCGGTTGCCGAAGCCGCGAGGCTGCCATAGCTGCGTCAGGAGCAAAAGCCATCATGCGATTCATATCGTTCCGTAAGAGTCTTGCCGGTATCGCGTTGACCGCGGCGGGTGTGCTGGCTGGGCAGAGCCACGTGGATGTGCCTCCTGTAGCAGCCGGCGGCGGTGGCGATCCACGTCCGGAGCAGTACTTCCAGGTGCAGCCTCCGTTTGATAGCGGCAACTTCGTCAAGCCGGGTAAAGACCTGACACCGGCGCAGAGGAAGGTTCGTAACGCAGCGTGGAGGCATGAGATCCGTCGGCAGCTTTATGCTCCGGATCGTCTGCCTGCTCTTGATGCAAAGGTGTGGTCGAGCTTCTCACCGATGCCCGGTGTTGTTGCCGATCGTGTGACCTATGCGACGGCTGACGGTATGCGTGTTCCGGCGATTATCTATCGTCCCGATCCGAAGCTGCTGAAGCCGGGGCAGAAGCTGCCCGGCATCGTGGTGGTGAACGGACATGGCGGCGACAAGTTCAGCTGGTATGCCTTTTATAGCGGCATGCTCTTCGCGAAGGCCGGCGCGGTTGCGGTGACCTACGACCCCATCGGCGAGGGAGAGCGCAATGCGCATCGCGCCAGCCGCGAGAGTCCGTCTCCACATGATGCCGCCGTCGATCAGCCGCACTGGGGACAGCGGCTTGCGGGCCTGATGCAGGTGGATGTGATGCAGGCAGTCAGCTATCTACGTTCGCTGCCGCAGGTCGATTCCGCGCGTATCGGAACGGTCGGCTATTCCATGGGAGCGTTTGTCAGCGGCATTACCGGAGCGATCGATACGCGGATTCATGCTGTACTGCTGAGCGGTGGCGGCACCTTCGACGGTCCGCATGAGTACTTCGATACCGGCAAGCTGCCCTGCCAGGCGCCTCCGTATCGTGCGCTGGCTGTGCTGGGCGATCGTGGGCCGATTCTCTACACCCTGAATGCCGAGCGCGGTCCCATGTACGTGATGAACGGCGATGCGGATACGGTGATGAAGATGAGCGATCATCCTCCGGCGTGGTTTGCAGCGACACGCGACAGTGCCGCGCGTCTGATGGGCACTGAAGAAGGTCTGTTTACGACAGTGCTATATCCAGGGATCAGCCATCGCACCAGTTGGGTGAACCTGGACGGGATGCTCTGGCTCAACCAGCAATTGCATTTCGGGTTCTGGGATGAGGCGGGAATCCGCGCTGCCGGGATGACGCATATCTCCGCGTGGATCCAGAAGAACAACGTTGAGATCTCGAAGAACTACATCCGGGAAGATCGTGAAGGCGGACTTGATGCGGTCGGCAGCGGGTTTCCAGGGATTCCTAGAGCGGACCTGATGGTACTTCCGGAAGAGGAATGGAAGCGGGAGCAGAAACAGCTTCTGTACGAATCGTGGGCGGCGGCGATGCAGGCCCGGAATGCCGCCCGCTGAGGGAAGACGGCACTGTCCCAGAATGGTACAGTTGGAGTCCCCGGTTTGCGTGGAATTCATCGAGAGGCGCTGAAACCGGGCTATTCTAGGTTCACGAAGTCAGCCACAATTTGCAGTGAGCGGGTGGGGTCCCGGAACGACGAGTGAGCCTCAAAAGGGGATCGTGTATGCGAAACCTGCCGGGTAGATGTGTGTGTGCGTTGACCAAATTTCCCTCTATTAGGACATCGACTAACGTGCTGAAACACCGAATTCTAATGCTTACGCTGGCCGCCGCCGGCGTCGCATCCCTCCCTCTGCACGCACAGAGTTCGTCGCCTTTGCAACCAACAACTTCTGACTGGTCGGTAAATGGCCGGTCGAATCGCCCCACACTGCAGCTCGCCGCGCTCGACATGAGCAGCTCGTCCCAGCCTATTGGCTCCATGGACGAGGAGGATGCGGCCGATGCCGGGGCGATCATCCCGCCTCCTGCAGGGAGGTCGGCCTTCCAGATTCGTCCGTTTCGTCAGTACGCCACTGGATTTCGCTTTGGTTCTCTTGGGTTCGGACCGGAGGTAGCGACGCCACTTGGCCGGCGAGTTAACCTGCGCATGGGCGCAAACTTCTTTGGATATACCGGTACGTTTGGGAACGGTGGATGGAACTACGACGCCGACCTCAACTTCAAGTCCGGACAGGTGCAGGTCGACTACTTCCCGTTCTATAAGGCGGGCGGTTTTCACGTCAGCCCGGGCCTTGCCTTTCAGAAGAACCATGGATCGGCGTTTATCCATATCGATCCAGGTGCACGGTTTGACATGGGCGACGGCACCTACACTAACTCGCCGACGGATCCGGTGAAGGGAAATGCCACGTTTGCCTACGATCGCACGGTGGCGCCGATGGTCACCTTCGGTTTCGGCAATCTGATTCCGCGCAATGGCCGCCGCTGGAGTATTCCGGTGGATATCGGAGTGGTCTTTACGGGAGCTCCGAAGTTCGGTCTGGACCTGGATGGAACGGTCTGCGATGCGGGAGGCTGCGGCAAGCTCTCAACCGATGCGACCGCGATGGCTGACCTGCAGCGCCAGCGGGTGAAGATCCAGAACGATCTTAATGACTATGCGACGGTGTACCCGGTGATTTCGGTGGGCTTCGCGTGGAACTTCGGATCGCGTGATTAGTCTTGATTGATCTTTGAAGCTTCTTTCTGGTTAGGTTGAAATGGGACGGCTAATTAGCCGTCCCATTTCTGTCTGGTGATATCCATGGATTTTGACCTCAGCCGCTAAAGCCGCCCTCATTGTGGCCTTGATATCGCACGGCTGAAGCCGTGCCTGACTTGAGCTGCGACGTATGGACTTTAACCGTTGATCTCCAGCAAACCTTCCGGGAGATTCATCTCGATGCGTTTCGCATCGAGATTCAGCGATTGGATATATGCCTGAACGAAGGGGATCAAAAGTTCATCGTCGCTCTCGCGTTTTTTCACGACGAGGAGCGATGCGCCGTGCGGCGATTCACTCCCGTGGACATCGACGACGGTGCCGACAGGGCGATCGTGATGATAGAGCTCGCAGCCGATCAGGTCTGCGATCCACACGCGGTCTTCCGCGAGCGCGACGCGTTCCGCGTCGGGAACGAACACCAGCTTGCCCTGCAGGGTCTCGGCATCATTGATGGAATCGATGCCGCTCAGCTTCAACACGACACGGCCGGCGTTGCGGCCCACGGGAAACCAGTGGCCTTCCAGAGTAGCGGGTGTAGGTTCGCCGGTAGCATTTTCCAGCAGCACGGAGCTGGTGGTTTCAAAGCGCTCGGGGAAATCGGTCAGCAGATCCGCCAACAGCTCGCCCTTGCGTCCCTGTGGACGCAAAAGGCGAGCGATGGCGGTGTAAGGTGAATTGTTCATCCGAGATTGATCGGCTCGTCCGCCGATGGTCCATACATGCCTGGGATGGGAACTTCCAGCAAGCGCAGATAGACGCCAAGCTGTGCCCGGTGATGGACAAAGTGATTGAAGAACATGGTGCGATAGGCCAGGATGCGGCTGCCGGTAAAGAAGACCCGATCATGGAACTTCAACTGCCAGGTTGTCTCCATCTCCTCATCGGGGATGTTTGCGAGCAGCTTGCGTGTCTTTGCTGCCAAGTCGGCGAGTACAGCCGAGGCTTGAGCCGGACTCTCATAAGCAAAGCTCGGTATCTTGCCTTGTGCCATGTCGAGGATCGGCTCGCTCAGCACCATGGCGCCAAAGCCGGGCAAGGTGGCTACATGCATCACCAGCTTGCCGAAGAGCATGGACTTTTCATGAGGCTTCCAGTCGGCCTTCTCAATGGAGGGAAGCCGCTCGAAGAGCCGCTGGGCGCTTCTGATCTCTGTGTCATAGTCGGCCAGCAAAACATCTGCAATGCGCATGGAAGATCTCCTTACATTCCGGTGATGTTGTAACCGCAATCGACGTAGGTGATCTCGCCGGTGATGGCGCTGGCCAGAGGAGAGCAGAGGAAGAGTGCTGCGCCGCCGACCTCGAGCTGATCGACATTGCGATGCAGCGGAGCGCGCTCGGTGACGGTGTCCAGGATCTTGGTGAAGTCGCCGATACCGCGCGCAGCCAGTGTCTTGATGGGGCCGGCGGAGATGGCGTTGACGCGGATGTTCTTCGGTCCGAGTGAGGCGGCGAGATAGCGAACGGTCGCTTCCAGAGCGGCTTTGGCGACACCCATGACGTTGTAGTTGGGGAAGACCTTCTCCGCGCCGTAGTAGCTCAGGGTGAGGATGGCTCCACCTTCGGTCATCAGGGGCAGGGCCGCGCGAGAGATCGCGATTAGCGTGTAAGCGCTGACGTCGTGCGCAATGCGGAAGCCTTCGCGGCTGGTGAAGATGAAGTCGTTCTTGATCTCGTCGGCGGGTGCGTAGGCGACGGCGTGGACCAGGATGTCGATCTTGCCGAACTCTTGCTGGAAGGCCGCGAAGGTGGACTCGATCTCAGCATCGACGGAGAGGTCGCACTGGAAGGCCTTGGCGCTCTTCAGCTCCGGCAGCAGAGCATCGGCTTCCCTCTTCAGACGCTCGTTCTGGTAGCAGAGGGCGATGGTCGCGCCTGCCTCAGAGAGCTTCTGGGCGATACCCCAGGCGATGCTGCGCTTGTTGGCCAGGCCGAAGATAACGGCAACTTTGCCGGTCAGATCAATCATGCAAATCCTTCCTTTCCATGGGAAAGGGTATCAGGATTGGAGCAAGATGAGGCCATACGATCTGGGTGGTGCCCAAGGCCGCATCGACGCGTCTCCACCTGGCGAACAGGTTCGTTGGGGTGAAGCAGAGCAATGTGCTGGAGATCGCCCGGCAGATGCCTACAGCAACCCATGTTGCCGGGTTCTGGACATGGAAGAACCTCGGACGTTCCGTGAAGGCTGGACAAGTTCAACTTTAGCGATCGGGCGCATCAGAGCGACGGGCGTTCTGCGGGAGCTGCGAATCCCCCTGACAGGAGCGAGGAAATGACGAGGAATGGAAAGCATGGAAAGCCATAAAGCCGGCTTCCAACCCCACTTGGAAATCCCTTCGGGATTCCCACATTCCCACCGCTCCGATGACTGGTTCAATCTTTCAAAACAACCTCACAAGGGGGTTGTAACGGATGTCTCAGGTCCACAAGCACCTGAGACACCAAAAGTAATCACCCCAGCTGATCGGGAAGCAGGGGAAGAGATAAATTGAAGTCTTGGTTTTGCGGCCGGTATCATCCGGCTCGTCGGGAAGATGGCCACATACTGCGTGCGGTATTACGGCCTTTGTGCGGCCTACGGCTATATTGCCGTCCTACAACTCCGAGAAGAGTCTCGGCAGTACACTTGATCGCGTCCGGCTAATAACAGATGAGAATCCCTGCGGATATGCATCCTCATAGAAGGATGCATTCAGGGCCGGGTCGTCGGTAGGCGTACGGAAGAGCAATTTGCAATTCATGCAGCGGCTAAGCTGTGTGATAAAACCACTTCCGGTCTGCACTTGATTTTGAGTGCTAGCGCAGTTCGAACATTTAAACCTAGCGCGATCGAGCCGATTTGCGAGCGACCGGATCAGATACGCCACTTTCGGCATGAGTTCAGGGTCTCCTGATGCTGCCATATCTTTTTGCGAATACAGTGTAGGCTCTCGACCGTCAAAGCGTTCTTGTTTGCTTCGATCCCAGCATCGGTTGATGGGAAGACGTTCAGTCGACATCGGGCGTCTCGGCGCCTCGAAAGTCATCTAAAGAAGTTCTACGCAGCAATCGCCTATTGTTGCCATGCGCAGACCCGCTCATCCCTTCGAGAGCGGCCCGGCTCATGTGCTCTTCACAGTCTCGGGAAACGCCGACTGATCGGAAAACTGTGGCCCTCTTGAAACTATCCGCAAGCACTCTCGCTATCTACCTCATCGCAAATTCTAGAAAAGATGCAGCCGTGTGTGCATTACACTCTAAATGAATTCTCTGCGCAGAATATCTTGCTATCTTCAAATTTGAAGTGAAGTGTTGCAAACCACAGCGAGAGGTGGCCGCTCTTAATGTCCCCAGAAACACTCCGTTCTGAAGAAAGCACCTTCGCGGTATCCGCTAGATCTCCTCTCCTGACGCAGCATATGCCCGGCCTTGATGTCTTGCGCGGAATAGCAGTCCTCGTTGTTGTTCTTTATCACGGTCTCTATTGGGGCCCACTTGTCACTCCTCCGCCACATACCGCATGGTCTCGACTTTCTTCATTCTTTACATTTGGGTGGCTCGGAGTATTTCTGTTCTTTGTCCTCTCCGGTTTTCTGATCACCGGCATCCTCCTCGATACGAAGGACAGTCCTTCTTACTGGCGAAGCTTCTATATCAGACGTGCGCTGCGCATCCTCCCTGCGTTCCTCGTTGTTGTGTTTTTAATCAAAGTGGCCGAGCATGCCTCCTGGCCATATGTTGCGCTCTGCCTTTTTAACTTGGCTAATCTCGCGCCGGTTTTTCACATCGGCGGATACACCTATTTTGTGCTCTGGTCGCTTGCGGTTGAAGAGCAGTTTTACCTTGTATGGCCGTGGGTGGTGAAGAGCGCATCGCGCACTCAGCTGATTCTTATCATGTCCGCCACCCTGATTCTGTCTCCTGTGCTCAGATTCATCTCGTTCAAGAACATTCTCCCGCTAGGAGATGTTCACGGGATGACCTGGCTCATTTCCGACAACCTGATTGCCGGCGCTGCTCTTGCCGTTTGGCTTAGATCTGCCGATGTCGGGCGGCTGCTGGTTAAGAAACTTGCTTGGATCCTGTTGATAATCGGAACCTCTTCTTTGGTCTTCGGAATCCCATTCGGCATTCTCCATCGGACTTCGGCCGCCGGAGCTACGTTTCAGACAGTCCCATTCGAGTTTCTCTTCGCTTCGGCATTGCTTTTCGCCCTCTTATTAGACCCTGCAATGCGATTGCCTATTGCCCTGAGACCACTTCGCTTTCTGGGCAACATCAGCTACGGTCTATATCTCTTCCATGAACTCGTTTTCGAAGCCTTCTTCCGATTACTGGGAAGGTTCGGGCGGTTGGGCCACTGGAGTCCCCTCGTCTGGGGTTTGGGCTTCCTCGTGGAGTCGAGTTTGGCGGTGGCGGTCGCCTATATTTCAAAACGCTTTTTCGAAGACTACTTTCTCAGCTTGAAGTCCAAGCTCGCTCCATCCGTTCGACAACAAAGGCCGAAATGGATCCCCGGAAAACCGCAGGAAGAGCAAAGCGGTGCCTCTTACTAGGAATTCACTTTTCAGTAAGCTTCTCCAGAAGTTCCACCCACTGATCGCCGTACCGCTTCCATCCGCCGATCTGCTTTACCCTTTCCAGCGCTTTTTCACTCTTTCGCTATTGGAGCGCAGGATATCTGCCACCCTTTGCCAGCTATGCCCCGAATAGTAGATTGGCAAATCTTCATGAATCTTCTGCACAGATTCTGCACATTCAAAAATATGCCATTTAAATACACATAAACACCAACATACGAAGATCAGCTCGCGCCTTAGGGATGACAAACAAAAATGGGGATCGAGCGAAGCTCGATCCCCACCGGATTATCCAACCTCTGGTTCGATCTGCTACTGCTGAGGCTGTGTAGGCTGTTGCTGCTTTTTATCACCGCCGCCGAAGATCTTCTGGAAGAAGTTCTTCTTCTTTTTCGGCTCTTCCACCACTGGATTTGGCGAAGAGCCCGGGTTCGGTTGCGCACCTGGATTCGGTGGAGGGCCTGAATGCACGGCGGCCGGATTCGGAGAAGCCCCCGGCTCGTTGCCTGCAGGAGGCTGCTGGTTCTCCTGCGATTGCGTCTGTCCTCCGATGCCCAGCATCTTCTGGAAGAAGTTGCGCTGGTCGTCGCCCATGTGCGAGCAGGTGTTATGCGGCTCGGTTCCTGCGAGGAAGGCGGCCGAGTAAGCGTTCGGGCAAGATGAATCAGAAAGCAGGTTGGTGTTCTTATCCAGCCGCTCCATGATGACGCCGTCCGGATAGCTGAACGCCTTCATGTCGGAGTACTGCGGCAGCTTGATGGCTCGGTTCATGAACTCCGCCCAGATGGGCGCCGCGGCCAGAGCACCTGCAAGCTTGACGTCGGTGTAGTCATCGTTGCCCACCCACACAATGCAGATCAGGTTCGAGGTGTAACCCGCGAACCACGCATCGTGGCTGGTGCCGGTCTTGCCCGCGGCCGGAGCCATGAAGCCGCGCTTGCGGGTCTCATAACCATAGCCGAAGTTCATCACGCCTTCCATCAGCGAAGTGGAGAGTGCCGCGACGCGTGGATCAAGCACCTGGCGAGCTTCAGGGGCGAAGTCGGCGACGATATCGCCATTCAGGTTGCGGACGCTGGCCAGTGTCCACGGGTTCAGGTGCACGCCATTGTTGGCGAAGATGGTGTAAGCACCGGCCATATCGAGCGGTGTCGCGTCATATGCGCCCAGAGAGACAGCAGGTGTGCCGCGTGCAGCGGCGATGCCGGCCTGGCGTCCCAGAGCAGCGACGTTCTCAAAGCCCACCATCTGTCCCAGCGAGATGGTCGCGTTGTTCAGGGAGTGCGCCAGAGCATAGATGGCGGTGACAGAGCCGTGGAACTCGTCCTTGTAGTTGCGCGGCGTGTAGGTCTGACGGCCGTTGTCAAAGGTGAACGTAGTGGGCTCATCGTCCAGCATCGTCGTTGCAGTGAAGATGCCTTTATCGCCAATCGTCTGACCGTTGACGCTGGCGTTGTAAGCAGCCGCGTACACGAAGGGTTTGAAGATCGATCCTGTCGGCCGCTTCGAGGTGGCGTGGTTCAACTGCGAGACGCCGTAGTTGCGTCCGCCGACCATCGCCAGCACCTGTCCGGTATGTGGATTGAGGGCGACGAGAGAGACCTGCGGCCAGGTGATGGGGCCGTTGCCGCGATGCTGCTTGCGGACCATCTCGTCTACGTTCTGCATGCCGATGGCAACAGCTTCTGAAGCGGCACGCTGCAGATCAGGATCGAGCGAGGTATAGATACGCAGTGACTGGTGCGAGAGCTCCTGATCGCCGATACGCTGCACCAGGGTGTCATGCACGACATCGACGAAGTATGGCGCCTCAGAGGCATCGACGTTCGGCGGAGCCAGGCGGATCGGCTCAGCCTTGGCGCGCTCGGCCTCGCTCTTCGTGATGGCATTGGTCTCCACCATCGAATCGAGAACGATATTGCGGCGCTCCATCGCGCGTTCGGGGTGCTTATACGGCGAGAAGTAGTTGGGCCGCTGGATCATGCCGGCCAGCATCGCGCATTCAGCCAGATCAAGCTGCTTCAGGTCTTTGCCGAAGTATGCCTGTGCCGCTTCACCAAAGCCGTTGATGGCGAAGCTGCCGCGCTGACCCAGGTTGATCTGGTTGGCATACATCTCGAAGATCTGCTGCTTGGAGAAGCGCGCTTCGAGCTGGAAGCTGATGAGGATCTCGATCAGCTTGCGCTTGATGTGCTTCTCAGGAGTGAGGAAGAAGCCGCGGGCAAGCTGCTGCGTCAGTGTGGATCCACCGCAGGCTTTGCGGCCGCTCAACAGATCCTGTACACCGCACTTGATGGTACGAGCGTAGTTGATGCCGCCGTGCTCGAAGAACTGGCGGTCTTCGATTGCAGTGACTGACTGCACCATGCGCTGCGGGATGTCCTTGTAGCTGACCAGGCGGCGCTTGATACGGTTCTTATCTTCCGAGAGGCCGGTGATGAGCAGCGGCTCGAGCTCATAGCCGCGCAGCGCTACGCCGTTCTCGGCGGTGATGGACTGTACTTCGCCATCCTCGGTGGTGATGGTGGCTCCATCGGTCGAGTGGAAGCTCTGCGGGCCAGGCTTGATCAGGATGGTATCGCCGCGCAGTTGATAAGTGCCCATCTGCGGATTGTTGTTATAGCCGGCCTGGCGCAGCTCCTGGCCAATCGTGCCGGCGCTCAGCTTCTGGCCGGGACGCACCTCGCGCGGAGCAGCGAAGACCTGCGAAGTATTGGTGAACATGGGACCGGCATTTAGCCGATCGTCCACAATCTTCTGGTACTTGAAGTAGTAGTAGCCGAAGACGGAGAAGAACAGAAGCAACAGCGCCGAGCACGCGATCAGCGCGACCCGAAGGATACGAACGCCCAGCGAGTGCTGGGCGCCGGTGCGGCTGTTGCCGCCGATCTTCACTTTTACGGCCATAGGCGTTCTCTTACTTAGACGCAGATTCGCAGACACGCGTCAGTGCCTGCGTAACTTCCTCTACAGCAACATCTACGCTCTCATTGGTCAGGCGGTTCACGAACTCCACCTTCCCTTCGGCAAGCTTCTTGCCGATGTTGATACGGAAGGGGATACCGGCCAGATCGGCATCCTTGAACTTCACCCCGGCACGCTCGTCGCGATCGTCGAGAATCGTATCGAAGCCGGCCTTGTCGAGCGCCTGGGCCACCGTTTCACCGGCTGCGCGAAGCGTCTCGTCGGCGACGTTGGTCACCGTGACAACCACTTCGAACGGCGCGATGGAGGGCGGCATGGCATAGCTGATCTCACCCCTGGCGTCGATACCGCGATTGGCGGCGGACTGCTCGATGGCGGCGGTGAGAATGCGCTCTATGCCGATGCCGTAGCAGCCCATGATGGGCATCACTTCCTTGCCGTTGCTGTCGAGCACACTGGCGCCCATCGACTCCGAGTAGCGATAGCCGAGCTTGAAGATGTGTCCGATCTCGACTGCCTTGCCCAGCTTGAGCGAGGTGCCGCACTTCGGGCAGGGCTCGCCTTCGTTGATGTTGCGGACGTCGGCGATGAGGGTCGGCTTGAAGTCCTTGCCTGGGGTGACGTTACGCAGGTGGAAGCCTTCCTTGTTGGCGCCCGTGATCAGGTTCTTGCGGCCTTCCAGGGCGGCATCGAGGATGACGAAGTCAGCCTTGACGCCGATCGGGCCTAGGAAGCCGGCCGGAGCGCCGAAGGCAGCCAGAATCTCTTCGGCGACCATGGGGCGCAGTTCGCCTCCACCGACGGCGGTTGCAAGCTTCGCCTCGTTCAGCATGTGGTCGCCGCGCAGGAAGGCAACGATGGTCTTCGACTTGCCGTCGGGCGTGGTGACAACCATCGCCATCGTCTTCATCTGGTAGACCGAAGCAACGTTCAGGAACGCGCCAACTTCATCGATCGTGCGCTGGGTCGGCGTGGAGACCTCTTCCACGACGCCATCTGCGAGTTCTGTGACGACTGCCAGGGCGCTGGTGGCCTTCTCGAGGTTGGCGGCGTAGTGGCAGTTGGGGCAGCTTGCGATCAGGTCTTCACCGGCATCGGTGTAGACCATGAACTCCTGCGAGGCGGAGCCGCCCATCGCGCCGGAGTCGGCTTCGACGGCGACAAAGTCCAGGCCGCAGCGCGAGAAGATATTGCGGTAGGCGCGGTCGTGCTTGTCGTAGCTCACATCCAGGCCGGCAGCGTCGATGTCGAAGCTGTAGGAATCCTTCATGATGAACTGGCGGACGCGCAGCAGACCCGCCTTGGGACGGGGCTCGTCGCGGAACTTGGTCTGGATCTGGTACCAGATCTGCGGAAGCTGCTTGTAGCTGCGCAGCTCCTTGCGGGCGATGTCCGTCATCACCTCTTCGTGGGTCATGCCCAGGCAGAGGTCGGCGCCCTTGCGGTCTTTCAGGCGGAACATGTTCTCGCCCATCACCGACCAGCGGCCGCTGGCCTCCCAGATCTCACGTGGGTTCAGCGCCGGCAGAAGGAACTCCTGCCCGATGGCGTCCATCTCTTCGCGGACGATGGCGACGATCTTGTTGATCGAACGGTTGCCGAGAAGCAGGTAGCTGTAGATACCGGCGCCCAACTGGCGCACATACCCGGCCCGGAGAAGCAGCTTATGGCTTGCCACCTCGGCGTCGGCCGGAGCCTCGCGCAAGGTGGGGATAAAGAGCTGAGACCAACGATGCATAAGTGTTGATTGTATCGAAGGGAACTCGGCGAAAAACGATTCCGGCGGCCATGGTTCCTGCTTGGTATAGTGGTAGGCACCATGCCGCCTGTGCCGCTGAAGATTGATACTGCTCCTGGTGCGTTGGAGGGAATCCTCATCATGCGTCTCTCCGGTTCGCTGACGCTGGGCGATCTGCCCAAACTGCAGGCCGCGGCAAAGGCGTCCACGGAGCCCCTGGTCGTTCTGGATATCTCTGGGGTACCGTACGTCGATTCGGCCGGGCTCGGCGCCATCATGAACTTCCATCTGGCAGCCCAGAAACAGGGGCGAAGGCTGGCTGTCGCGGCTCCGCAACAGCGAATCGCCGCGCTGATGGAGCTCACCAAGGTGAATACGGTGTTGAAGGTGTTTCCCACTGTCGCCGACGCCGAATCGACTCTGTAGCTTAAGCCAGGCTTAAGGATCCAGACCCAAAACGGTCTTTTTTTTCAAAAAGTTGCACTATGTGTGCTGTATGACAGACACGTATATGCAGAATCATTCACGATAGGTTCAGCACTTCGATATACACGCTGATAAATGCCAAGGATAGGCATACCCAAGGTATGGCATTCGTCGTGCTCTGTGTTGTGTAAGGAACCCCACGATGAATGGACTGGAAACGACGGGGACCATGAATCAACGGCCCCTGAACTGGATTTTGCTGCAACTCCCGGAAGCCACCTATGCCGCACTGCAACGGCATTTCACGCAAGTGGATTTACAGGTGGGTATGACACTTGCAGAACCGGAGAAGCCGACGGAATTTGTGTATTTTCCGTTGAGCGGATTCGTCTCACTGAGCGTGCTTACTGAGTCGGGCGATTCGGTCGAGGTGGCTACGATCGGCCACGAAAGCCTGATCAATGTCGGTCCGCTGATCGATCAGCCTGTTGGGCCCCACCTGGCTACTGTCCGGGGCGAGGGTTCGGCTCTGCGTATCCGTTCCGCTGTGATGCGGGAGGAGGTGCGCCGGGATCCGGCTCTTCTCCATGCCGTCCATCAGGCGGCATACCTCAAGATGGTGCAGATGGGCCAGAACGTGGTCTGCAACCGCATCCACTCCGTCGAGCAACGCCTGGCGCGCTGGCTGCTGACAGCGTCTGACCGCATGCAGTCGAATTCGCTGCGGCTGACGCAGGAGTATCTGTCGCAGATGCTGGGTGCGCGCCGATCGACCGTGACGATTGCGGCGGGCGATCTGCAACGCGCCGGACTGATGGAGTACACCCGCGGCAAGATCCGCATCAAGGACCGCGCTGAGCTGGAGAAGGCTGCCTGCGAGTGCTATCACACGCTCCGTACGACGACGGAACGGTTTAGGCCGGCGGCTCTGAAGAAGGCTTAGGGCGCTCGACAGCCCATGCACCGGGTGCCCCATCCATTGCATCGCAATGGGTGGGTTTTTCGGGGCTGCCCGAATTTTGATTTCACTTGGGTGAACTATTCGAGCGAAGCTCGAATCGGTGGGAGCCGTGGCCTTTAGGCCACGGTCTATAGGCTCAACATAGAAATGGGCTTTAGCCCTGGGCTTTTTCCTGTCAGACAAAGAAGGCCCAGGGCTAAAGCCCATTTACTTTTATGCCTTTATCAGCGGGCTCAAGCCCGCTGCTCCCACCCAGTCTAAGTCTCTGGGCTATCTCAAGACGATCAAATTTGTCCATACTTCCTAAACCAGTTCCAGGCCCCAGAGGTCGTGAAGGTGTAGAACTCCCTGCAGGTGGCTGTCTTTGGTGACAACCACCAGCGAGGTAATCTTTCGTTCTTCCATCACAGCCAGGGCGGACGACGCTAGGGCATCGGGAGCGATGGTCTGGGGCGTCGTGTTCATTACCTCTGCGGCCGTGCGGGAGAGTGCCTGCGCCTGCTCGCGTTCCAGCAAGCGGCGGAGGTCGCCGTCCGAGATAATGCCGAGCAGCCTGCCGTCTTCCGCCACGGTGGTGATGCCCAGCCGCTTACGGCTCATCTCGTGGATGACCTCCGGCATGGGGGTGGAGGGAGCGACGACCGGGATCGTGTCGCCCGCATGCATGAGCTGCGAGACCAGCCGCAGCCGTTTACCCAGCTTGCCGCCGGGATGAAGCTGGGCGAAGTCTTCGCTGCGGAATCCACGTTGGCGCGCTACCTCGATGGCAAGCGCATCTCCAAGGGCGAGCATCACGGTGGTGGAGGCTGTAGGCGCCAGGTTCAGTGTGCAGGCCTCGCGTGAGACAGAGCAGTCCAGAACAACATCGCTTGCCTGGGCGAGCGTCGATTGCGGCTCGCCCGTCATGGTGATGAGGGCATCGCCCAGCCGCTTCAGCAGCTCCAGCAGGCGCAGAATCTCTTCGGTCTGGCCGGAGTAGGAGAGCGCCAGCACCAGGTCTCCGCGGGTAAGCATGCCGAGGTCTCCGTGGATAGCCTCCGCGGGATGCAGAAACTGTGCCGGGGTGCCGGTGGAGTTCAGGGTTGCGGCGATCTTCTGCGCGATGAGTCCGCTCTTACCCATGCCGGTAACGACGACGCGTTGACGATTGTTGGCACAGGCGGCCAGCCGCTGGGCGGCGTCGTGAAAGGCATCGTGCATGGAGCCGTCCAGGCGCGCAGCCAGGCTCTCCAGGGCAGCGGCTTCAATGCGCACCAGGTCGGAGGGGGTGATGCTGTTTGCGGTTTCCATCAGTCCAACCAGATGCTACACCGGCAGGCATGACTGTGAGCCGTGCCGGTACACTGGAGTGTAGGAGACTTCAATCGTGAAGCGGAATCTGGCAGTACTCGGCGTCGTTGCGTTGCTGGTAGCGGCGCTGGTGTGGGCGGGGGTGCAGAACCTGCGCGCACGCCGTCTGGCGGCAGAGAAGGCAAAGCAAGTGCCCGAGCTTGCCATGGTGAAAGAGGGAGAGGCGCCTCCCACACCGACTGTGAGCGCAGACAGCTTCGTGGGAGATCTGGATCTGCGGGGTAAACCTGCGCCGGCCTTCACGCTGACCACGCTCGATGGCAAGAAGGTCTCGCTCAGCGATTACAAGGGCAAGCCGGTCCTGGTGAACTTCTGGGCTACCTGGTGCGCTCCCTGCAAGCTGGAGATGCCCTGGTTCGAAGAGCTCCGCAAGAAGTATGCCGATCAGGGATTCACCATTCTTGGCATCTCTGAAGATGAGGATGAGCCGAAGGAAGCGATCGCCAAGGCTGCCAACAAGCTGGGCGTGACCTATCCCATCCTGCTGACCGACCACAAAGCGGATAAGGCTTATGGCGACTTCGCGATTCTGCCCATGAGCTTTTACGTCGCCGGCAACGGCACCATCGTCGAGCAGTCGGCCGGGCTGGGAAGCAAGGACGACATCGAAACCAAGATCAAAAAGACCATTGCTGCAACGGGAGCTATGTAACGATGAAGCGTCTACTGAACCTGCTGGTTGTGCCTGTATTCGCTGCCGGACTCGCGTCCGCACAGGTGAACGGCCCTGTGCCGAAGAGCTTTGTGACCTACGCGGCGGAGCCCGCTTCGATTGCTGCGAAGAAGGCTGCGGTGGTGGAGCTGCACTTCAAGGTGCTCGACGGCTATCACATGAACTCGCATACGCCGAAGAGTGAACTCCTGATTCCTACGGTGCTGAAGCTGGAGCCGGCCACCGGCGTGAAGCTTGGCGCGATCGACTATCCGGCGGGTCATGAGTACAGCTTCTCGTTCAATCCGCAGGAGAAGCTGGATGTTTATACCGGCGACGTGACGTTGAAGACGCACCTCACCGCGGCAGCAGCGGGGACGTATACGGTGAAGGGCGTGCTCAGCTATCAGGCCTGCGATAACGCGGCCTGCTATCCGCCGAAGAAGCTTCCGGTGGAGATTGAAGTGACTGCGAAGTAGAGGGTTATTGGGTGGGAGCAGCGGGCTTCAGCCCGCGGTCAAGCGATCTTAAAGAATTTGGGCTTTAGCCCTGGGCTTTTCATACAAGCTACAGAAAAGGCCCAGGGCTAAAGCCCAAGTCCTAACACGCGTTTAGTCAGCGGGCTGAAGCCCGCTGCTCCCACCCAGATCGTGCTTCGCACGATGCCGATAAAAAGCGAAGACACAAACAAGAAGCCCGGCATAAAGCCGGGCTTTTTCTTATTTCTTTGTATTGGCGGCTGCCTTCTTCTGGTTATCGATGAAGCGCCGGATGCGGTCGATGCTGCGGGCTTTGCCGAAGACCACCAGCGACTCCAGCAGCGGCGGCGACTGTGCGCTGCCGGTGAGGATGGCGCGCAGCAGCATGAAAGCTTCCTTGACCGACCATTCCTTGGCTGTCAGCAGGGCACGCAGTGCCGCATCGAGGGCTTCCGTTGTCCAGTCCGTTCCTTCCAGCGAGGTGAGCATCTCTGCGGCGAAGGCCAGAGTTTCTTCCGGCGTACGCTTCTTCGGAACCCATACGTCGACGGGAGGAGCCACGTTGTCACGGAAGAAGAAGTCGGTGAGGTCGCCCCACTGTCCCAGCGTCTCCAGGCGCGTCTGCACCAGCGGCGCAATCGCGCGGATGTAGCTGTCGGAGAGGATGGTCTGCTTGAGCGCGGCGACGAACTCCTCCTGCGGAAGGGCGCGGAGGTATTCGCCATTCAGCCACTTCAGTTTCACCAGATCAAAGACGGGGCCGCCGAGCGAGATGCGCTGGAACTCGAACTTCTCCACCATCTGCGCCACCGAGAAGATATCGATTTCCTTGGTGCTTCCGGCATTGGCGGCTTCGATTGGGTTGAGGGTCGGCATACCGCCGCCCATCAGGCCCAGGAAGTTGATCACGGCCTGCGGCAGGAAGCCGGACTCGCGATAGTAGATCAGTGAGACCGGGTTCTTACGCTTGGAGATCTTCGACTTGTCGATATTGCGCAGCAGCGGCATGTGCCAGAACTTCGGCCGTTCCCAGCCGAAGGAGGCATAGAGCAGCACATGCTTCGGCGTGGAGCTGATCCACTCCTCGGCGCGGATGACGTCGGTGATCTGCATCAGGTGGTCGTCAACGACGTTCGCCAGGTGGTAAGTGGGGAAACCATCAGACTTCAACAGGACCTGGTCATCGACGTTGTTGTGGTCGATGACGATCTCGCCGCGCAGCTCATCGCGGAAGGTGGTGGAACCGTCTTCCGGCACAGCCATGCGGATAGTGAAGGGCTTACCGGCGGCGATGTTCTCCTCGACGGTCTCCTTCGGCAGGTACTTGCAGGTGCGGTCGTACTTGGGTGCAACCTTGGCGGCCATCTGCGCCTTGCGCTTGGTTTCGAGCTCCTCGGGAGTGCAGAAGCAGCGGTAGGCGGTGCCGTTGTTGAGCAGCGTCTGCACATGCTCGCGATAGATCTCGGTGCGCTCGGACTGGCGGTAGGGGCCGTAGGGGCCGCCGACATCCGGACCCTCGTTCCAGTCCAGACCCAGCCAGCGCAGCGAATCGAAGATCATCTGCTCGGAGGTGGGGACAAAACGGGTGCGGTCCGTGTCTTCAATGCGCAGGATGAACTGTCCCCCGCGCTGGCGGGCAAAGATGTAGTTCAACAGGCCAATGTAGGCGGTGCCGACGTGGGGATCGCCGGTGGGCGAAGGTGCAATACGGACGCGAGTAGGGCGGGCGGAATCAGTCATGCTGGATATCAGAACCAATCTCTGATTCTAGCGGAGATTCCGCCCCTCTCCGGATTTGGCAGGAGGCATCCGCTAAAGCGACTCGACTTGAGGTCTGTTCTTACTAAAGGCAAGGACGTAGAGAAGGATGAGGTTGACCAGCGGCACGAGCATCAGGATGCTGAGCGGGGCGGGAAAACCTGTCTTCTTGAAGATCTGCCAGAAGGGAACGACAACAAATAAGGAACCAAGAAAAAACAGAACGAACAGGACGATCAGATGCGTTGGAACGAAAAGCTCACTCATCTTTAAATGCTTCTCCGTACGAATATTTTGAGGTTGTGGAAGCCAGGTTTTGCAATCAGGCCTGTGGCGGAGCCTCATAGGGCGAGGGTGGCGGCGGCGGCGGATATCCGGCCGTTGCGTATGCCGGGACGACTGGAGTCTTCCACGGTGAGAAGGCCAGGACATACAGCGTCACAAGGTTCGCCAGCGGCACCACCATCAGAAACGAAAGCGCAGGCGCCATGCCGGCTTTCTTGAAGATCTGCCAGAAGGGAACAATGACAATGGCCGCGAAGATGACCCAACACATAAGGATTACGGGCGCCATAAGAGCGATGATTGCGGACGGATCGGGATTACCAGAATTCATGCCAGCTCGACTCGCTTTCCTGAAGATGAGTGCCACTGTAGATGCTTTCCGGTGGTCTGCCAATGAAAAAACAAAGGGCGTCCCGCGGGACGCCCTTTGTTTTGCGATGAGGGAATTACTAGGTCAGATCGTCGGTATCGAAGGCCGGCTTGCGGCCCAGGGCGCGGGTGTCGTGGACTTCGATGCCGTCCACCAGGTTCTTCACCGCGGCGTCCACATCGTCTTCCACAGCGATGGCCAGTTTGCCTTCGGGGGTCTTGATCTCTTCCAGCAGAACGGTCGCGTGGGCCACGGCGACTCCGTCCTGGTTCAGGCCTTCGGGAGTCTTGGCCTTGATGCCGACGTCACGCGGCGAGACGCCGAGCAGTTCGGCGACGCGGGCGCGCATGTCGCCGGCGATGGGAACGATCTTCGGCTTGGCCAGCACCAGCACGGTATCGATATTCACGATGCGGTAGCCGGCAGTGGCCACCTCCTCCAGTGCGGTGCGCAGAAAGATGTCTGAAGCCGCGCCTTTCCAGCGCGGATCGCTCGGAGGGAAGAAGGTGCCGATATCTCCGGCGGAGACAGCTCCAAGCAGGGCGTCCGTGATGGCGTGCAAGAGTACATCACCATCCGAGTGCCCGGCCAGGCCTTCCGGATAGTCAATCGGCAGACCGCCGATGATAAGGGGAACGCCGGGTTTAAAGGCGTGAGAATCGAAGCCGTAACCAATTCGCATGCAAGCACCAGCATAAATGCACCGGGCGGACGCGATATACTCGCGTCCTGATATATGCGAGTCTTTGTCATTCTTCCAGCGGCCGGAATCGGCACGCGCATGGCGGCGGCAGGAGCTGCCAGTCCCAAACAATTTCTGGAGCTGGGCGGCCAGCCCATCCTGATCCATAGCCTGAAGGCCTTCGCCGGAGTCGCGGCAGTCACTGAGATCCTGGTCGCGGTGCGGCCGCAGGAGATGAAGCGTGTCCATCAGCAAGTTGCGGCTGCGGGCCTCAACGGCCGGGTGCGAGTGGTGGAAGGCGGAGAAAATCGCCAGGGATCGGTCGCCAATGCCTTGGCTGCGCTGGATTGTGCTGATGATGACATTGTGCTGGTGCACGACGCGGTGCGTCCGCTGATCGACGGACACACCATCGAACGCACGATTGTGGCGATTCAAAAGCATGGAGCGGCCATCGTTGGTGTGCCGGCGATCGATACCATCAAACAGGTGGAGCGTACCGCGGACGGAGCAATTATTACCGGCACCATTCCGCGTGAGCTGATTGTGCAGGCACAGACACCGCAGGGAGCCACTGCCGCCCGGTTGCGGAGGGCCTTTGCGGAGGCCAATGCGGATGGCTTCAGCGGGACGGATGAGGCGAGCGTGCTGGAGCGTGCCGGGATGGAGGTCGCTGTGGTGGCAGGATCACCACGGAATTTCAAGATCACCCAGCCTGGGGATCTGGAGCTGGCGGAGTTTTATTTGAAGCACTAGGGGCGGTTGTGGTGGGAGCCCAAACTCTGGGTGCCCATCCATTGCGTAGCAACGGGTGGGATATCGCGCTCCGCGCGCCCGTTTTTCGGTTGGAGGCCTCCTTTACTCCGTGATGGTCGGCACCCGGCTCGGGATGAAGCAGGTCCTTCGCTACGCTCAGGATGACAATCAAAATACGATCAGGCTGGTCCCACCCATCGCGATGCGATGGATGGGCACCCGGTTTTGTGGTGATTCAGGCTCCCTTACAGGTGCAGCATCATCTCTGTTGTTCCGCTGAAGCCCATCTTTTCGTAGATGGGCTTTCCCATCCGTGAGGCGTGGAGCGAGAGTATGCGACAGCCGCGGCTCCGTGCAGCTTCAATGGCGAGCTCGACCAGTTTCCGCGCCAGACCATGGCCGCGATGCGCCGGGTCCACGAAGACATTGAGCAGGTAGGGCCGCAGCGGCACCGGGTCCAGAAAGTGCGGGGGCCACTGCATCCACCAGATTCCCGCGCCGGCGATGGGACGCCCATCGAGCTCGACGATCCATCCGGTGTACTCGCCGGACTCGAGCCGCGGCCGTACCCAGGGCTCGAAGTTCGCGCGCACGGTGGCACGGACGGCGTCGTCTCCCTGGCCGGAGTCGGCGAACATCCGCTGGCGATGTTCGGCGATCAGGGCGGAGTCGGCTAGCGTGGCGGGACGTGTATGGAACATAACGTATTGATAATGGAACGATGGCTGAAGGTGCACTGAATTTGAACGGCAGTCTTTTCCGGGTGGGCGACCGCGTCGCCGTCGGTGTCTCGGGCGGTGCAGACTCGGTGGCGCTGCTGCTTGCCCTGGCCGACCGGAGAGCTGATTTGGGGATCGGACTCAGCGCTGTGCACGTGGAGCATGGCATCCGCGGAGCGGAGGGAGAGGCCGACGCCGCTTTTGTGCAGCAGCTCTGTGAGCATCTGGATATTCCCGTGACCGTGGAGCGGGTCGATGTTCCGGCACGGGTGGAGCGGGAAAAAGAGTCGATCGAAGAGGCTGCCCGCACCCTGCGGTACCAGATCTTTGCCCAGCTGGATGTCGATGCCGTCGCTACCGCCCATACGCAGGACGACCAGGCGGAGACGGTGCTGATGAAGCTGCTGCGCGGCGCCTGGACGGAGGGGCTGGGAGCCATTTCGCCGGTGGTCACGGGCAAACCGAAGATAATCCGCCCCATGTTGAGTGTTTCCCGGACGGAGGTAGAGGCGTTTTTACGGACGCGCGGCCAGGAGTGGAGAGATGATTCGACGAACCGGTCCCTCGAGCTGACCCGTAACCGGGTCCGGCACGAGCTGATGCCGCTACTGCGGCAGTTC
Source organism: Terriglobus albidus (assembly GCF_008000815.1). Taxonomy (NCBI): domain Bacteria; kingdom Pseudomonadati; phylum Acidobacteriota; class Terriglobia; order Terriglobales; family Acidobacteriaceae; genus Terriglobus; species Terriglobus albidus. The sequence continues at coordinate 6,098,792 of NZ_CP042806.1, read as the reverse complement.
AATCCACAGATCACGCCGGCCTTGGCCCAGGTGGCCGATCTGGCACGCGCCGAAGAGGAGTTCTGGACCGGGGAGATGGCGAGGCTGCTGCCGGGGCTGGTGCTGCCCGGAACGCCGGTCCGGGGCGGGGGGCGTAGCTCGGAGACTGCTCCCGGAGCCAGGGCGGTCGCCATGGAGATTGAACGGCTGCGGCCGCTCTCGCTGGCGGCGCGGCGGAGGGTGCTGCGGGGGGCGGCTGCCGGATTGGGATGCCGGCTCAGCTTCGTGGAGACGGCAAAGCTGCTGGCGATGTGCGGTCTGCCGGGGGAAGGGTGGACTCCGGATCCGACCGTCTCGCCAAAGCCGGGGGCTCAGCTTCACCTGCCGGGAGGCTTACGAGCCCGCAGAACCGCCCGGGAGCTGCAACTGTCCCGGATCTGAACATCGTTACCTCCGACCGAAGTTGCAGAAACTTCCCCTGAAAGGGGCGGCCGAATCGTTAATGCTGGGAGTAGAATCAAAAACACCAGCGCGAACGCTTTTTCCCGGGGCACCTTCCGCTCCTGGGTGGCGTCTAAACCATTGCAGGAACGTTTCTGCGAAACGTGTCCGGCTGGTTTAGCTTCCAGGCGAAGCAGCCGGAAAGAGGAACCGGATTTGAATTCAACTGTTAAAACCGTCCTGATCTGGGTATTCATGATCACCTGCCTCGTGATTCTTTGGCAGTTCGTGGTCAAGGGAACAGGCATCGGGCATGACACAACCATCTCCCTGAGTCAGTTGTTGAACGATGCCGAGCAAGGCAAGATCTCTGACGTAGTGGTCAACGGCACGGAAGTGACCGGACATTACCGAGACAACAAGGACCAGTTCCATACCACCATTCCGGCCAACTATCCGGACATGTACAAGTCGCTGCGTGATCACGGTGTCGCCATCACGGTGAAAGATCAGCAGTCGAATGCATGGCTTGGCCTGTTGATCCAGATCGCTCCCTTCGCGCTGATTCTGAGTTTGTGGTTCTTCCTCCTGCGCCAGATGCAGTCCGGCGGCAACAAGGCCCTCAGCTTTGGCAAGAGCCGCGCCCGTCTGCTGAGCATGCAGCAGAAGAAGGTGACGTTCAAGGACGTTGCCGGCGTGGACGAGGCCAAGGAAGAGCTGAAGGAGATCATCGAATTCCTGCGCGAGGCGCAGAAGTTCCAGCGCCTGGGAGGCCGTATCCCCAAGGGCGTGCTCCTCGTCGGACCTCCGGGAACCGGTAAGACCCTGCTGGCGCGCGCAGTCGCCGGCGAGGCAAATGTTCCGTTCTTCTCGATCTCCGGTTCGGACTTCGTTGAGATGTTCGTCGGTGTGGGCGCCAGCCGCGTCCGCGACCTCTTCGAGCAGGGCAAGAAGAATGCTCCCTGCATCATCTTCATCGACGAAATCGACGCTGTCGGCCGTCACCGTGGCGCAGGCCTGGGCGGCGGACACGATGAGCGTGAGCAGACCCTGAACCAGCTTCTCGTTGAGATGGACGGCTTTGAGTCCAACGACGGCGTGATCCTGGTGGCTGCCACCAACCGTCCTGATGTTCTTGATCCGGCGCTTCTGCGTCCCGGCCGTTTCGACCGCCGCGTGATCGTGGGCCGTCCGGATGTCCGTGGCCGCGAGGAAGTGCTCCGCGTTCACTCCAAGAAGGTGCCTCTCGCCGAGGATGTCGATCTGAACATCCTGGCTCGTGGAACACCGGGCTTCTCCGGCGCCGACCTGGCCAATATGGTCAATGAGGCTGCCCTGATCGCCGCCCGCAACAACCGCAAGGCCGTACACATGTACGACTTTGAAGTTGCCAAGGACAAGGTCCTGATGGGCGCCGAGCGCAAGTCGATGCTGCTGACCGACGAAGAGAAGAAGGTCACGGCCTACCACGAAGCCGGCCATGCCCTGGTTGCCGCCATGCGCGAGCATGCTGACCCGCTGCACAAGGTCACCATCATCCCGCGCGGTATGGCTCTGGGTGTGACCATGCAGATTCCTGAGGAAGACAAGCACACCGTGACCAAGGACTACCTGGAGACGCAGCTTGCCATCCTGATGGGCGGCCGCTGCGCCGAGGAGATCTTCCTCAAGAAGATGACCACCGGCGCCGGCAACGACATCGAGCGTTCCTCGGATCTGGCCCGCCGCATGGTCTGCGAGTACGGTATGTCGAAGCTCGGTCCGCTGACCTTCGGCAAAAAGGAAGAGCAGATCTTCCTCGGCCGTGAGATCGCGCAGCACCGCGATTTCTCTGACGATACGGCTAAGCAGATCGACGGTGAGGTTCGTAACTTCGTCGATGCGGGCTACAAGGCGGCGTACTCGATCCTGGAGAACAACCAGGACATCATGCACCGCATGGCGCAGGCCCTGCTGGAGCGTGAGACGATCGACGCACAGGAGATCCGCCTCATCATCGAGGGCAAGGATCTGCCTCCGTCGAAGTCGGCCCTGGCCCACGCGGACTCGAACACTGCGGATACGCAGAAGGTCCTGAAGCCTGAGAGCGGTCGCGCTCCTGGCTTTGGCGACAGCCGTCCGAGCCCCGCATAAATTCCTCGTAACGGGAAATCGAAAGGCCACCCTCTTGGGTGGCCTTTTCGTTTAGCTTGAAGGCATGCTGACGCGTCCACGGGTTCTGTTGCATCTCGAAGGTGCGGCCGTCTTTGCGGTTGCCTTGTTCTTCTACCAACAGATCCATGCAAGCTGGCTGCTCTTCGGCCTGCTCTTCCTTGCACCGGACCTCTCCATGATCGGATTTGCAGCAGGGGCACGCGCAGGTGCGGCGGCGTACAACCTGGTACATACGGAAGTGTTTCCCGTGCTGCTTGGTATCGCGGCTGCCAGCATGCATCATTCGCGCGCACTGGCAATTGCATTGATCTGGATTAGCCACATCGGCTTTGATCGGCTATTGGGTTACGGTCTGAAGTATCCCACGCACTTCAAGGACACGCATCTGCAGCGTCTGTAGATGTATCGGTAAATTAGCTTTCACTGAAAACCTATAGAGCGGGCCTTCAGCCCTTTATTTCCTATGGGTCGTAGACCTGGGGCGTTGCCCCAGGCTGGTATAGAACGCGCCTTCAGCGCTTAGATCTGTGGCACTTTTTTGTTTGTCATTTCGGAGCGTAGCGGAGAAATCTGCTTTGCCTGGGTGCCCCATCCTCATAACGTGAGGGTGGGTTTGGAACACCCTAAATTCCTAGCAGAAACACAAAGCCGAATTTCGAAACCTTTGGCCTCCGAAATGACAAGGCAAAAGGTGGCCGCGTTCGTTTCTGCGTACACTGAACATGCGATGAAGCGGTTTGCTCTTCTCTCTGTACTTCTGGCGGCAACTGGTTGTGGTTATCACCGTGCGGGTCAGGCTACGCATATTCCTGCGGGCGTTCGTACGCTCGCGGTTCCTATCTTCAAGAACAATACGCAGAGCTATCACACCGAAGTGGCCTTCACACAGGCCGTGGTGCACGCGCTCAACAACCGCACTCGCTATGTGGTCACTTCCGATGAGAAGCCGGAGAACAGCGACGCCCTGTTGAACGGAACCATCACTTCGCAGACCGTTGCGCCGCTGACCTATGATTCCTCTACCGGACAGACCTCCAGTTACCTGATCACGATCGTGGCCAAGGTAGTGCTGACGGCGCCCGATGGACGGGTTCTGTATAAGAACAACGGCTTCAGCTTTCGGGAGCAGTATCAGTCGACACAGGATCTGAGCGCCTTCATCCAGGAAGACAGCCCGGCCGTACAGCGCCTGGCACGGAACTTTGCCCAGGCGCTGGTCAGCGACATGATGGAGAGCTTCTAAAAGAAGTTGAATTGTTGAATAGTTGAATGGTGTGAGGCCGCGAGCGTACGGGCTCATGCTCCGAGTTATCCGAGGGGGCCTGTGGATTGCACAGTTCCTTGTGCAGGCCGCGTCAGTCAAGGCTCAAAGTATGTTCTTCTTTGGATTCGTCCCCTGATTTCCACTGCCGTTAACACGCCGTAGCCATTGAAAATCAAGGCAATGGCAGCTTTGCGCAGCTTTGCATCTGTGGACCGGTTTCAGGCGGAGATCGCTTCCCCGAACCCGAAGCCCGGATATGTTCTTGTCGGCGATGAACTGTTCCTGCTGGAACGGGCCCGCAAGGCCGTGTTGGCTCAGTTTGTGCCCGGCGACCTGCGCGACTTCTGCCTGCACGATCTGGATCTGGCGGAGACCTCGATCTTCGATGCTCTGGATATTGCGCGAACGCCCTCGCTGATGGCGCCTTTCCAGGTTATCTTCATCCGCAACCTGAAGAACCTCTATACCCGCGGCGCAAAGAAGGACGAGTTTGCAGCGATCGACGCCTACTTCCGCGCTGCCAATCCGCAGGCGCTGATCCTGTTTGTTGCGGATCACCTCCGCATTCCCGCCGATCTGCGGCGCATGGATTACCAGGAGAAGGAGCGGTTCGATCGCATTCGCGAGACGCTGGGCGACTGGTGCGGTGTGGTGGAGATGGGCCGCGTGGACGAAGGCGATGCCGTGCGCTGGGTGATCGAGTATGCCGCCCAGCAGCAGACAAACTTTGAGCAGGACGCCGCCCGCGAGTTGGTGGATGCGCTGGGCGCCGACATGATGCTGATTGCCTCTGAGGTGGAGAAGCTGTTGCTCTACACCCTGGGTAAGGGCCGCATCACGCTGGGCGATGTGGAGACGCAGGTGCTCGCTGCCAAGCAGCGCTCGCTGTACGAGCTGACGGACGCGATCTCCCGCCATGACCGCGCCGCAGCATTAGCGCTGCTGCACGGCCTGTTGAATGCGTCGGACGGCGGGGAAGACTCGGCGATCGGGCACCTCTATATGCTGGCCCGCACCTTCCGCCAGATGCTCATCATTCTGGAGAAGAATGTGCGCGATTCGCGCGCTATCTGGCAGGCGCTGTGGCAGGGCTTCCGCATGCCTCCATTTGCGGCGGATGATCTTATCCGGCAGGCACGCCGCTATAAGACGCGGCGTGAGCTGACGCGTGCGCTGCGCCTGATCGCCAGGGCCGACCTGGAGCTGCGTTCCAGTCCGCCGGATAAGCGGTTGGTGCTGGAGCGGCTGATCCTCGATCTGGCGGCGGAGCCAAAGCCGGCGCCCGCGGGGTTTGTCTCGGGGCAGTACGCGATGGAGATCTAGGCGCATGGGTGCCCGAATCAGCTGATATGCCCCAGCGTGTTTGACGACACGCACTGGCCTCTTCGCGGTAGATGCCGTTACACCAACGTACTGAAAACTCCACTAATGGGGCATGGGATTGTTGCCGATATACGTCTACGGTGGAAAGTACCGTGGTACGGGATACCGCCAATCCGCAGGAGTTGCTGCTCGATCAGCAGGTCGGCCGCCTGAAGAACGGGCGTTTCGCACCCTTGCGTTTTTCTCAGGAACTGGAAGCCCAGTTCGAGCGCACAGTGGGTGGTTCGCGTGCGCTTCGGATGAGCCGGGATGGTCTGCTCATCATCCTGATCTACAACCTTTTTTTGATCAGCGATTATCAGGTGATGCCGCACCGTATCTGGCTGGCGGTCCTTCTGCGCACCTGCGTCTTTACACCGATTGCATTCGTGATCTATGCGGTGCTTCGCCGGGAACCCTCGGCCTTCGTTCGTGAAGGTTCCATTGTCGTGCTCTCGGGCGTTGCCGCCACCTGCGCCGTAATCCTTTACTGGCGCGTCAACGATCAGATCTCGACCCATGCGCCCGTCAGCCTGATGCTGATCCTGCTGGTATCCAACATCGTGATGCGGCTGCGTTTCAGCTACGCGATTGCATCGATGCTGTTCTGCAATCTCACGTCGATTGCCTTTCTTGTAAAAGATCCCTTCCTCCAGCCGATCGAAAAGGTCCACATGGGCGGCCTGGTCTTCTGGGGCGGTGTATTCATCCTGATTGCGAACTACAGCCTGGAGCGTGAAGAGCGGCTCGCCTATCTGTTGTTGCGGAGCAATGAGTTGAAGCGTGTAGAGCTCAGTGAAGCCAATCGTGAGCTAGAACTGATTTCAACGCACGATCCCATGACCCAGCTTGCAAACCGTTCCGCCTTCGAGAAGGAGTTCGAGGTGTTGTGGAACCATGCGGCACAGACGCGCCAGCCGATCTCCGCGGTCATGATCGACATCGATCACTTCAAGATTGTGAACGATACACAGGGGCATCTGTATGGCGATGAAGTAATCAAGCGCGTTGCCTTGCTGATCCAGCAGGCATTACGTGGCAAAGATGACTTTGCAGCCCGCTACGGCGGCGAGGAGTTTGTTCTTCTTCTTCCAGGGGCAAGCCTTGAGTCCGCGATGAAGGTGGCTGAGCGCATACGGCAACTGATCAAGATGGCCGGTTCTCCGGCGCCGTCTCATCCTGTGCCGCAGCCAGAGATCGGGCTGTGGACGACAGTAAGCTGCGGCGTCGCCTCTGCCCAGGATGTCGAAGGTATTGATCGCCGGCGGTTGTTGCTCGCGGCAGATACGGCGCTCTACACGGCTAAGGCCGAAGGCCGTAACCGCGTATGCGCCGCGCCGCTGCTGGAACCTGTCAGCTGGCAACGCAAGGGATATGAGTAGAGACACATTGTTTGCGTTTTGAAATCGGCAGAGTGGCGTTTGCTGCATTCCCGCGTGTGATTGGTGGGAGCAGCGGGCTGAAGCCTAATGTCACTTACTTTGTACCTGTGAGTTGGAAAATTGTGTGCAGGAGAGGGAGATAAGAAGCAATCTGTAAGAGCTCTGGGAATCGCGTCAGGTCTGGATGGAGATCAAGGCGGAAGCAGAAAACCTACTGAAGTTGTTTGAACGGGTTGTTCCTGTTATCTCGTGGGGGGAATTTGGCGGTGGTGGCCAAATCTACACGTTGCCGGTAGTGGTGGAGATGATGTTGCTGCAGCGTCTGAGTGAACACGGGACGCAGCAGGAAGCAGTTCATGCGCTGTTGGGTGGTCGTCTGGATAGGCTGCTACCCAACAGCAAGCGCGTGCAAGGGGGACGTATTTCAGCCAACACTGGCGGCTACGCCCGGGCATGTGGGCGAATCACCCCAGAGACGGTGGAACAGGTCTGCGATCAGACGTTGGCCGCACTGAGCGGTCAGATCGAAGCGGAGGCGAAATGGGGTCGCCCGGTGCTGCTGCTGGATGGCAGCAGTGTGCGCCTGGAGCATACAGCCGATATCTTGAAGGCATTTCCAGCGGGCCGAAACCAGCACGGTCTCGGTCACTGGGGGATCATGAAGTGGGTCTGCCTGCATGATGTGCGGACAGGGATCGCACAACGTCCAGCCTGGGGACCGATGTATGGACCGGAGGCGGTGAGCGAGCAAAACCTTGCGAAGAAGGTTCTGAGCCGGGCCCCCGCAGGCAGTGTGATTATCGGGGATGGCGGCTTCGGGATCTTCGCTTTTGCGCAGGAAGTGATCGGCAGCGGGCATCAAGCTCTGTTCCGTCTGAGCAAGGCACGGGCCCTCTCCCTGGGAGGTAAATCTCTGCCGGTTCAGGGGGAGTTTTTGGTGTGCTGGAAACCCAGCGCTCAGGAACGCAAAAAATACCCAGAGCTGGCGGATGCTGAAATAAAAGGCCGCTTGATCGTGTGTTCGGCCAAGGGTTTTCGCGACAGCCTCTATCTGTTCACCACGCTGGAGCAGGAGGCCGACGAGATCGTCGCTCTGTACGGAGAACGCTGGAATCTAGAACTGGATCTGAGAACCCTGAAGGGAACTCTGCGGCTGGAGCACCTGCATGGCAAAAGCCAAGCCGCGGTAGAGAAAGAGTTGCTTATCGCCGTCGTAGCCTATGGGTTGGTCAGGGCTTTTATGGCCACCGCCGCCCGCAGGGCCGGCGTCGATCCACGAATCTTGAGCTTCACCCAGGCCTACGGCCTGATCAATGCCATGAGCCCTAAACTCTGCTCTCCAGACCCAGTCCTCAGACAACAAACCTACGACCGGCTACTCGATTACATCTCCAAAGCAAAGCTGCCTCAACGAAAGAAAAAACGTTCTTACCCCAGAGAAGTCTGGGGTAGAGGCAAATCCTTCCCCTCCAAACATCACTTCGGCCCTCTACCAAAAACAAAAAGTAAGTGACATTAGGCTTCAGCCCGCTGACAAAGGTATAAAAGTAAACGGGCTTTAGCCCTGGGCCGTTCTCTTGATCAAACAAAAGGCCCAGGGCGAAAGCCCTTATTTTATAGATCCGATAGACCGTGGGCTGAAGCCCACGGCTCCCACCGGATTGCACCTGATTATGAACGTGTCGACACACCTAAACCGCAAACGGTTCTTCGATCGATTTGCTGGTTGGCGTGAACATCTCGCCGCCGTTTTCGGTCATCACCCAGTCATCTTCCAGACGCACGCCGAACTCGCCGCGGATGTAGACACCCGGCTCATCGGAGAAGGTATTTCCGACGGCCAAAAGTTGCTTATTGCCACGTACAAGGTACGGCCATTCGTGGCCATCCATACCGATGCCGTGACCAAGGCGATGAGTGAAGAACTTGTAGTCTGGGCCGTAGCCGGCATCCGTGATGACCTTGCGTGCGGCGATATCGATTGCTTCGCAGGGCGCGCCGGGTTTGGCCGCGGCGAGTGCGGCGGCCTGCGCTTTGCGTACGATCTCGAAGACCTGCTTCTGCTTGTCGGTCGCTTTGCCGCCGAGCACAAATGTGCGGGTGATATCGGATTGATAGCCCTCAACTGTGCATCCGTCGTCGATCATCACGATGGAACCTTCCTTCAGCGTCTGCGGCTTGATGGAGCCGTGCGGCAGAGCGGAGAACTCATCCACTTCTACCGAGGCATATCCGGAGACACCGCACTTCATATATGCGGCTGAGATCAGCGCCGAGGCGTCGCGCGTGGTCATACCAGGCGTGAGCGATTTCCATGCAGCTTCGTAGACATGCCAGGTAATGTCGTTGGCCAGCTTCATCAGTTCCAGTTCATGGGCTGACTTCATGCCACGGCAACCTGCGGTCACCGGCGTTGCAGAAACGATCTTTGCTGCAGGCAGGGCGTGGGCAAAACCGTCCGAGAAAGCGAACTTGGTCTGCTCTTCCACACCGATATTTCCGGTTGCCAGCCCGGCATCTTTCAACCCTTTACCCAGCAGGGCGTAGGGGTTCTCGTGCTCGTCCCAGGTATAAAAGTGGACCTTGTCGCCGCCGGGGACGTTGCCGGTGAGCTCACGCATACGCTCTTCTTCGAAGACCGGGCAGATGATAAAGGCCGGACCTTTGACGGGAAGTACCCAGGCGAAGAGGCGCTCCGAATTGCCGCCGCGCATGCCGGTGAAGTAGACCAGGGAGGTGCCGCTGGTGATGACGATCGCGTCAATCTTGTTCTTTGCCATCAACGTTTGCGCACTGTTACAACGTTCCTGTCGTTCTGCAATGGTGATAGGCTTCACGCCTGATACACGATTGGTCAGCGCAGCAATCGCAGGCGGCAGTGGACCGTTGGGCATCTGCGCACCACCACGTCCCTGTGCGAATAACGGCGCTTCAACAAGACCAGTGGCCGCAACTCCAGCCGAGGAGAGAAGGAAATGTCTGCGATTCATGATGACTGAGATTGTAGCGGCAAGTTAGAACATAGGGGATGTTCATTCATGCGCAGGCTTTAGCATGGAGGAAAGGAATAAAAACAAACATGGCTCAGCAGCAGTCGATGATCACCACTGTCCAGCAGCACATTCTGCAGCAGCAGAAGAACTTTCCTGACGCAACGGGCACCTTCTCCTGGCTGCTCTCCGGCGTCACGCTTGCGGCGAAGATGATCGAGGCCAAGATCCGCTCCGCCGGATTGAGCGATATCCTGGGCGCCTACGGACAGACGAATGTGCAGGGCGAGCAGCAGCAGAAGCTCGATGTCTACGCCAACCGCGCGATGGAGCATTGCCTCGGTCTGCGTGACAGCGTGGCCGCACTGGTCAGCGAAGAAGACGATGAGCCCGTGGTCTTCAATCGCGACGGCGAGACCGGAAAGTACATCATCGTCTTTGATCCTTTGGATGGTTCATCGAACATCGACGTCAACGTAAATGTCGGCACGATCTTCTCGGTCTTCCGCCGTCCGCAGTGGGGCGATGTGAATACCTCGGTGCTGCAGCAGGGCATCAAACAGGTGGCTGCCGGTTATGTGCTGTATGGGCCATCGACGATCCTGGTCTACACCACAGGACACGGCGTGCACGGTTTCACGCTCGATCAGACGATCGGTGCTTTCCTCCTGAGCTGGGAGAACATGCGTATGCCTGACTCCGGCCCATACTACTCGGTCAACGAAGCGAATCTCGAAGAGTCGGCGCCGGAGTACACGCAGTTCGTGCATGATATGCGTGCCGGCAAGATCGGCGAGAAGCATGGCTCGCGCTACATCGGCTCGCTGGTGGCGGACTTCCATCGCACCCTGCTGAAGGGAGGCATCTTCTTCTATCCGCCGACGACCAAGGTTCCTCATGGCAAGCTGCGGCTGATGTATGAGGCCAATCCGCTGGCCTTCATCGCAGAGCAGGCGGGCGGCATGGCGACCAATGGCGTCGATCGCATCCTCGACATCAAGCCCGAGGCGATCCATCAGCGCACACCGCTGGCGATCGGCAGCAAGGTTGAAGTGGAGGCGCTACGCAGCGCGTTGGCGAAGTAATGTTCGAAGCAGAAGTGACAGATATTCGCGAAGCATCGCGACAGCAGGGCCGTTCCGTGTGGCAGATCTCACTCAGCCATACGGAGTTCGCTCCAGGTGCGACAGGTGTATTGGAAGCCACGGCACGCAGTGGAGCGAAGCTGGAGGTCCCGGTGCTTGAGGTCGTGCGGGACGAGGCCGGCGTTACGTGGCACGTGACCCTGAAGCCGTTGCTTGAGGGAACGGTGGTTGTGGGGCGGGTAAAGCCGGTTGCCAGTTAACAGTGGCCGTCTTTTTTGTTTGTCATTTCGCAGCGACCGAAGGGAGCGGAGAAATCCGCTTTTGGGGTAGAGAAGCAGATTTCTCCGCTTCGCTACGAAATGACAAACAAAAGGTTCGCGCGTAGCGCGAATGAATGCCCTTCGCGACGCGAAGGGCATTAAGAGAAGCAGGTCCTTCGCTTAGTCACCCCAGCCAGCGACGCTGGCCGGGGACCCGTTCGCTCAGGATGACAAAACCGAAGGATCGTGCCTAAAACTTTGTTTCCGGTGTGTATTCAGTGATGGCGTCTTCGCCCGCGACCAGTACGAGGTCTGCCATGCCCAGGAATAACCCATGCTCGACGACGCCGACCATGGTGTCCAATTGCGCCGCCAGGGCCGTGGGATCATCGATCTGTGTCGGGTCGCAGTCGAGGATGAGGTTGCCTTCGTCGGTGATGTAGTTGCCGCTGCCGTCCTTGGCTTGGCGGATGCTGCTGGGGTAACCCAGCGCACGCAAACGCTCCGAGACCAGAGGCTCGGCCATGGGGATCACCTCGATCGGCAGTTTGAACTTACCCAGCTTCTTCACGACTTTCGAAGAGTCGGCCACGATGATGAACTTCTTTGAGGCCGACGCGACGATCTTTTCGCGCAGCAGCTTGCCGCCGCCGCCTTTGATCAATGCCAGGCCGGGGGCAACTTCGTCAGCGCCGTCGACCGTAACATCAGTCTCGGTTGCTTCCGTAAAGCCGACGACGGGAATACCCAGCGATGCTCCGAGCTTCGCGGAGTCTTCGGACGAGGCGATGCCGCGGATCTTCAGGCCCTGCTGCACCTTTTCGCCAAGCAGCTTGATGAACAGGGTAGCGGTAGAACCGGAGCCCAGGCCCACGACCATGCCGGGTTGAATGAAGTCGAGTGCGCGTTTGGCAGCGAGAAGCTTGAGCTCGTCCTGAGTAGGCATGGAACTAGGGTATATCGGTTAGTCCAGGCTCCGAGGCAAAAGCAGGTCCTTCGCCTACGGCTCAGGGTGACAACCCAAATGCCAAGGATAAGAACAGGAAATTACTCGAGATTCAGGTCCTTGGCTTCCATCTTGCCGTTCTGCTGTTTCATCAGGACCTGCAGCTTGCCCTCGGCTGCCTCCAGGTCCTGCTTGCATGCGGCAGAGAGCGCCATGCCCTGCTCGAAGAGCTTGACGGAGTCTTCCAGCGGCAGGTCGCCCCGCTCCAACTGTTCCACTACCGTTTCCAGCGCTTTCAGATTCTCTTCAAAGGTTGGCATCGTCTCTTCCTGTTCTAGTTCAGCAGCTCCAGCACCTGTGCTGCGGCGGTGTATTTGCCGAAGGGGGCCGAGACCTGTACGCCCTCGACCTGGGGCCGCGTGTGAGCCAGCATCTCCTGCGCGATTTTGATGCCTTCGGCGCGTGCGTGGTCGGCTGAGACCTCGCCTGCCTTGTGCATGCGGAACATAATCTCATCCGGTACAGCGACGCGCAGGTCGTTCTTCATGAATTCGGCGTTGCGCAGCGAGGTCAGCGGCCAGATGCCGGCGATGACCGGGATGCGGAACTGCTCGACGCGGCGAAGGAAGGTCTCCAGCAGACGCATATCGAAGACTGGTTGCGTAATGGCGTACTCCGCTCCTGCTTCCACCTTGAGAGCGAAGCGGTGAACTTCGTTGTCCACGTCCGGGACGCCGGGGTTGGCGGCGACGCCGATGGCAAAGGCAGCGGACTCGCCGATTGGATTTTTGCCAAGATCCAGGCCGTGGTTCAGATTGCGGAGGACATTCACCAGGCCGATGGCATCCACGTCGAACACGGCGGTTGCATCCGGATAGTTCCCGAGCTTGGGCGGGTCGCCGGTCAGGCAGAGCACGTTCTTCAGCCCGATAGAGGAGGCGCCCAGCATGTCCGACTGGAGGGCCAGCAGGTTGCGGTCACGGCAGGTGACATGGATCAGGGTCTCGATGCCGATCTTGTGCTGGATCTGCACGCACAACGACTGTGCGGACATACGCGCGGAAGCGCGGGGAGAGTCGGGCACATTGATGACATGGACGCCAAGGTCGGCGAGCTTCTTTGCCCCGTCCAGCTCCTTCTGGCAGTTGACGCCGAGCGGCGGCACGATCTCCACCATGGAGACGAACTGGCGGTTGGCCAGCAGGCCGGCGAGCTTGGAGCGTTCGCCGAAGGCCGGCGGCTGGACGGCTGCCTGAGTCTCGTCGGTGACCTCGGCTTTGGCGGTCACCTGGGCGTCGATCGCGCGCAGGGCGGAGCGCATCGCCTTGATGTGGTTCGGCGTGGTGCCGCAGCAGCCGCCGATGAAGGTCGCTCCCGCCTTGGCAAACTTGCGGGCGAAGCTGGCCATGTATTCGGGTGAGGTCAGGTAGATGTTACGGCCGTCCACGGCGCGCGGCAGACCGGCATTGGGCATCGCCGCCAGCGGAAGGTGGGTGACGGCGCGCATGCGCTCGATCACGTCCAGAACTGCGTGCGGCCCGGAGCTGCAGTTGCAGCCCACCACGTCAGCACCGGCGATGGTCAGACGGGTCGCTGTCTCCTCGGCGGTGGTGCCGTCAAGGGTGTTGCCGTTATCGTCGACCGTCACCATGACGAACAGCGGCAGATGGGGAGCGATATCCCGGGCGGCGCGCACGACAATTTCGGCTTCGGCGACGGAGGGAAAGGTCTCGGCGATCAGAAGATCGGCGCCGGCGGCAGCCAGGGCCGCAATCTGCTCGGCAAAGGCATCATGCGCCTGCTGTGCCGTGATGGTGCCTGCGGGGGCCAGGCGGGCTCCCAGGGGGCCGATGGCACCCGCGACGTAGGCATGGGTGGCCGTCTTCTCTTCGGAGTGCTGGGCGGCTTTGCGGGCCAGTGCGACGCCGGCATGGTTGATGGCGGAGACCTTGTCGGCCAGGCCATAGCGCGCCAGGCGAATGGCATTCGCGCCAAAGGTGTTGGTTTCAATCATCTCCGCGCCGGCATGGAGGTACTCCTCGTGAATGGAGCGGATCAGGTCGGGCTGGGAGAGGTTCAACTCGTCGTAGCAGCGGTTGATAAAGACACCGCGGGCGTACAACATGGTGCCCATCGCACCGTCACACAATACAGTGCGTCCGGGGGCGAGCAGGGTCTCAAGCAAGGATTCTGAGGTCTCGACCATGGCGGATATGCTATTCCCAGTGTAGCGGGAATGGGGCAGCCGGGCAGGCGCTTGCTTTATACTTGAGGCAAAAGTTCAGGCGGTTTTTACACCGCAGTTTGCTACCGCCGGGCGGTGGGCTGGAGTCCGTTACTTGATGAAGCGTAAGTTGTATGTTTTTGCAGCCCTGACCGCTGTGGCTCTGGTGCTGAGCGCCTGCGGTGTCCGCTACTATAAGTTTCCGCAATACACCTACGCCGGACGCCCGATTCCTCCCAGCAAGTTCGCGTATCGCGTGCTCGCCTCCTACACCAGCACGCTGAGCGGCGGGCTGCAGATTCTGGACGGGCAGCGTGACCTGCGCAACAACATCTTTGACGCGAACTCGTCCTACACCATTTCGGGATACTCGGGGAACTCGCCGAGCCCGATCCTGAACTTCCCGGAGCAGGTCGCCGGCTATGTCTACGCCCAGGGCGACGGCTCTCTGGCGGCCATCGACTACGGTGGCGAGAAGACCGGCGGCGCGGCCGCGACGCTGATCAATAGAACCGCCGTTCCGGACGGAATCAAGGTTTCTACCGACCAGACCATGGTCTACTCGGCGCAGGAGACTGCCGGCCAGCTTCAGGTGGTGATCCGTGGTGCAACCCAGGCCAGCTATTCGCTCAACCTGCCGAATGTGAACCGGGTCTTCGTGAACCAGGGCAACACGGTCGTGCTGGCCATGCAGCGGAATGGCAACAACATCTATCGCCTGGTGAAGCTGAACAGCAATCAGGCCGTGCCTCCGGGCTCGGTGGACTGCCAGCCATATCAGTTGCCGGTTTACTGCCTGGTGAAGGTGACGGGCTCCTTCGATCGTCCGGTCGGCGCCTACTTTTCCAATGACGGCAGCCAGGCTTACATCCTGAACTGTGGCCCGGAGTGCGGCGGCACGACGGCCGGCGTCGGCTTCCTGAACCTCAGCAACCTGACCATCTACAACATCCCGACGGTCTCGCCCGAGCCCAACTATCTGTCTCAGACGGTGGCTGTGCCCGGAGGTGTGACGGCGGCGCTGACAGATGGTTCGACGCTTTATTTGAGCGGGCAGCAATTCCTTGCTGACGGGTATTGGTCGGGGAACCTCTCCACGCTGAATCTCTCCACGAAGACAGTGACGGGCAAGTACTCGATCTCTGACGGCTATCACACCAAGATGCTCTTCGGAGACGACAACACGCTCTGGGTCGGATCGCAGAGCTGCGCGAACGGTGAGCGTGCACACCAGGCGGATCTTGGTAATGCGACCCAGGCGGCAAACTACAACTGCCTGACCCGCTTTGACCGCTCAGCCAGCTCCGTGCAGATTGTGCCCTCGGTGAATCGCAACGCCAACACCACCGTGAAGTATCCCAACCAGGATTACAACCTCTACTACTATGGCGACCTGACGGGCCTGTGCTGGGTGCAGAGCCTGCACAAGGTGTACACGGCCTACGGCGGCCAGATCCATGCGTTCAATACCTCTGATGGATCGGAGATCAACAACAGCCAGATCACCATTCAGGGTACGGTTCTGGATGTCGCATTCATGGATGCGTTGACGAACTTCGACAACTAGGTGGGAGCCGTGGGCTTCAGCCCACGGTCTATTGGCTTATAAAAGTCGGGCTTTAGCCCTGGGTCTTTTCCTGATGGATAGAGAAGACCCAGGGCTAAAGCCCGATTACTTTTTACGCTTAATCAGCGGGCTGAAGCCCGCTGCTCCCACCCAACACGCGACCCCGAAATTTGTCCCAAACGCTCGGCAAGCCAAGCCTTCAACTCGGGTGAGAACGGTTCTCCTGCCATGTATGCGAAGTTGGGCTTTCCAGACAATAACCGCAGCGAGATGCCTTGCCATGCGGGGGCGTTCGGTTTCGCTGTCAGCAGGTAAGCATCGGCGCGGTCCAGGACGTACTGTGCCGAGGGCTTGAAGTCGGCTGTCTCCGGCGAGAGTACTACCAGGTAGAGGTCGGGTCTCAGGAACCGCATCACTGAGTTCGATTCCAGGATGTTGTTGGCTGACTTAGCCAGCTCGGCGCGCAGCCGGGGCATCGCTTCGGCGAGTTGTCCCTGGCGGGTCCGCAGCCACAGGGAGCGGGCCGCACCGGCTGCGAGATACCGGCTGGTGTCTGTCCCGGAGGTCGAGGTGCGTTCTTCGGTCAGAGCGATGGTGTGGTCGGCTGTCTGGCAGTCACATGGCTCGCCATCGGCGGAGCAGACGTAGTGGCCGTACTGCGTGATCTTGACCGCGGTCCAGTGCAGGGCAGGGAAGGTGCGTATCAACTCGCAGACGGCAGAGGTCTTGCCGATATTGCGTGTGTGTCCGCCGATGACGACGAGCATGCCCTAATCCTTCCGCAGTTTGGCCAGGTCTCGCAAATATTGCTTCAGCGGCTGGGCCGGACGGCCCCAGAAGACCTGGTTGGCTCCGAAGAGCTTCTTATTCGAGAGTACGCCGGCGCCGCCGCCCAGAATGACTCCGGGGCCGACAATGGCCTTTTCGCCGATACCGACCTGTCCCCCGAGGATCGCTCCGTCTTCCACCACGGAGCTTCCGGAGATGCCTGTCTGCGCCGCGATGACTACGTGCTTTCCGATGCGGCAGTTGTGCCCGATGTGCACCAGGTTGTCGATCTTTGTGCCCTGGCCGATGCGGGTCTCTTCCAGAGCGCCGCGATCGATGGTAGAGTTTGCGCCCACCTCGACATCGTCCTCCAGGGTCAGCGTCCCCTGTTGGGGAAACAGCGTATAGGCTCCGGAAGAGGAGCGTGCATAGCCGAAGCCAAAGGAGCCGAGAACGGCGCCGCTCTGAATGACGCAGCGAGCACCAAGAATCGTGTCCGCATGGATGGTGACGCGAGGCCCGATGACGCAACCATCGCTGATGCTCACTCGCGCCTCAATGACGGTGTAGGGGCCTATGCTTACGCCCTTCCCAATAGTGGCGGTCTCATCCACGACGGCAGAGGGATGAATCTCCGTCCTCTGCGGAGCCAGGAGATGTTGCGCTGCCAGGGAAAAGGCAAGCCGCGGATCTTTGGTCAGAACGATGCGAGGGTCGGAGATCTCGGCAGCGAGCGTAGGCTTAGTCAGAATTGCCCCGGCTGCCGAGAGCAGAGCAGCCTCCAGCGTCTTTTCATCACTGGCGAAGACGACAGCATCCGGCGTCGCTTTGCTGATAGCAGAAACGCGAGCGATCTCACCCGGGCCCTCATCGGCCGAGGCAAAGGTGGGACAGCCGGAGGCCGTAATCTTCGCTGCTAGCTGCGAAAGGTCAAACATGAGGTGTGCCTCCGTACTTTACATTGTCAGCTTCGACTGTGGCCCCCGCCACAGCCTTCGGCCTCCGCCTCATCTGGACCAATTTTCGCACGCAACGCTGACGGCAGGAGTTTGAGGACACGTCCTGGGTTTAATAAAGCTTCGCTTCTCCTTCAGGCCGTGTCTTCCAGCGGCGGTGCACCCATAGCCACTGGTCAGGATATTCGCGCACATAGCGTTCGATCTCCAAGGTGAAGCGAGCGGTGTTGGTGATTGCGTCCATCTCGTGGTCGCCGGTGCGGGTCAGCTCAATCTCCGGACCGAAGTGCAGTACATAGCGTTTCTCTGCTTCATGCCATAACAGGAAGCCCGCCAGCACGGCGGCATTGGTCTTGAGAGCGACGCGTGCCAGGCCTGCGCCGGTGCATGCCTGGGTCCCGAAGTATGGAACGAAGACGCCCTGGGGCGGCGTCATGTTGGTGTCCATCAGGATGCCGACCGTTTCTCCCTGATGCATGGCGCGCAGCAGACCGCGGGCGGAGTCATCTTTGTGAAGGACACGGTTGCCGTGCATGCAGCGGATTCCGTTGACGAATCTGTCGACCAGCGGATTGTCCAGACGCCGGATCACCATGGCCATCGGAAAGCCGCGCAGGGAATGGAAGAAGCTTGAGAGCTCCCATGCTCCCAGATGGCCGGTGATGATCAGCACGCCGTGGCCTTTGTCCCGAGCCTTCAGGTAGTTATCCAGGCCGTCGTAGCGGATGAACTGGCTGGCGCGCTGGGCGGTGTATCCCGCCATCTGGCAGAACTCCGCGAGCTGCCATCCGAGGTGCCGGTAGAGTGAGCGCAGAATGCCTTCCCGCTCCTCGGGAGGCATCGCCGGAAAGCCGATCTCCAGGTTGCGGATTCCAGTTTTTCTAAGCCGGGAGAGCAGATGAAATGCCGCAGCACCCACGGCAGCGCCGACGATCCGTGCCAGAAAGCGGGGCAGGATGCGCAGGGCGCCAACAAGAAGCCACAGGGGAATGAATTCAAGCCAGTGGCGAAAGGTCGCGGATTTGTTCGTGCTTGTTGCCAAAACAACAGTCTAGAGCGTTTTCCCTGCTGCTGGGTATCCCAGACGCGGCGCGCAGCGGCGTTTTCATTGCGGAAAACGCCCATACGATGCGGAGGCACTACACCTGCAGGAAAACGCTC
Organism: Terriglobus albidus; assembly: GCF_008000815.1. NCBI lineage: Bacteria > Pseudomonadati > Acidobacteriota > Terriglobia > Terriglobales > Acidobacteriaceae > Terriglobus > Terriglobus albidus. Next base: position 6,080,253 of record NZ_CP042806.1, on the reverse strand, counting down.
CATGCCGTGTCGACACCGGGCCTACAGGCTTTGTAGCTCGTGAGACGTGTGAATGGGCAGAAAGATCCCAAGGGTGGTTCCGTGATTCTCAGGGGCGATGCTGCTCTCCACGCGGATAGACCCGCCGTGCCCTTCCACGAACTGCTTTGCGACGAATAGGCCGATCCCCGTGCCGATGGTGCTGCGGGTGGTGAAAAACGCCTCGAAGATGCGTTCGAGGTTCTCCTTTGGAATACCAATGCCCGTGTCTTTGACGCGCAGCTGAACTCCATCTGAGGGGAATGAGACGTCCTGCACCGAAACGGTCAAGGTGCCGCCCTGGGGCATGGCATAGAGAGAGTTGGTGATGAGGTTTGAGATCACCTGCAGCATCTCGCCCTGGCGCAACACAATCTTCCGGTCTGACTCCAGATGCCTCTCCAGCGTGATGCGATAGGCCTTGCAACGTGGCTCATAGACCTTGAGAGCATTCTCCACCAGGTCGGAGATGGAGGTAGGTTTCGCTGAAGAGTGCTCGCGATAGTAGCCCAGGGTCTGTTTGGCGATGTGAGAGACGCGAGCGAGCTCGTTCTCCGCGGTTTCGAGATAGGTCATGCCCTGGGGATCGGTCACCATTGGCCGCAACAGATAGAGCAGATTTACCACGGCTTCCAGCGGATTGTTGATCTCATGTGCGATGGTGGCGGCCATCCGTCCAGTAGCTGCGATCTTCTCGGCCTGCAGGAGCGACTCTTCCATCCGCTTGCGGTTGGAGATGTCGTGAAGAATCTTCGAGGCGCCGACGATTTTGCCGGTTTCATCTTTGACCGGCGAGACCGTCAGGGAGACCGGAATCCGCTCTCCGCTCTTGGCCAAGCGCGTGGTTTCAAAGCGTTCGATCCGTTCTCCCGCTCTGATCTTGCTCAGAATAAGCTCCTCGTCGGCATGGAACTCCGGTGGGATGAGCTTGAGGATGGATTGCCCGATCATCTCCTCAGGGCGATACCCGAATACGCGGGTTGCCGCGTCATTCCAGCTTGCAATGATGCCGTTCAGGTCCTTGCTCAGGATCGGGTCGTCGGATGAAGTGACAATCGCCGCAAGCTCACTCAGACGTTTGGCATGTTCCTTTTGCTCGCCGGCGTGCAGGACGAGTTGTTTCCGTAAACGGATGGTTTCCAGGCAAGCCGCCGTCTGCGATGCCAACACGCCGATCGAGAACACACCTTCCTCGGAAAAGGCGGCGGTTCGACCGCTGATGTAAACGAGGGCTCCCGCGCCGATGGTGCACGGCAATGGAACTGCCAGCAAGCTGCGAAACGCTTTGCGGGAAATCTTTTCCGGCAGAGCAGGTATGCCGAAGCGAGTACTGATGTTATCGATGCGAATGACTTTATCGGGTATAGGGAAGTCGGCAGCAAGCGGCGTCATAGATGCGCCTGGTTCCGCACACCACACCGAGCCGGTGTCAGATGGACGATACAGCAGAACCCCTGCGTCTGCAGCGCTGAGAGTGCGCCCGGTATCGACCGCAAAGCACAATGCCTGCGTGCTCTCTGTTGCACGAAGAAGAGACAGACCTGCTTCTGCGAGCAGGCGCGAGGCATCGCCCTGTTCCCGTAAGATCGTAATGTGTGCGGCGGCAGACATAATAGTCAGAAGAGCAGTGAGGCCGCCAGAGAGGCGGCCTCACTTGTTGAGATGCAAGAGAGGTTACTTGGATGCCTTGGCGGTCACGAAGTACTTCGCCACGGTTGCGACGAATGGATGAGCCGAAGGAGGAGTAGGAGTATTTCCCTTCAGGATGGTCTCAAAGGGAATTGCCGATCCATAGAAATCGCGGGTATCGTCCGAATTCTGTTCGAACCACGCACCTTCCAGATCGATGCCGGCGAACAGTCCCTTGGAGCGGGAATAGGTCAACAGCTCGGCGTTGAGCTTCCAGTCCGTTCCGGCCTGCGCGTTGCGGCCCACGGGGCCGGCTGACGCCGCGGCATCGCCACCGATCTTGAACTTATTCTTCAGCATGTCCTGCATGCCTTTCTGGTTCATCGCAATGATGACCAGATCGGTTGCCTGACCGCCGATCTGAAAACCGAGGCTGCCGCCGGTCAGCTTCACAAAGACAGGCGCAGACCAGCCGTGGCCGGTGCGGCAGGTTGTAACACCCTGGCCGTACTGTCCACCCACAACAAAGGCAGCCTTCTTGTACGAAGGAATCACGGTGACGCAGTAAGCGCTGGCAAGAATGCTCTGTGGAATCGACTTATCCGGAGTGGCCATGATCTCGTTGAGTACGCCTTCGGATGCCTGAAGGCGCTCCAGCTCTTTGGAGTTGTCGGATGCGTGAACCAGTGGAGCCAGGGTCAACAGCGTGCCACACAGTGCTGCTGCAAACTTTTTCATGTTGTTCTTCCTTTCGGGCGCAAGCGCCTCGTCCTATTGGAATGGATGGACGGGCAATTAGAGAAGTTGTCCCGAAGGAACAAGTGCGAAGAAAGCTGGATGTGATTGGGTGAAGTGAGGAGAAGTAGGGGGGTAAAAAAATGGGGGCTGCGTTCCCGGTGGGTCCCGTATCCGTCAGCCCCGCTTCTCCCAGGTCTGTGTTGCTGTGATTACTCTGAGTGGTTACGAGAGAGTACGCAACGGTACGGAGGTCTATCGACGTAAGTGCTAAAAAAGTTTACTAATTTGCAAATAGGCCAAAGTTACCGGTTTTTCCTTCCGGAGATCGGGAACAGGTGCTGCATCGCGAACATTGTCAATGAGATACGGTTCGCCACCCCCACCTTCCTCATGAGTCGGCCGACGTGTGCTTTGACCGTAGACTCGTCAATGTCGAGGGAGAGGCCAATCTCACGATTCGAGCGTCCGGCGGTGAGTAACTCCAAAACCTGAAGTTCTCGCGGGGTAAATTCCGGCGGCTCAGGGGTAGTTCGGCTGTTGGTTGGAGCCTGACTGATGAGTTTCGCCAGTACCTTCCGGGGCGCCCAGATGGAGCCTTCACGTACGGCATCGATCGCCATCTGGAAGTCTCGCTCTGACGCGGAGTAGGTCAGATAACCGCGCGCACCCGCAGCGATGACCTTTTCGACATATTCCTGATCCGTGCGATCACCCAGAACCATGGTGAGCAGCGAGGGATGCGTGCGTGCGAGGGATGCCAGCAGGACGAACGGATGCTCCGTTGCCTGAGAGTCGATGATGAGGACGGAGATCTCGTCCTCTCGGAAGCCGCCGGGGATCGCGATTCGGACGACTTCAATCCTCGATGATTCGAAGATTGCCTCGAGGCCGGCAAGGCGTACGAGATCCGTCGTCATCAGACCCAAACGGAAAGGGTGATTCTTGGACGCTAGTGTCATATTTCCGCAGTGATTTCTACTCAACAAGGGCTGCGGGCACAACACGAGGAAATTCGTGCTTTGCCTGGGAACGACAACAGAGACCAGTGGATGAACCTTAGAGTTTCGGTAGGACAATCCCCTGTTGGTTCTGGTATTTTCCGCCGCGATCGGCATAACTGACCTCGCAGCGTTCATCCGACTGGAAGAAGAGAATCTGGCAAAGGCCCTCATTGGCGTAGACGCGCGCCGGCAGAGGGGTTGTATTTGAGATCTCAAGGGTCACAAAACCCTCCCATTCAGGCTCGAACGGCGTCACGTTGACGATGATGCCGCATCGAGCGTACGTAGACTTACCAACGCAGATAGTCAGTACGTCACGGGGGATTTTGAAGTACTCAATCGATCGTGCCAGCGCAAAGGAATTCGGCGGAACAATGACAGATTCCGCCTGTACCGTCACAAACGAACGCTCATCGAACTGCTTTGGGTCGATGATGGCCGAGTTGACGTTGGTAAAGATCTTGAATTCATCGGAGACCCTGAGATCGTAGCCGTACGACGACAGTCCGTAGGAAATAACGCCTTCCCGTACCTGCTTCTCGCTGAACGGGCGAATCATTCCGTGTTCGATGGCCTGCTGCCGAATCCAGCGGTCGCTCTTGATGGACATGTCTGGGGTGAATCTCCTTCGATAACAAATTCCAGGCCCCTTTTAAAGGGAGCCGGAAAAGGCAATCTTACGGGACGGGCTGCGCGTTGACAATCTTTTCAACGCTTTCTACCATCAGCACATGCATATGGCGTCTTTCCGAGCCCGTGCAGAATTCCATGGCGGCGAGGCAATCCTTCTTGATCAAGCAAGATCTCATTCAGCGGATTGTGGATCGAACCGGCCTTCCCCGGACGAAAGCCGAGGCGGCTGTCGACACTATCTTCGATGCCATGAAGCAGACTCTGGCAGCCGGAGACAGGATTGAACTTCGCGGCTTCGGTGTCTTCAACGTGCGCCCGCGCAAGACCGGCATCGGCCGTAATCCCAGGACTGGCGCCGAGGTCAGCATTACTCCAGGAAAAGCAGTTCGCTTCAAGCCCGGCAAGGACCTTCAGGTCATTGGCTGAGTTTGGGCATTCCAGGCGTCGCTGCAGCCATAGGAAGCTTGTGGTTCTATGAGTGCCGGCCTCCTGAATCCTGTTGCCGAACCCGTTGTTGAGACACCACAGGTAAGTGCTGCGCGGCGTCCGGCATCCTCGCCCATCTGGGTGCACCTGCTGCTGTTTCTCTTGACCCTGTTCACGACTACGGCGCTCGGCATGCGCTACATGGTCAACTTCAATCAGGGCAAGCCGCCACTGACCAGCAGCGAAGATATCGTTCCCCACGTGTGGATCGCTGGGCATCTGAACCTTCTACCGCTGGGGCTGCCGTTCTCCCTGACGCTTCTGGCCATTCTTCTGGCGCATGAGTTCGCGCACTATGCTGCCTGCCGTTATGTGGGCGTGCGTGCGTCGCTGCCGTATCTGTTACCGGCGCCGACACTCAGTGGCACGGTGGGCGCCGTGATCCGATTGCGGTCGCGCATCCGCTCCCGCCGCGCACTGCTGTTGATCGGAGCTTCGGGCCCGATTGCGGGCTTCCTGGTTGCAATCGTCACCACATGGGTGGGCCTGGCGAACTCCAGGCCGGAGCCCGTTGCTTCTTCAATCGTTCGGTTCAATCCGCCGCTACTGCTGCAGATCTTTCATGTGCTGCTGCAGGGAGCGAATCACTCGCTGCCGGATATCTATAACATCGTTCCGCACCCGATGGTGGTGGCAAGCTGGGTAGGCGTGCTGATCACTGCCGTCAACCTCATCCCTGCCGGACAGCTTGATGGCGGCCATATCCTTTACGCCATCTCTCCCAAAGCACACCACATTGGTACGCAGATCACCATTGGCGTGCTTATGCTGCTGGGAACTGTTTACTGGATCGGTTGGCTGTTATGGGCAATGCTCTTGATGCTGCCCGCAATGAAACATCCGAATGTTCCGCTCGACGATGAGATGGAGCCGTGGCAGGTTGGCGTGATTGCTGTCTGCGGTGTGATCTTCCTGCTCTGTTTCTCGCTGCAGCCCTTCGCCGATGCAAGCCTGGTGGCTGAGTTCTCGCGCATTACATGGGGACGGTAGGGCGTTCGAGGAATCTGAATTAGACCCATACACCGGGTGCCCCACATACGCGGAGCTTATGTGGGAGTATCGAGCGGGAGCTCGATCCGGTGGGAGCCGTGGGCTTTTAGCCCACGGTCTATCGGTTCAATATAGAAATGGGCTTTAGCCCTGGGCCTTCTCCTGACGCGCAGAGAAGGCCCAGGGCTAAAGCCCATTTACTTGTTGAGCCTGTATCAGCGGGCTGAAGCCCGCTGCTCCCACCAGTTTTAGCCACGCATATGTCCTGAAACGATTCCCGATTTACATCAAGTGAACCGCATCGACGTCGGCGATCAGTGCCGCGCGTGGTATCTGTTGTTCGGCTGCATGCGCGAGCATGGCCCTCAGCGCTTCGGACAACGCCGCACGACTCTCTGACTTCAACACAAAGTGGAAACGATAGATCCTCTTGATCCGAGAGAGCGGAGCTGTTGCCGGACCGATGATGCGCACCTTCGGCAGAGACATCTTCTCCAGGAAGCGCCCGAGCGTTGCTGCCCATCCCGCTGCCTGCTCCAGATGGTCAGACTGGATGACCAGGTTTGCCAGCGCCGTAAATGGGGGATAGTGCATCCATCGCCGGTACTGCAGCTCTTTCTGCACGAAGGCGTGGAAGTCATGCTGCTGCGCGAACTTCATGGCGTAGTGCTCGGGATGATAGCTCTGCACCACGACGCGTCCTGGTTTGTCGCCGCGTCCGGCGCGGCCGCTGACCTGGGTGAGCAATTGAAAGACACGCTCTGCAGCGCGGAAGTCCGGCAGCCCGAGAGCAAAGTCGGCGCCGACAACGCCGACCAGCGTGACACCGTGGATGTCGTGTCCCTTGGCGATCATCTGTGTGCCGACCAGGAGATTGATCTCGCCGGAGTGCAGCCGGGTGAGCAGGCGTTCCATGTCCGCACGGCCACGCACGGTGTCGCGGTCCATGCGGCCGATGCGCGCGTTGGGAAAGATCTCGGCCAGCCGCTCTTCGCCCTGCTGTGAACCTGCGCCCAGGTAGTAGAGGTGTTCTGACTGGCAGTGCGGACAGACCTGCGGGACGGTACGGCGGAAGCCGCAGTAGTGGCATTCCAGACGTTGCCCGGCCCGTGCGTGATCGTCCATCTCATCGGCGCGGCCATGCTTGTGATAGGTCATGGCGATGGCGCAGTTCTGGCACTCGATCTTTTCGCCGCAGGAGCGGCACATCACTACGAAGCTGTAGCCACGGCGGTTGAGCAGGATGATGACCTGTTCGCCGCGCTCCAGTGTGGCTCGGGTCTCTTCGATCAGCGTGCGCGAGAAGATCTGGTCCGCGCCGGTCTGCTGGAACTCGGCGCGCATATCGATGAGCTCGACCTCGGGCAGTGGGCGGTTGGAGACGCGATCCGGCATTTCGACGCGCGCATACTTGCCGCGCTGGGCGTTGTGCCAGCTCTCGAGCGATGGCGTGGCGGAGCCGAGAGCGATAGCCGCGCCGTTCAGGCGGGCGCGAATGATGGCCGTGTCGCGTGCATGGTAACGCGGCGTTTCTTCCTGCTTGTAGCTGCCGTCATGCTCTTCGTCTACGAGGATGAGCCCGAGGTTCGGCGCCGGAGCGAAGATGGCCGACCGTGTACCGACGACGATAGGAGCTTCGCCGCGGCGAATACGATGCCACTGCTCGGCGCGCTCGTCGGGCGAGAGCTGCGAGTGCAGCAGGGCTACCTGCGATCCGAAGGCTGCGTAAAGCTGCGCGGCCATGGCGGGGGTGAGGCCGATCTCCGGTACCAGCAGAATAGCGGCCTTGCCGCGATCGAGCGCGGCCTGCATGGCAGCGAAGTAGACCGCTGTCTTGCCGCTGCCGGTCACACCATAGAGCAGGATGGGCTGGAACTGCTCTGGGGGATTGTCTAACGCGGCAATGATGGCGTCAGCGGCCGCCTGCTGCTGCGGATTCAGCGTATGTTCGTGAGCGTGCTTCTTGCCGGGTGCGTGGACCGCTCCCAGATGGAAGTTCTCTGGCACCTCTTCGATGGTGACCAGGCCGCGGCGGACCAGGGTGCCAAGCGTTGTCTGTGGCACAGGAAGCCCACGCAGGTCGGTGAGCTTCATTCTTCCGTTGACTGCGGCGAGTTCCGAGAGCAGACGCATCTGGTTGGCGTTCAGCTTGGGAAGCCGGGCATCGGGAACAAGGACCGCAACACGCTCCATGCGGCGGGCATCGCGCTGCTCGGCGACGGTCTCGCGGACCAGCCACTTCTTGCGCACCATGCCTTCCAGCAGGGCCTTGTTGGCGCCGGTGCTGGAGCGGATGCGGCCCGGCCGCAGCGCATCGCCGGCTTCCAGCAAATTCAGGACAGCGTACTCGCGGTTCTGGTCTTCGGGTGAGAGCTTGCTGCGGCGGGAGGAGCCCAGCTCGGCTCCCTGGTAGAGAATGGTGCGTCCTGTCTCGCTGATGCGATAGGTGATGTCGCGGCGGACTTCCGCCATCAGCGGCAACATGCCGCGCAGCACCTCGCCCAGCGGCGCCAGGTAGTAGCTGCTGATCCAGCCGGCAAGTTCCATCTGCTCAGGGGAGAGTACGGCATCTGCATCCAGCACCTGCTGGATCGGCTTGGTCTCGACCTCGGGAGGTGGAGGAGTGTCATGGACTTTGACGACGATGCCCATCAGCTTCTGCCCGGAGAAGGGAACCAGAACACGGGCTCCGACAGCCGGCACGACGCCATTTACCGCGTAGGTAAACGGGCGGTCCAGAGGGACGGGTAGAGCGATGTCGGCGAAGCGGGACACTGGTTCTAGGGTACGAGGATTGGGTGCGGATATGTGGGGTGGGATTTGCCCTCAGCGGCTAAAGCCGCCGTCTATGGAGCGTTTTCACGGGACGGCTGAAGCCGTCCCCTTAAGCGAGGCATTCGCACCGCAGGTGCGAACTAGTTGCGCGGTGCGCAACGGTTTTGCTTAAGGGCATGGCTTCAGCCATGCCGGAGTTGAGCTGCGAAGGAAGCGGCTTTAGCCGCTGAGGGCATGTATTGGAGAAGCAGATTTCTCCGCTACGCTACGAAATGACAAAACAAGAGATCGACGATCACCAGGCTTCTACTTAGGGCAAGAAAAGCAGGTCCTTCGCTTTGTCACCCCAGTCAGCAAAGCTGACCGGGGACCCCGCGTTGCTCAGGATGACAGATCCGAAAAGATAGTGCTTATTTACCGGTCGCGGTCGACGACGTAAGCCGGCACCCATAGCAGAGCGCGCTTGGCGTCGGTGTCGGGCAGGTCGGCGATGGAGAGCCGAGCCGCCTCGGCGTAGGCGCGGGCGGTGTCGTGTGCGTACTCGAGCGAGCCGTGCCGTCCGAGGATCTCCAGAATCTGTGAATGCGTGACGCGCTGGAAGCTGCGGTCGGCCAGTACCGTGCGGATGGCTTCGCGGTCGGCCCCGGTGCCACGCTCCAGGGCGTGGATCACGGCCAGGGTGGCCTTGCCTTCGCGAAGGTCGCTGGCGACAGGCTTGCCCAGGGTCGACTCGGTCGCGGTCAGGTCCAGCACATCGTCGATGATCTGGAAGGCCAGGCCGAGATTGCGGCCGTACTCGCCGAGCTGGGCTTCAATCGCGTCCGGAGCGCCAGCGAGAGTCGCGCCGAGCTGCATGGAGACCTTGAAGAGGCAGGCGGTTTTGCGGAAGATCAGGTCGAAGTACTCTTCCTCGTTGATCAGGTGGCCCAGCTTCTGCATCTGCAGCAGCTCACCTTCGACCATCTGCTGGGTCAGTGAAATCAGCAGGTCGAGGATATGGAAGTTCTGCTCCTGCAGCGCCACGTTGAAGGCCTGCATATAGAGCCAGTCGCCGGCCAGGACGCATTTGGAGTTTCCCCATGTGGTGTTGGAGCTGGGGCGGCCGCGGCGGGTGTCCGCCTCGTCGATGATGTCGTCGTGGACCAGGGTGGCGGTGTGCAGCATCTCGACCACCGATCCCAGCCGGATGCGCGAATCGCCCTCGAAGCCGAGGGCCTTGGCGCTGAGTAGCAGCAGCAGTGGGCGGATACGCTTGCCGCCGCCGGCGATGAGATAGCGGCCGATCTCGGTGATGACTTCCACCTGGGATTGCGACTGTGAGACGAACTCCCGCTCAATGGCGGCAAGATCGTCACGCAGCAGGTCGAAGACCTCTTTCGCCGTCGCTATCTGCAAATCACTCACTCTTTTGAATGTACCAGTTACTTGGACGAAGGTGACGCCGTAAGAGCGCGGCGTTGCCTCAGGCGGACGATTACCGCGCTGAGACCGAGCAACAGCAGCAGGTCCACTGCAAGTCCAGTCCAGATCCAGCCGCCCGGCCCCGCGGGGCCGGGGTCGAAGTAATAGTGAAAGGGCCAGCCGTGGGGTGTAAGGCAGCTCGGGCAGGGCGGGCGAAGGTGCCGCGTCGCTCCGTCAATAAACTCGGCGAGAACGCCAAGAACCACGGCAGTCTGAATGTATTGGACGACTACCGCGGTTCTGGTCATAGGTTGGAGCTTTTCCCTGTGGGTGTAGTGTAGGGCTTCCGCATCTATGGGCGCTTTCCGTAATGAAAGCGCCGCTGTACGACGCTTCCGGGATACCCAGCAACAGGGAAAACGCTCTAGTTCGAACGATAGTTGGTGAACTGCAGATCGATGCCGAGGTCTTTGCCGCGCAGCAGCGCGATGACCTCCTGCAGCACGTCGCGGTCCTTGGAGGCGATGCGGACCGTATCGCCCTGAATGGAGGCCTGGGCCTTCTTCTTGGAATCCTTGATCAGGGCGACGATCTGCTTGGCCTTCTCGGAGGGGATGCCCTGCTGCAGCTTGATCTTCTGCCGGGCAGATCCGTGCGAGCCCTGCTCGATCTTTTCGAAGTTCAGGTTCTTAAGGGAGATGCCGCGCTTGACCAGCTTCTGCTGCAGAATCTCGCTGACCGCCTTCAGCTTGTACTCGTCTGCGGCGGCGGTCTGGATCACGTCCTGACCTTCAAGGGTGATCTCACCCTTGGCGTCCTTCAGATCGAAGCGGGCCTTTACTTCTTTCAACGCCTGTTCAATGGCGTTTCGTACTTCCTGGATATCTACTTTGCTGACAACATCAAACGAGTTCTCGCCTGCCATGTTTTTCTCCGTGGTCTAGGGTGTGTCATCAAACTCCTGCCGTCAGCGCCGGGAGCAGATTTTTCTGAGCTCTAGGAGTGAGGAGAGAACTGTAGCTGGTCTACTGGAACGACGAGGGACGAAGAGATCGGGAAAATCTGCCCCGGCCCTCCGGGTTGCGGCGCAGATTCGCCCATACTTCGTTGTCGTCCTCGACTGTGGACCCGCCACAGCCTTCGGCCTCCGCCTCGTCTGGACCAATTTGCGCTCGCAACGCTGGCGACAGGAGTTTGATGACACACCCTAGCTTACGCCAAAGATGCGCCGGAAGTTGGCGGTAGTCGCCTGGGCAAAATCCTGCGGCGTCAGGCCGCGGGCAGCTGCAATAGCCGAGGCGGTATAGGCCGTGTAGGCGGGCTCGTTGCGCTGACCGCGGTGAGGAATCGGAGCCAGATACGGGGCGTCAGTCTCCACCAGAATGCGGTCCAGGGGCGTCGAGACGGCGACTGCCATCAGGTCCTTGGACTTTGGAAAGGTTGTGTGTCCCGCGAAGGAGAGGACGAAGTTGTTGGCCAGGCTCCGGTCGGCGTGGGCCTGCGTTCCACTGAAGCAGTGCATGACGCCGGTGATGTCATGCGGCGTCCAGTGTTCTTCGATCAGGGCGAAGAGGTTGTTCCACACATCCAGGCCGGGGAAGTTGGGTGTGCCATCGTTGGGGCGGCAGTGGATCAGGATCGGCTTGCGTGCCGCGACGGCAATCCGCATCTGCCGTACAAAGCATGCTGCCTGAATTTCGGGGGCCGGTGACTCGGCGTGGTAGTAGTCCAAACCTATCTCGCCGACGGCGATGCAGTTGGGATCCTGGATGAGCTGCTCCAGGCGCGCATAGTCGGCCTCTGTCGCCTCATGCGCGTTGCCGGGATAGATGCCCGCGCTGGCGTAGACAGCAGGCGTGGACGCGGTCGCGGAGCGTGCCAGCGCCAGGCCGTTGCCCATGTAGGCCGGACCTTCGCCGATGCCGATGGTGAGGATGGTGCGGACGCCGGCGGCATAGGAGCGCGCCAGCACGGCGTCCAGATCCTCGACATAGCGAGGATTGTCCAGATGACAGTGCGAATCGACCAGGTGCATTACTTGAGGCGTGCTCCCAGGGGCAGGCTCTCGAGGAAGGTCGCCAGGTAAGGATGTCCGTGGTCGCCGATGCTGGCGGCTACGATCATGCCGTTCGACTCCAGGCCGCGCATCTTGCGGGGAGCGAGGTTGGCGACGATGACGACGGTGCGGCCGATGAGCTGTTCGGGCTCATAGAACTCGGCAATGCCGGAAAGGATCTGTCGTTGCTCGAAGCCGAGATCTACCTGCAGCTTCAGCAGCTTGTCTGCTTTGGGAATGCGCTCGGCCGCGAGCACCTTGGCGACACGCAGATCGACCTTGGCGAAGTCGTCGATGGTGATGGTCTCGGCGATGGCAGGAATGCCGTTGGCATTCTCGGCAGGTGCAGCAGCGGCTTCTGCTGGTGCTGTGGCTTCAGCGACCGCTGTGGCAGCTTCGGTTGTGACGGGTTTCTGTTCGGTGTCGGTCATCTTCTGAATCAGTTCCTTGGGTGCGCGGGGGAAGATAGGAGCAAGTGCACCGAGCTTTGTGCCCGGCTGCAGGCCGCCCCATTCGAGATTTTTGAGTTCGCCTGTGTTGGCGGCCTCAGTCATTTGGCCGAGCCCAAGCTGAGCCCAGACCTTGCAGGTCGTGTAGGGGAGGTACGGGTACAGCGCCGCGGTCAGATGGCGGATCGCCTCTGCGGCGCTGTATAGCACCTCCGCAAGCTGCTCCTTCTTCGTCTCGTCAGCCGCGAGCTTCCACGGCGCATTGGCCGTGATGTAGCCATCGGTGACAGCGATCAGATTCCAGATCCGCTGCAGGTGCGCGCCGAAGTCATAGTCGGTTGGGACACCGCTCAGGAGGGCTTCGCGAGGATGAGAGCCAGTTGTCTCAATGTTCGCTACATTCGGGACAACACCCCCGAAGTACTTCTCGATCATTGCCAGCGTGCGGCTGACCAGATTGCCGTAGCCGTTGGCGAGGTCAGAGTTATAGCGCTGTACCAAGGCGTCGAAGCTGAAGCTGCCGTCCTGGCCGAAGGGAATCTCACGCATCAGGAAGTAGCGCAGCACGTCGGTACCGAAGAGGTCCTGTTCTTCTGTTGTGGCTTCGGGCTTCAGGGTGCCGAAGGCGTCCAGAATAGTCTCGGCGCGCACGATGTTGCCGCGTGACTTGCTCATCTTGCTTTCTTCGAAGAGCAGCCATCCATGCGCCTGCACCATCTTCGGCAGCGGAAGTCCGGCGGCCAGAAGGAAGGCAGGCCAGTAGATGCAGTGGAAGCGAATGATCTCTTTGCCAACGAGGTGAAGATCGGCCGGCCAGAACTTGTCGTAGTTCTCGCAGTCGTCCTGCCCGAAGCCGAGCGCGGTCATGTAGTTTGCAAGCGCGTCCAGCCAGACGTAGATGACGTGCTTCTGCTTGCTCTCGGAGGCGGCGGGCTCAGGAACGGGAATGCCCCAGTCGAAGCTGGAGCGGGAGATGGAGAGGTCTTTCAGCGCTCCGGGGATATAAGCCGTGCCGGCGGCGGAGAGTTCGAGTGCCGCGGCGGGCGCCGCGGCGACATTGCCGCGTAGGAAGCTCAGCACCTCGTTGCGGCGGGCCTCCGGCTCGACGGCGAAGCGCCCCGACTCGATGAGGTCGATCAACTTAAGCTGAAAACCTGAGAGGCGAAAGTAGAAGTTCTCTTCGGTAACGGTCTCTAGCGGGCGTCCGCAGTCGGGGCAGGGAGTTCCGGGTGGCAGATCGACAAAGGCTTCATCCGAGACACAGTAGCTGCCGGTGTAGCTGTCCAGGTAGATGTGTCCGCCCTCGTAGAGGCGGTTGAACAGTGCCTGAACACCTTTGGCGTGACGTTTCTCGGTGGTGCGGATGTAGTCGTTGTAGGTGATGCCCATCCGGTCCCACAGCGCGCGGAAGGTGGCCGAGACCTCGTCGGTGAACTGCTGCGGCGTGATACCGGCAGCTGCGGCCGAGCGCTGAACCTTCTGCCCGTGCTCATCGGTGCCGGTGAGGAAGTAGACGTTGTCGTTACCGCGCAGCAGGCGCTGGCGGCGCGCAACGGTATCGGCCGCGAGCGTGGTGTAGGCATGGCCGATGTGCGGACGCGCATTGACGTAGTAGATCGGCGTGGTCAGGTAGAAGGTGCCGGGCTTGTGCTGGTCAGACATGGTCAGTTGTTAAGGATAAACGGGTGGGAGGCGGATAAATGGGGCAGGAAGCGCTGAAGGCGCGTTCTATACCAGCCTGGGGCAACGCCCAGGGCAACGCCCCAGGGTTCGAGGCCCACAGGATTGAAGGGCTGAAGGCCCGCCCTATAAAGCAGCCATCAATCCACGCGTATCGCTTTGATGGGGATACAACGGTTCACGACTGTTTCGTTTAGAGACTGTGGCATTGCGGCGATTCGGGATTATAGATCGGGCCTTCAGCCCTCTTAGCATTCCCCAACCTCCGTACCTGGGGCGTTGCCCCAGGCTGGTATAGAGCCGCGCCTTCAGCGCTCTGTTTGTTAGCTCTGTGTCTTGCCGGCCGCGCCTTCGGTCGCACTGGTAGGCACTTCCATATCCTGTGAGGCGCGGGCGCGATAGAGGTGCTCACGCATCGCATCGCGGGCTCCCTCGGGATTGCGTGCGCGGATCGCACGATAGATCGCACGGTGCATCTCCGCCGACTCCTTGCGGTCGGTCGATTGCGCCACTGTCTTCGAACGGACGTCATACAGGGCCGCCGTGATGGTCTCCATCAGCGTGGCCAGGATGGGGTTTCCTGCAGCCAGAGCGATAGTGCGGTGAAACCGGACGTCGTGGATCAGGTACTCCTGCGGCTGTTCCAGCGAGGCGTACATCTCGGCAACCTCTTCGGCGAGGGCTGCGATGTGTTCATCGGTGGCGCGCTCGGAGGCAAGTGCGGCGAGATCCGCTTCCAGCACCAGGCGCGCCTCAAACATCTGCCAGGGCAGGAAGCCGTGCAGCGCTCCCAGGACATTGAGTGAGTTGCGATCCAGGGCCGGCGGACCGTCGGAGACGAAGGTACCGGCGCCGTGCCGTGACTTCAGCACACCCATGGCCGACAGAAATCCAATGCCGGCACGAAGCGAAGAGCGGGAGATATCGAGTTTCTTCGCCAGCTCGCGCTCAGGCGGCAGACGATCGCCGGGGCGCAACTCGCCGCGGGCGATCAGGGAACGGACGTGCTCCACCACCTGCATGGTGAGTTGAGAGTGTGGTTTCGCCGTAGTACGGCTGTTGGATGTCTTCGTCGGCATGGTTTCTATTCAAATCCTTGCGGTCGCTCGAAGCATACCACTTTGGTCCGGGCAATGGTCGAACTGGTTCAACCTATTCGGTGGCTTCGAGTGGGCGTCCCATGCGCGGCACCAGCAGGTGCATGATCACCAGAGCCAGCAGGTACACGGTTCCGGCCATGGTGAAGATCAGCGTCGGGTGCAGTGAAAGGTTCTTTTTGACCACTGCGGTAAAGACGGCGCCGCCCAGGGCGCCCATGGCACCGCCGAAGCCGACGACGGTCGAGACCGCGCTCGACGGGAACATGTCACCGGTGGTGGAGAAGAGATTGGCGGACCAGCCCTGGTGCGCAGCAGCGGCCAGAGCGAAGAGCGCCGTAGCCGGCCATGGATTATTGACGAACAGCGAGCCAACGTGCGGCACAAAGATGATGGGGATCACGCAGATGGCCATGGAGAGCATGGCGACCTTGCGGCCGGCATTGATGGAGAATCCGCGCTTCATCAGAATGCCCGAGAGCGCACCGCCGAAGATGGAGCCGACCGACGAGAACAGATAGACGGTGACCAGGAACCAGTACTGAGCGCGCAGCTCGAGGCCGTAGTTCCGGTTAAGGAACTGCGGCAGATAGAAGAGATAGAACCACCACACGCCGTCGGTGAGTCCCTTACCAAGGGCAAAGGCCCAGGCGCGCCGCGTGAACAGAATCGAGAGGAAGCCCTGCTTCTCCACTGGCAACGCAACATATTGCTGCGTCAGCGTGTCCTGCGAGGGGCGCAGTTTGGCATAGGGGAAGAGCAGCCACAGCACCAGCCAGCCCACGCCCATGGAGCCGGTGGCGACGAAAGCGTAACGCCAGCCGAAGTGGAGGGTGACGGCAGAGACCAGTAGCGGCGCAATCAGCGCGGAGAAGTTCGCACCGGAGTTGAAGAGGCCCGTCGCCAGACCGCGCTCTTCCGAGGGGAACCACTCGGAGGTGGCTTTGATGGCCGCAGGGAAGTTACCGGCTTCGCCCAGACCCAGGCAGACACGTGCAATATAGAAACCGACGACCGAAGTCACCAGGGAGTGGCTCATGGAAGCCAGACCCCATACGGCGATGGCGATGGCGTAGCCGGCCTTGGTGCCGAGCCGGTCCACAACGCGTCCGGAGATCAGCAGGCCGATGCCGTAGGCGATCTGAAAGAAGATAACGACATTGCCGAAGTTGTTGTCGAAGACCGGCTGATGGAACTTGTCGGCCGCCGGGTTCCAGCCCATGAAGGAGACGCCGTGCAGGACGGGCTCAATCAACGAGAAGACCGACCGGTCCATGTAGTTGATTGTGGTCGCAAGGAAGAGAAGGAAGCAGACAACCCAACGAAGGTTGGACGAGTTCGATGGGCGAGTCACGGCAGCCATGCGATGGTCTCCAAGGGGATTTTTGGTCAGACCAGTATGGCCCTCCGGTCAGAGCATAGTTGACGGGGATGAGGGGTGGCAAGGAGTTTGCTTGGGTAAGATGAAGCCAGTCTGCACAAATCGTTCGGAGTTGCAATCAAATCGGAGGCGGAAGTGGCTGGAAACAGACGGGATTTCCTGAAGCTGGCAGTCGGGGGAGTTGTGTTGCCAGCGGCGATGACCAATGTGATGGAGCCGCAGGCGCCGGCGTTTGGTTCGGCGCACGAAGCCGAGTTCATCCAGTGGTACGACGTAGACCGCAGCCTGACGAATCTTGAAAACGCGTACTGGAATGTGATGGCTCGCCCGGTCATGGACGAGTACTGGCGGCAGACACAATACCTGAATCGCGTGAATGTCCCGTTCGTTCGCAGTGTTACGACGGATCGCACGCTGGCCGCAGATCTGGACAGAGTACGCACCGACGTGGCGGTGCTTGTCGGTGTACAGAAAGACGAGATCGCGTTGACGCGTTGCGGCACCGAGAGTCTGCAGGACCTGATCATCGGGTACAGGCTGTTGAAGCCAGGGGATGAGGTTGTCTTCTGCGATATCGACTACGACGCCATGGTGAACACCATGCTGTATCTGGAAGACCGTCGCGGCGTGAAGGTCTCCACATTTGAGATGCCAGAGCCTGCGACTACCACGGCCATTCTGGATGCGTATGAGACGAAGTTGAAGAACACGCCAAGGGCGCGGCTCATGCTGGTTACCCACCTCTGCCATAAGACAGGATTGGTGAATCCAGTTCGAGAGATCATCGCTATCGCGCGCCGGCACGGTGTTGCGGTGATTCTAGATACAGCACAGGCCGTAGGTCAGATGCCGGTGAACCTCATGGAGATCGACGCCGACTTCGCCGGCTTCAGCCTGCATAAGTGGATTGGAGCTCCTCTGGGTGTCGGCGCCATCTATGTCCGCAAAGAACGGCTCGGTGACCTGGAGCTCTGCATGGGCAACCGCGAGGACGCTCCCGACGACGTTCGCTCTCGCGTGTATCCGGGGACTTATAACTTTGCAGCGACTCTTACGGTTCCCGCGGCCATCGCCTTTCACAACAGGCTGACAGTAGAGAAGAAGCAGGCCCGGCTGACTGGCCTGCGGGATCGCTGGGTCCATCAGGCAATGGAGATCGACAGTATCCAAATCCTGACTCCGGAAGAAAAGGGCCGCTACGGTGCGACGACCTCGTTCCGGGTGAAGGGGATGAAAAGCTTTGAACAGGCGAAGCAGATGCAGGAGACCCTTTTGAAGAAGTACGGCATCGTAACGGTTGCACGAAAGGGTATCGCCAAAGGAGCGGCTGTCCGCGTTACACCGGCGCTGTATAACACTGAGGGTGAGATAGATAAGCTGGTGGCTGCGCTGAAGGCGGAGTCGGGAATGTTCGCGTAGGGAACCGAATCGAAAAGGATGGGGTTAAGGATGGGCGGAGAGGTTGTGGTGAGCAAGGCAGTCTTCGGCACGTTGCCGGACGGATCAGAGGTAGAGATCTTCACACTGAAGAGCGAACAGGTCGAGGCTCGTGTGATGAACTGGGGCGGCCGCCTTGTCAGCGTCAAGACGAAAGACCGTAATGGCGAGATGGCGCACATCTCACTGGGTTACGACACGCTGGAAGAGTGGCTGCGCGATACGGCGTTCTTCGGCGCCACAGTTGGACGTGTCGCAAACCGCATCGCCGGCGGTCAGTTTGAGCTGGACGGTCAGACCTTCCAGATTCCGCAGAACAACGGACAGAACGCACTTCATGGCGGACCGCAGGGCTTCGACAAGAAGCTCTGGACTGCTAAGGAAGTGCCGAATGGCGTTGAGCTCTCACTCGTTTCGCCGGATGGCGACATGGGTTTTCCGGGGACAATGACGGTCACCGTGACCTACACCCTGAAGGGAAGCGATCTGCATATCCATTATCGTGCGACCAGTGATAAGACGACGGTGGTCAATCTCACCAACCACGCTTACTGGAATCTGCGCGGTGATGACCGCGGCGACATTACCAACACGCGCATCGTCATCAACGCGGATGCCTTTGTGCCGACCGATGCGACCTCCATTCCGACGGGTGAGCTGCCTCCGGTGGAAGGAACACCGATGGACTTCCGGACCGAGCATGCGATTGCAGACCGTGCTGATGCGGAGTATGAACAGTTGAAGTTTGCCAAAGGCTACGACCATACCTGGGTGTTGAACGGGGATGCAGGGACGATACGTGTCGCGGCACAGGCGCACGAGCCTGAGAGCGGACGCACGCTCACGGTGAAGACGACTCAGCCGGGAATGCAGTTCTATTCGGGCAATAACCTGAAGGGCGTGCTGGTCGGCCGCTTCGGTAAGGTCTATACCGCTCGGACCGGCTTCTGCTTCGAGACACAGCACTTTCCCGATTCGCCGAATCATGCCCATTTCCCATCGGTCATGCTGCGTCCGGGAGAGGTCTTCGAGTCGGAGACGGTGTATGGCTTTGGTGTGAAGTAAGGGATGAAGTTAAAAGTTGAAGGTTAAAAGGTAAAGCGTTAAGACAGCGCGAACAAAGAGGGCGTAGCTCTCTCGATTGTCATCCTGAGCCATAGGCGAAGGACCTGCGTTACTGGCTTCTTCTTCGCGGCTTTGCCGCGAAGAAGAAGCATCGCGCAACGCGCGATTGTCTTGCTTAAGCGCACGGCTTCAGCCGTGCGATCTGATGCCGTATAAGTAAGCGGCTTTAGCCGCTGAGGGCAATGCGTGGGAGAAGCAGATTTCTCCGTTCCCTTCGGTCACTGCGAAATGACAAACAGAAAATGTGCGGGGAGATGTAGTACTCCGAAGTGAATGAATTTGACCTCAGCGGCTAAAGCCGCATCAGTATGAAGACGTTCTACGGGACGGCTGAAGCCGTCCCCTTAAGCAATACATTCGCATCTGCGGTGCGAAATGGTTGCGCTTCGCGCGGTAGTTGAGCAATGCGGCAAAAACATCGGCCACTCTAAATCGGCAACTGCTGCTTCACCTTCCCCATCTCTTTCCACGGATCGCGCTTAAGCCGCGGCTTCCATGTCTCGAAGTCGACAACCGTAAAGACAGGCCGCTCAGGAAGTTTGAGATCCGTCCATGGAAGCGGGAGCGAAACATGTGCTCCCTCGCGAGCGCGCGGACTGAACGGAGCCACTGCCGTGGCTCCTCGTTCATTGCGGAGATAGTCGAGGAAGATATGGTTCGCGCGTGCGGCCTTGCTCATCTTGCTGAGATAGAGCCGCGGATTGTTGCGCTCCATCTGCAGCACGAACTCATGCGCCCACTCTTTCACCGCTGCATAGTCATGTTTCGGCGTGATGGGAATGACGACATGCAGTCCCTTACCTCCCGTGGTCTTCAAAAAGGAGGTTAGACCAAGCTTCTTCAGACGATCGCGCACCTCCGCGGCAGCGTCACAGAGAGTGCTCCAGGAGATTGCTGTGTCAGGATCGAGATCGATGACAACGCGATCGGGCCGCTCCAGATCGTCGTTCTGCGATCCCCACGGATGGACCTCGAGCACTCCCATCTGGGCCAGTCCGGCTAGCGCCTCCGGTGTGGAGAGCGTGATGTACTGCTCGATCTTGCCTGTCTTCTTATCGGGTACGGGAGTTCCCGTGATGCCTGGCGGCAACGTGTGATTTACATGCTTCTGGAAGAAGCATGGTTTGCCGGAACCTTCAGGGCATCGCACCAGCGATAACGGGCGATTGGTGATGTGGGGCAGCATGTACGGTGCGATCGCCCAGTAGTAGTTGGCGAGTTGTTGTTTGGTGAGGTGGCTGGCCGCATCGAGAACCTTATCGGGATGGGTCAGGCGGACAGGCGCGGCGTCTTCGGTTGTCTTCTTCTTCGTCGCGACTCGAGCTGCGATGGAATTTTGCGTTGGCGCTTTTATAGCTGCTTGCGGCATCGGCATCCTCCCTCTCTCCTGCTTCGCGGAGGGAGCGACCGTTGGCTCTTCGCGGCGCACCTCTTCCGCAGGTTTGTCTTCGCGAAGGCCCTGAAAGGCGGCCTGTCGTATGAGATTGTCGGCGGTCCAGGTCGTGAAGGTGACCTGAGCGACGAGCTCGGGCTTTACCCAGAGCACGCCCTTCTGCGCTTCGTTGGGGACCCGCTGAAAAGCAGGCTTCGCCTGTCGCAACGCATTCAGCTTGTCGCGCAACATCGTATGAGTCCTGGCATCGAAGCCTGTACCAGTGCGGCCTGCATAGATAAGCTGCTTCAGGTCGTTGTAATAGCCCAGCAAGAGTGCACCTACGCCGTGTATGGCATTGGAGGGAAGCGTGAAGCCTCCGACGACAAACTCCTGCTGGCGAATGCACTTCAGCTTCAGCCACTCCGGCGAGCGTGTCGCGCGATGGGGGGCATCGCCGCGCTTGGCGACGATACCTTCCGCATGCAGGCTGCAAGCGTTCTGAAAGATGGCATTCGCGTCGCCTTGCAAATGTTGCGAGATCTGGATCTGTGGATGGTCAAGCTGTGTCAGCAGCTTCTCGACCATGGCCTTGCGTTTGAGTAGCGGCAGATCGCGCGGGTTGTGACCGTCGAGATGCAGTAGATCGAAGACGAAGTAGGTGAGTGCCCGGCGCTCTCCATGCTCGAAGGAAGCCTGCAGATCGGCAAAGCTGGTGGTGCCGTCTGGACGCACGGCGCAGAGCTCTCCATCGAGGATGGCTGTCGTTACTGGAAGCTTGGCCAGAGCGGTGGCGACAGGCCGGATACGATGTGTCCAGTCGAGTCCGCGCCGGGTGAATAGCTTTACCTTGCCGTGGTCGATATGGGCCTGAATGCGATAGCCGTCGAGTTTGAGCTCGTGAATCCAGTTGGAGCCAGTTGGCGGAGTGAAAGCCTCTACGGCGAGCTGGGGCTTCAAAAATTCGGGAAGCTCCTCCTTGGGAAGCTTCCCGAGTGAGACTGCGCTTTTGACTGCCTTGCCGGGTGGTTTGGGGCTGCGAGGAGCCTCCTCGGGCGCCTTCGACGGCTGTTTGTACCAGGGTTGGTCGCTGGTGCTGGTCTCTTTGCTGTTCCAGACGTGGTCTTCGGCGGCGGCGATCTGCTCGATGGAGCGGCCGGTAACGACTGAGTCCGGCTCTGCTTCGGTGAGCGGCGGATCATCGGGCCCGCGCTCGAAGTCGTCGTGTTCTTTGATGAGCAGCCAGTTGGGCTTGGCGCCAGGCTTGGTATCGCCAGCAAAGCGTCCGCCTTTCATCCGGATCAACGCCCATTTTCCTTTCAGCTTTTCGCCATGCAGGATGAACTTCAGCGAGCCGCTCTTCAGCCCTTCGTCGAAATCGTGCCCCGGCTGCGGCACCCACGTGCCGTGGTCCCAGACCATGACGGTGCCGCCGCCGTACTGTCCCTTGGGAATGATGCCTTCGAAGCCACCGTACTCCATCGGATGGTCTTCCACCTCAACGGCAAGCCGTTTGTCGGCGACGACGTAGCTTGGCCCTTTGGCTACGGCCCAGCTCTTCAGCACACCGTTCCAGCCGAGCCGGAAGTCATAGTGCAGGCGCGTCGCGGCGTGCTTTTGAATGACGAACGGGCGTTCGCTGAGCTTGGCGGTTTTGTGGCCTCCGGCAGGCTCGGCGGTGATACCAAAGTCGCGCATGGAGCGATACTTCGCAAGCTGTTTGTCGACCGCTGAGGAGGCCGTAGGTGCGCGCTTCGCCGTGGCCTTGGCGGTAGCTTTGCGTGTTCCGGATTTCTTCGCTGCTTTTTTCGTGGCCATGTCGGATTCAGATGCCGCAGTGGGGATGAGGGTATTACAAAGATCGGTATTTCGGAGCTGGTTCTTTGAGAAAAAAGGCCGCACTGTTGGCCATACTCTGGGTGCCCCATTCACGCGAAAGCGTGAGTGGGAGATTCGAGCGCAGCTCGAACCTGCTTTTTTACTCGCCATTTTCGTCGTGGGGCCCGATTACACAGGAGCCAATGATTCGAGCTGCGCTCGAACGTTCCCACCCATTGCTACGCAATGGATGGGGCACCCAGATCCGAGGTTAGTCTACTGATCGTGGGCAGCCATATTGCATCTACGGCACGGCACACTTCGACTGCGCCGTGCAGACCACCGGCAACTGGCATAGCTTTCCGGTGAAGTGCTCCAGCCGGTTGAGCTTGATCGCTGCCTGCAGGAAGCCGGTGTTGTTGCAGCCTGCTCCTGCGGCCACATCACGGCATGCGCGAGTCGTGTACTTGTCGACCAGTGCCATGTCCTGGGCCGAGAGTTGGGTTTCGTAATCTTCGATGGAGTTCAACAGCTCCGCAGGCGCCATCAGATCAAGGCGCTTAACAGGACACTGCTGTTGCAGCAGGTCGTGAAAGTTCTTCCACGCCTGCCTGGGTGTTGGATCAGGTGCGGCCAGAGCAGTAGCGGTCAGCAGGAGGGGCAGAAGCTTCTTCATCACCGAGAACTTATTCAATCATTCCATTCTTCAATGATTCAATCTGCTCATGCTGACTTCTTCTTCGCACCCTTCTTTGCCACGGCCTTCGTCTCTTTCACGATCTCCATGCCGCGCTTTGCATCGGATGCGGTAGCCTTCGCCGCGGGCTTCTTGCGGCCTGTGGCTGCGGGGGCTGCTTCCTGCTTGTTGCCGTGAACCGAGGCGCGCAGCGCATCCATCAGGTTGATGACCTTGGCCATCGGCCGGTGTTCTTCTTCGACCGGCAGGGGCTGGTGGTCGATCTTGGCCTGCACCATGGCGCGCAGAGCGGCTTCATACTCATCGTGCCACTTCGACGGATCGAACTTCTGCGCTTTGCGCTTGATCAGCTCCTGCGCGAGATCGAGCTGGTCCTTTTCGACAGTGACGTCTTTGATCTCGTTGAAGTACTCCTTCGCATCGCGGAGCTCTTCCTGGTAGCGCATGGTGTAGGCCATCAGGCCCTTGAGCTCTTTGTCCGCAGGTGCGGCGATGGCGACCAGATGCTCGCGGCCGCCGAAGGCGATCTTGCCGATGCCGGCTTTCTTCATGCCGCGCAACGCTTCGCGGATGGTGGCGAAGGCTTCTGTCTGCGCTGTGTTTTCCGGCGCCACGAAGTAAGGCTTTTCGAAGTAGGCGGGGTCCAGCTCTTCGAGCGCGATGAACTGTTCCAGCGCGATGGTATTGCGCGAGGGGATGCGGAGGTTGGCAATCTCTTCCGGCTCGATCTGGATGTATTCGCCCTTGCGGAACTCATAGCCCTTTACGATGTCGGACTTCTCGACCGTGGAGGCCGGCGTCGACTCGTTTGCTTCCGAGGCACTGACCTTCTGGTACTTCACCCGTTCGCCGGTGGAGCGGCTGATCTGATGAAAGCGGATCTCGGACTTGGATTCCGTAGCGACAAAGAGTTTGACAGCGAACGAGACCAGGGAGATTTGAATGTGACCGGACCAGTAAGGACGAGCAGCCATGACGAGCCTTCCTCCAACAACGGCGTGAGAAGCCATTGTAGGCAGGAATGGATGCCTTTTTGCGGTTTTTCTTGGGTTTTCGCCGAAATTATGCTGAGTTTCGCCAACCCTTCGCCGCAAAGATTACCAGTTAGTTCATAGTGTTGGGGAGTGGTTAACCCCTGCTGGATGTCTTCAGGCGTCCTATCGTGATGGAGGTGCGTGCAGTAATGATTCGGCCTTCCATCACCAGCTCGATAACACTTGCGTTGTTCATGATTGTGCCTGCGATACTGTATGCCGCAAGCCCTCCTGTTGCTCCTGCCGACCACAAGGAGTATTCACCGAACCATCGTTTCTTTCTGATCTCCAGCGTGAAGGAGAAACGGACCAGGATCTTCCGGGCGAGCAATGCTTCGGCAATGCTGTGGGAGATTCCGCTCTATCTGCAGAACGCCGATCTCGCCAACGATGGCCGGTATGTAGCCGCCAGCTATGACGGAGGCAATATCTTCGAGGAGAAGGTTCGACCCTCAGACACGCTGATCACCTTCTACTCGGCCACCGGCAGGACACGCGTTGTGACTGTAGGCGAGGCTGTAGCGGATCTGACATCGTTGCCGCGTTCCAGTGAAGGACGGCCATGGGGAAGAGTCGTGGGTTTTCAAGCATCGGGAAACTTACTTATCCTGCTCAACGACGGTCGCGCGATTACGCTGGCGCCGGAGACTGTCGCTTCTCATTAGGGCGGATATCCGACAGGCAAGAGCGATACGCTGCATAGAATGCAGATGTACTTCTTGGTAGTCAACCACATAAACGCAATGTGGGACAGAGACCGTGGCACCGAATAATTCATAATTGACCAAGATCCTTGACGGTCTGCTTGCTGTCAGTTATAAGCTCAAGCCATGCGCGTCCATGGAGTACTAGCTGCAGCATTATTTCTGTGTGGCAACCTAGTAGTCGCTCAAGCCAATGGCGCTGCTTCATCATGTGTGTTCGAGCGAGGACATGAATTTCTACCGCTGGCTGGTGTCGGGCTGGGCGGAGGAAAAATAGAAGGACAGGACAACCTTTCCATTCGTATTTGGGCTCCTGCCTGTCCCACGGAACCACACCCTGCCGCCCTTCTAATACATCGGGGCGGACTAACCTCCGGCTCAGGCTGGGACCTCAACCAATTATCACTGGCCAACAGTCTGGTGGCTGCGGGCGTTGCCGTTTTTTCAGTCGACTATCGACTGGCCCCAGGAGCGACCCTAAATGACATGATCATGGATGTGCAGAGGTCTGTTCGCTTCGTACGACATGAAGCCGCTCGCTTCAACGTCGCCCCTGACAAGATTGTGCTTATTGGCGATGAGGCGGGCGGCTACCTGGCAACAATCTCCGGCCTCATGCCGCCCGAAAAAGGAAAGCGGACACCATACGATTGGGATAAGGAGTCCGATGAAGTTCAGGCGATTGTGATGCTTGCCGGTGTCGGCGACTTTGGCAAAGAGTTGGTTTCCCCAACAAAGGGAGTGCTTACGCCCAGAGGTTGGACCTCGCCACCAAATCCTGGGTTCCATGCTGATCCCCTCTCGACAGAATCGCCATCAAGTTCGCCAGTGGCTGCCATTGATCCGTTGAATTTGGTTCATTCCGCGGCTCCGCCATTCTTGTTGATTCAAGGAGACCAGGCTACGCCCAACTCTCTTGTCGTGCCCACCAAACTTCTGGATGCACTGCGGGTGGCTGGCAACCGCGCAAATGTCATCTTGATCCAACACAATCAACAAGAATCAGAAGGTTCTCAGATCACCGGCAAGCACGATTGGCAGATGTCCATGCTCGGCTGGATGCGATTCGTCCTCACGACTCAACGCCCGCTTGACGGAGAAACGGCGCGGCTACTCCACATTAGTCAATAACCGAAATAGTTAGAACTTCCAAACCTCGTGCCGTCGGCGGCTGTGAGCCTCTGGTCACAATCGTTGACCGCTTCCCGAGTGACGGGCAATACGGAAAGTGTGCGCCCAGCGATCCCGCGGCCGTGCTGCGGGAGATTCCGCTCTATCTGCAGAACGCCGACCTCGCCAACGATGGCCGGTACGTCGCGGCCAGCTACGACGAGGCAATATCTTCGATGAGCAGATTCGACCCTCACACACACTCTAAAGCCCATTTCTTTATTGAGCCGGTAACCCGAGGGCTAAAAGCCTCGGCTCCCACCAACTTCAAATGCGTGGCCTATCTTGAATTGATTAGCACACCGGGCACAAAACAGAAGAGGCGGCCATCAGGCCGCCTCTTCTGCTTGCATCAGAAGTTTCTAGACCGAAGCTGCTTCGTTGGTTTTCACGTTCACCGGCGTCAGCCAGTTGTAGCGATCGGGCTGCAGGCCGTTGACCAGGGCGAAGAACTCGTCGTGGATGGCGGTGGTGATGGGGCCCATCTTGCCGTCAGCGATCATGATCTGGTCGACCGAGCGCAGATGGGTCACTTCGGCGGCGGTGCCGGTGAAGAAGGCCTCGTCTGCGATATAGATCAGCTCGCGGGGCAGTGACTGCTCTACCACCGGAATGCCCAGATGCTTGGCAATGGTGATGATGGAGTCGCGCGTAATGCCCGACAGTACCGAGTTCGCCAGCGGCGAGGTGTAGATGACGCCGTTGCGGACGAGGAAGAGGTTCTCGCCCGAGCCCTCGGAGAGGTAGCCGTTGCGGTCCAGCGCGATGCCTTCCACGTAACCGTTGACCTTGGCCTCCATGTTGATGAGCTGCGAGTTCATGTAATTGGCGCCGGCTTTGGCCAGCGACGGCATGGTGTTGGGCGCCAGGCGCGACCACGAGGAGATACAGACATCCGCGCCTTCGCTGGCGGTAATGTACTTACCCCAGGGAAAGTTGGCGATGTAGATCTCGATGGGCGACTTGGTGGGGTTGACGCCGATCTCACCATAGCCGCGGAAGGCTACTGGACGGATGTAGCAGGGAGCGACACCGTTGGCCTCTACGACATCGACGACGGCGGCGCATAGCTGGTCGACGGTGTAGGGCAGGGGCATGCGGTAGATCTTGGCCGAGTCGATCAGGCGCTGCATGTGCTCCGGCAGGCGGAAGACGCCGGCGGAGCTGCCCTGGGTGTAGGCACGGATCCCCTCAAATACAGAAGAGCCATAGTGCACCACGTGGGACATGACGTGGATGTTGGCTTTCTCCCAGGGGATGAGCTGTCCGTTGTGCCAGATGTTCTGGGTGGGCGTAATTGGCATGGTACGTCGCTCCAAGCCTCGCGGTTGCGAGGTAAGGGTTAGATTATAGCCCGCAAAAGGGCCATTTTCCGTGTGTTTTCCCGTTTCCTGCGGGATTCACTACAATCGCGGCACAGGCCCGGTAGGGCGTGGAGACGGCGATGAACAAGCAACTGACACGATGGCTGGTAGTGGTAGCAATGGCGGCGGCACTCCGGTGCGAGGCGACGCAGATCCAACTTCCGGTCTGCAAGAACGGCTTCACCGAGCCGGACGAGCAGAAACAGGGCGAGCAGGTAGCGGCCAAGGTCTACGACGCGATGCCGGTCCTGAAGGATTCCGACCCGGTCGCCGTCTACGTGCGCCAGTTGGGAGAGAAGCTGGTGAACTATGCCCCTGGATATGCGTGGAGATACAACTTCCACGTCGTCGCCAGCGATGAGATCAACGCGTTCGCGCTGCCGGGAGGGTCGGTGTTTGTGAATCTGGCGACCGTCCAGGCAGCCGAAAGCGAGGCGCAACTGGCGGGCGTGATGGGCCATGAGCTCTCCCACGTGGTGATGCGTCACGCGACCTGCAACATCACCAAGCAGCAGACCCGGAGCATCTGGTATGGCCTGGGGCAGATCGCGGCGCAGGCAACCATTGGCGGCAGGCTCGGAGATATCGCCGCCCAGGGCATCGGGACAGCTGCGGGGCTGGACTTCCTGCGGATGGGGCGCGATGCCGAAAAGCAGGCTGACCTGATGGGCACGCATATTCTGTACGACGCAGGATACGATCCGCGTGGCATGCCGCAGTTCTTTGAGATTATTCAGGCGAAGTATGGCGAGGGCGGGGCTCAGTTTCTGAGCGATCACCCTAATCCCGGGAACCGGACCCAGTATGTGAGCGCTGAGATTGCGTCTCTTCCGCCCAGGGATAAACAGGTGCGTACCACCGATGCGTTCCGCAGGATGCACGATATCGCCATGAAGGAGAAGGCGTTAAAGGCGGAAGAGGTAAAGGCGGGCGCCTGGAAGAAATCAGGGGAGTACGAGAAGGCTCCCAAGATGGACTAAGTCGGCGGCTAATTCCGCGTAGCTATTTTCACCACACAAAGGTTGCACCGTTCCCGGTGCAACCTTAACTTTTATAAGTTGTTGAATACAAATAGGTATTGGTTGGTTTTCAACATTGAGATGCAATTTTCAACAGCGTTAAGCTTGCTTTCCGTTCATCAACGGGTTACATTCAAAAACGTTGCAGCGAACAGCGAGCAACGCTGAGGTTGAAGCGCGAGCCTGAAGGGAAGGCCGCCCTGGTGAAAACTGGGAGAATCTAGAAAGATCAGATTCTTCAACCCGCAGTCCAAGCGTTTGTATTTGGGACCGAGCGATAGGGTAAATGCCCCGCCCCCAGTCAAACCCAAGCCACTGCAAAGTTGAAATCGAAAGGGCCCTAGAGGCCGCAGTCGCGTGTCGACTGAAGCGATGTTTGAGTTTCTGTGCTGTGATGACGCCACTTGAGGTGGATACGTCAAACTCTAAGTAATACAGAGTTGCTTCTTGAATTCGCATTATCTGTGCCCGCGGGGCTGATCGGCCGATGGACCGATAGCAGATAGGGTGAAGAAAAGAAAAGCAACGAAGAGGTTGACAAGCGAACGAAAGTTCGATACCTTAGAAAAGTTGGCGCAAGTCGAAAGCGACGACGAAGCGAACCGGCGGTTGAGATCGAGGATCGAAGCCAGCGGGTAAGTGGAAGTCGTACCACCCGGACAAAACAGCGCATCAAGTTCGAGGACACATGGTTGCGTTTACGCGCCTGAGTCCTTGATCCAAACGGCCCGCCAAGGCGGTTGTCCGTTACGGATCTTTGACAACATAGTTGAACGTGCCAGTCGTGAGAAGATGCAAGCTTTGGCTTGATCAATCTCACAAGGTAATGGCCCGCCAGGTTTTCGAGCCTTGGCGGGCAGGCAGGACCCACGGACCTCCGTCCTGTGGGCTGCCAACAGGTTTCAAACGAGAGTTTGATCCTGGCTCAGAATCAACGCTGGCGGCGTGCCTAACACATGCAAGTCGCACGAGAAAGGGTAGCAATACCTGAGTAAAGTGGCGCACGGGTGAGTAACACGTGACTAACCTACCTCCGAGTGGGGAATAACTTCGGGAAACCGAGGCTAATACCGCATAACACTTACGAGTCAAAGCAGCAATGCGCTTGGAGAGGGGGTCGCGGCAGATTAGCTAGTTGGCGGGGTAATGGCCCACCAAGGCGATGATCTGTATCCGGCCTGAGAGGGCGCACGGACACACTGGAACTGAAACACGGTCCAGACTCCTACGGGAGGCAGCAGTGGGGAATTTTGCGCAATGGGGGAAACCCTGACGCAGCAACGCCGCGTGGAGGATGAAGTCTCTTGGGACGTAAACTCCTTTCGATCGGGACGATTATGACGGTACCGGAAGAAGAAGCCCCGGCTAACTTCGTGCCAGCAGCCGCGGTAATACGAGGGGGGCAAGCGTTGTTCGGAATTATTGGGCGTAAAGGGCGCGTAGGCGGTTTGGCAAGTCTAGTGTGAAATCTTCGGGCTCAACTCGAAGTCTGCACTGGAAACTGCCGGGCTTGAGTATGGGAGAGGTGAGTGGAATTTCCGGTGTAGCGGTGAAATGCGTAGATATCGGAAGGAACACCTGTGGCGAAAGCGGCTCACTGGACCATAACTGACGCTGAGGCGCGAAAGCTAGGGGAGCAAACAGGATTAGATACCCTGGTAGTCCTAGCCCTAAACGATGATTGCTTGGTGTGTCGGGTACCCAATCCCGTCGTGCCGAAGCTAACGCGATAAGCAATCCGCCTGGGGAGTACGGTCGCAAGGCTGAAACTCAAAGGAATTGACGGGGGCCCGCACAAGCGGTGGAGCATGTGGTTTAATTCGACGCAACGCGAAGAACCTTACCTGGGCTCGAAATGTAGAGGAATTCGGTAGAAATATCGGCGCCTAGCAATAGGCCTCTATATAGGTGCTGCATGGCTGTCGTCAGCTCGTGTCGTGAGATGTTGGGTTAAGTCCCGCAACGAGCGCAACCCTTATCTCCAGTTGCTACCATTTAGTTGAGCACTCTGGCGAAACCGCCTCGGATAACGGGGAGGAAGGTGGGGATGACGTCAAGTCCTCATGGCCTTTATGTCCAGGGCTACACACGTGCTACAATGGCCGGTACAAACCGTCGCGAACCCGTGAGGGGGAGCCAATCGGATAAAGCCGGCCTCAGTTCGGATTGAAGTCTGCAACTCGACTTCATGAAGCTGGAATCGCTAGTAATCGCAGATCAGAACGCTGCGGTGAATACGTTCCCGGGCCTTGTACACACCGCCCGTCACATCACGAAAGTGGGTTGCACTAGAAGTCGGTGAGCTAACCGCAAGGGAGCAGCCGCCCAAGGTGTAATTCATGATTGGGGTGAAGTCGTAACAAGGTAGCCGTAGGAGAACCTGCGGCTGGATCACCTCCTTTCTAAAAGAGAAACGTCATGGCATATAAACGCGCTCCGCGGAATGCGGACGATCTTCGGATCGAGCGGTTATAGTGACCATGTCAACCATCGCCTGACTTACCTGCAGGAGTGATGGAATTCTGAATCAAGCCTTCTTTTGGCTTGCTTGTCATCGACATCGATGGTCAGGACCGGCTTAGCTGGTCCGCACGTTCAACT
Organism: Terriglobus albidus; assembly: GCF_008000815.1. Lineage (NCBI taxonomy): Bacteria > Pseudomonadati > Acidobacteriota > Terriglobia > Terriglobales > Acidobacteriaceae > Terriglobus > Terriglobus albidus. Next base: position 6,049,578 of record NZ_CP042806.1, on the reverse strand, counting down.
GTGTCCTCGAAAAACTTTTCGAGAGAGCTTCTGGAAGCTCTACCAAAGGGCCTGTAGCTCAGTTGGCTAGAGCGCACCCCTGATAAGGGTGAGGTCGGTAGTTCGAATCTACCCAGGCCCACCATTTCTCAGGTAGAAAGCAGCCAGGCTCGGCAATATGGTTTGTCCATGGGGCTGTAGCTCAGCTGGGAGAGCACCTGCTTTGCAAGCAGGGGGTCAGCGGTTCGATCCCGCTCAGCTCCACCAACCCTCTCGATGTGGTTTGACGATCCCGCTAAGTGCGGTATACTGAAAAACGTTGCCTCTAACTGAGGTTGAGGTTCTGACGATAAGTCGGAGCTTGAACCTTGAGTAGCAGTCAACACTCAAGCCGGCCAAGGTCGGTGAGCAGCATAAGGTTGCTCGAGTGATGTTTGACAACTGAATAGATTGGGTAAATTAAATAACTACAAGGCTGAGCTGTCAGCGGTAAGGGTTGTTTCCTTATGCGGCTGACAATAATCAGTGTTGAGTGTCTTTAGAATAATTCGGCTAGGCGATAGCGATCAGGTAGTTTCTGAGAGTGAATCGCGCTAGCGAAGGCGGACAACAACATAGAGTTGGACGCTCGCACATTCTGTGTGTGAGTAAATTCTATGGTCAAGCTACTAAGGGCGCACGGTGGATGCCTTGGCAGAAACAGGCGATGAAGGACGTGGCAAGCTGCGATAAGCTTCGGGGAGCCGCACACAGGCGTTATATCCGGAGATTTCCGAATGGGGAAACCCAGCTGGGCAAAACCCAGTTATATCCCGCTGAATTCATAGGCGGAGATAAGCGAACGGAGGGAAGTGAACCATCTCAGTACCTCCAGGAGAAGAAAGAAACCTCGATTCCGAAAGTAGTGGCGAGCGAAATCGGAACAGCCCAAACCCGTCGCATTACGGTGCAACGGGGGTTGTAGGGCCTGCAACAGTAGAGTTACCAATCTGGCTTATAGTCGAACCCTTTGGAAAATGGGTCCATAGAGCGTGACAGGCGCGTAGACGAAATGAGTCCAGACTCGAAGCAGGTACCTGAGTAAGGCGGGGCACGTGAAACCCTGCTTGAATCCACGGAGACCATTCCGTAAGGCTAAATACTCGTTTCTGACCGATAGTGAACCAGTACCGTGAGGGAAAGGCGAAAAGCACCCCAGTGAGGGGAGTGAAAAGTACCTGAAACCGTGTGCCTACAAGCAGTGGGAGGACTATGCCCGTAAGGGAATGTCTGACCGCGTGCCTATTGCATAATGAGCCGGCTAGTTATTCTTGTCAGCAAGGTTAAGCGTGAGCGAGCCGCAGCGAAAGCGAGTCTGAATAGGGCGATTAAGTTGGCAGGAATAGACGCGAAGCGGGATGATCTACCCTTGGCCAGGTTGAAGATGGGGTAACACCCATTGGAGGACCGAACCGGTGTTTGTTGAAAAAAGCTCGGATGAGCTGAGGGTAGGGGTGAAAGGCTAATCAAATTCCGTGATAGCTCGTTCTCTCCGAAATAGCTTTAGGGCTAGCCTCGGATGATTTGCGTTGGTGGTAGAGACATGATTGGACTAGGGGGCTTTCCGGCTTACCGAATCCAGCCAAACTTCGAATGCCAATGACAACCAGTCCGGGAGTCAGACTGTGGGGGCTAAGCTTCACAGTCGAGAGGAAAACAGTCCAGACCGCCTGCTAAGGTCCCCAAATTACAGTTAAGTGGGAAAGGAAGTCGGAACGCTCAGACAGCCAGGAGGTTGGCTTAGAAGCAGCCATCCTTTAAAGAAAGCGTAATAGCTCACTGGTCAAGCGGTCCGGTGCCGACAATACAACGGGGCTAAAACTGTATACCGAAGCAGCGGATGCACACTTTGTGTGCGTGGTAGGAGAGCATTCTCACAGCGATGAAGTCAGACTGAGAAGACTGATGGAGCGTTGAGAAGAGACCCTGCCGGCATAAGTAGCGATAATCAACGTGAGAACCGTTGACGCCGAAAGTCTAAGGTTTCCTGAGGAAGGTTAATCCGCTCAGGGTTAGGCGGTCCCTAAGCTGAGGCCGAGAGGCGTAAGCGATGGACATCCGGTTAATATTCCGGACCTCCCAATATCTCGTTATTACGATGGGGTGACGCAGAAGGATAAGCAGGTCGTCATATGGCTATGGCGGTCGATGTGCGTAAGCTGGATCTGATAGGCAAATCCGTCAGGTCTTAACAGTGAGGCACAAAGCAAGCCCGCATGGGTGTAAGCTGCTGATTCCACGCTGCCAAGAAAAACCTCTAAGGAGAGAGATTGGGAACCGTACCCCAAACCGACACAGGTAGACGAGGAGAATATCCAAAGGCGCTCGAGTGAAGGCTTGTTAAGGAACTCGGCAAATTAGACCCGTAACTTCGGGAGAAGGGTCGCCCACCTCTGGTGGGCCGCAGTGAAACGCGTACGGCGACTGTTTAACAAAAACACAGGTCTCTGCAAAGTCTAAAACGACGTATAGGGGCTGACTCCTGCCCGGTGCTGGAAGGTTAAAGGGAGAGGTTAGAGGTAACTCGAAGCTTTGAACTGAAGCCCCAGTGAACGGCGGCCGTAACTATAACGGTCCTAAGGTAGCGAAATTCCTTGTCGGGTAAGTTCCGACCTGCACGAATGGAGTAACGATCGTACGACTGTCTTAACGAGTTGCTCGGCGAACTTGTAGTACCGGTGAAGATGCCGGTTACCCGCAGCTAGACGAAAAGACCCCGTGCACCTTTACTATACTTTTACAGTGGGTTACGGCAATTGCTGCGCAGGATAGGTGGGAGGCTTTGATTCCGGGATTTCGGTCTCGGAGGAGCCAACGGTGAGATACCACCCTGCGATTGTTGTGATCCTAACCTACTCCCGTGATCCGGGAGAGGGACACTGTAAGACGGGTAGTTTGACTGGGGCGGTCGCCTCCTAAATTGTAACGGAGGCGCGCGAAGCTACACTCAGGTCGTTTGGAAATCGACCGTCGAGTGCAAAGGCATAAGTGTGGTTAACTGCGAGACCTACAAGTCGAGCAGATGCGAAAGCAGGCCTTAGTGATCCGGTGGTTCTGTATGGAAGGGCCATCGCTCAACGGATAAAAGGTACGCCGGGGATAACAGGCTGATCATTGCCAAGAGTTCATATCGACGCAATGGTTTGGCACCTCGATGTCGGCTCATCGCATCCTGGAGCTGTAGAAGGTTCCAAGGGTTAGGCTGTTCGCCTATTAAAGCGGTACGTGAGCTGGGTTCAGAACGTCGCGAGACAGTTCGGTCTCTATCTGCTGTGGGCGTAGGAGATTTGAGGGGGCCTGTCCTTAGTACGAGAGGACCGGGATGGACGAACCTCTTGTGTTCCAGTTGTCTTGCCAAAGGCACGGCTGGGTAGCGAAGTTCGGTTATGATAACCGCTGAATGCATATAAGCGGGAAGCATGCCTCAAGATGAGATCTCCCAACCCAAAAGGGAAATGAAGGGCCCAGGAAGACCACCTGGTTGATAGGCTGGAGGTTGAAGCACAGTAATGTGTGTAGCTTACCAGTACTAATCGCCCGTTCGGCTTGTCCATAGAATTTACTCTGCACAGAGAGTAGTTGTTGTCAGAGACATTCAACACAAGCCCTGTAGTTATCAAAAGCAGCAAACTCAATCTATTCAGTTGTGAAGTATCGCGCGAGCGACTTCGACAATTTGCCGGTGAGCATATCGCAAGGGTCACACCCGTTCCCATCCCGAACACGGAAGTTAAGCCTTGTCGAGCCGATGGTACTGCACGGGAAACTGTGTGGGAGATTAGGTTATCGCCGGCATATTCTTGAAAATGCCCACTCTTCGGAGTGGGCATTTTGCTTTCAAACCCAACTCCTTCCTTTAGAGCATTTTTCCTGTTGCTGGGTATCCCGAGAGGAGCGTGCAGCGGCGTTTTCGTTGCGGAAAACGCCCATAGATGCACAAGCCCTGTGCGACACCTACAGGAAAAATGCTTTAACACGGCGATGATTACTTTCGTGCCGAGCCATAGCAGTTTCCGGCTATGATGAGGTCAGAGCGTACATCCGCAGCAAAGATTGCTAAACCTTCCAACCAAGGGGACAGAATGTCACAGAAGAAAGTGCTTGTCGGCGGCGCCGGCGGGTTTATCGGCGGCCACCTGGTTCGCAGACTGAAGTCTGAAGGCTTTTGGGTTCGGGGCGTGGATATCAAGAAGCACGAGTTCACCGAGTCCTCAGCAGATGAGTTCATCCAGGCCGACCTGCGCGATCCGCAGGTGGTCAAGGCTGTCGTCGACGGTATCGATGATGTGTATCAGCTGGCGGCCGACATGGGCGGCGCCGGTTACATCTTCACCGGCGAGCACGATGCCAATGTGATGCACAACTCAGCCACCATCAACCTGAACGTTGTTGAATATGGCCGCGAGGCTGGCGTGAAGCGTTTCTTCTACTCCTCCTCCGCCTGCATCTACCCGGCTTACAACCAGGAAGATCCTGATAATCCGAAGTGCTCGGAAGACTCCGCCTATCCTGCGGCTCCCGACTCGGAGTATGGATGGGAGAAGCTCTTCTCGGAGCGCCTGTACCTCTCCTATATGCGTAACTATGGCCTGCACGTTCGTGTAGCCCGTTTCCACAACATCTTCGGTCCGGAAGGCACCTGGCGCGGGGGCCGCGAGAAGTCGCCTGCCGCAATGTGCCGTAAGGTGGCTACGACTCCCGAGGGTGGTTCGATCGAAGTCTGGGGTGATGGCAAACAGACGCGCTCGTTCCTCTACGTCGATGAGTGCGTTGAGGCAATTCGCCGCATGATGGATGGCCCGTTCGAGGGACCGCTGAACATCGGTTCAGAAGAGATGGTGAGCATCAACCAGCTCGCGAAGCTTGTGATGGATATCGCCGGTAAGCCGCTGGCGATCAAGAATGTCCCCGGCCCTCTCGGCGTCCGTGGACGTAACTCCGACAATCACCTGATCCGCGAGAAGCTGCAGTGGGAACCCAGCCAGCCGCTGCGTACCGGTCTGGAGAAGACCTACGCCTGGATCGCAGATCAGGTCCAGAAGGTTCAGGCCGAAGAGGGCGAGCTAGCCGCCAAGGCATAAACCGGATTTCAATCCAAAGAAGACGCCACGGAGAACCGTGGCGTCTTTCTTTTTGCTGCAAAGACAAGATCGCGTATCAGCCTGCAGCGGTTTTGCTTCGGCGGCGTGCTGGTGAGAGAAGGCGATTGACCTCGTCGATGGAAAATGTGTGTGGCTTGAACTCGTCGCCAACCCAGTCCCTGAGCTCTTCATGGTCCACAATTGCCCTCAGTGGCTAAAGCCACATGATTGTCCACGCCGGTACGACACGGCTGAAGCCGTGTCCTTAAGCAAGACATTCGCGCGGTGCGCGAACGAGAGGCAAGCTTTGTTTACTGGACGATCTTGCCCACCCGGATACTTGTGAAAGTTGACAAAGAGGTGACGCAGACAGGCTCACTACGTTACTCGATAACCGTTGCGCGTAGCGAAACCAGTTTCGCACCGAAAGTGCGAATGTTTTGCTTAAGGGGACGGCCTCAGCCGTCCCGTATACGTCTCCCCGGAAAGCGGCTTTATCCGCTGGGGCAATTTGATATGCGCGCCCAAATCCTTGGGAACTCCACAACAGCCTGGAAGGCGATACCGGTATGCGATACTCAAAGAAGCATGTTTAAACGCGTTCTCCTCAAGGTGAGTGGGGAAGCCCTGGCGGCTGGCCGCGGCTTCGGAATTGACGCAATTTTCATTCACAAGGTAGCGGAAGAGATCGCCCAGGTAGCCCGGACCGGCGCCCAGGTCGCGATCGTGGTGGGCGGTGGAAACTTCTTCCGCGGCGTCGCCGAGCAGGCCATCGATATGGACCGCGTTGCAGCGGACCACATGGGAATGCTCTCGACGGTGATCAACGCCATTGCGCTGCAGGACGCGATTGAGAAGCAGGGAATAGCGACTCGGGTGATGTCTGCGATCGCGATGCATGAGGTTGCCGAGCCATACATTCGCCGTCGCGCCATCCGTCACCTGGAGAAGGGACGGGTCGTGATCTTTGGCGCCGGCACCGGCAATCCGTACTTCTCTACGGACACGGCAGCGGCGTTGCGCGCCATGGAGATCAAGGCAGATGTCCTGCTGAAGGCGACCTCCGTGGACGGCATCTATACCGCCGACCCCAAGAAGGTACCCGATGCGGTGAAGTTCCAGACCATCACCTACATGGAGATCCTGAAGCTGGGTCTGAAGGTGATGGATACGACCGCCGTATCGCTGTGCAAGGACAACAGTATGCCGATGATCATCTTCTCTATGCGTGAGGAGGGCAACATCATGCGCGTGGTGAAGGGTGAGACCATCGGATCGATGGTGACAGCTTAGAGTTATGCCCCCAGCGCTACGTAGCGTGATGAGCGTGATGGTGGGCTTTCTGGCGCTCAACATCGTACGGTCCCTGGAAAGCAATCTGCTGCAGCTCGTCTTCGCCGGTAAGGCGGAGACCTCCGGCTACCTGATCGCCAGTATCGCCGTCCTGCTGGTCGCGGCGATGGTAGGCGGATTTGTCGCGGCGATAATCGCGCCGTATAAACCGATCCTGCATGCCGGCGTGGTTGCCGCGATTCTGTTTGGATTCAGCGTCAATGCCTTCTTCAAGCTGCAGAATGGGCCACAGCCGGTCTGGTATCTGCTGACGCTTACCATCGCCACGCCGGCGGCCGTAATTGTCGGCGCGGCCATGGATTTCCCGGAACTCCGGCGGCAGAAGTAACGTCTTAACCAACATTGGCAGTGACTGAAACCATGTCTACCCCCGCCGCCGAGGCAACTCCGGCTGCTCCGCGTACCACCCGCAAACCTGCGCTTCCTGCGTTGACGGGAGTACGTACGTTTCTGGCGGCGAATATCATGCTCTTTCACTTCACTCCGCCGCACATTGAGTGGATCACCCCGATCGTGGGGCATGGCTTTGTCTTCGTCGGATTCTTCCTGCTGATCTCCGGCTTCATCCTGAGCTATAACTACGGCGACCGCATCCGCACCCTCAAGGTGAAGGATTTCTATCTTGCCCGCGTCGCGCGTTTGTATCCCGTCTACCTGATTTCGCTGGTGATTTCGATTCCGGTGCTGATGGAAGAGTTCCATATCCGCACTCGGGGAGAGTTCTTCCGGGGCGCCATCATGACGCCGCTCCTGCTGCAGGGATGGAGTCCATGGCTTGCCACCTTCTGGAATACCGTGGCCTGGACGCTTTCCACCGAGGCGTTTCTCTATGTCATCTTTCCGTTTGTCATGCGTTGGCGCTGGCCGGAGAGAGCAGGGAACCTGGTCGCTCTCGGTTTCGGTATCTGGATCCTCGGTCTGATTCCGCACGGTATTTACATGCTGACGAATCCCGATGGTCTGCCTCATCTTGACCGTTACTCGTACGGCTACTACCTGCGCGGATTGAAGTTCACGCCGCTGCCGTATGTGTGTACCTTCCTCGTTGGCATCGTTCTGGGCCGCCTGCACGGTGTTCGTGAGATGAGTGAGAGGGTGCGTGCTGTTCTGGCATTTTCATCTGTCGCGGGCATTCTGGGCTTTCTATATCTCGCCGCCGATCACACACCCTACATCCTGATGCACGGCGGTCTGCTGACGCCTCTGTTCGCGATGCTGATTTTGGGCGTGAGCGGAAGGAATCCCGTTGCGTCGTTCTTCAGCTGGAAACCGTTTGTGACGATCGGTGAAGCGACTCTCTGCATCTACCTGCTGCACTTCAACGGCCTGCAGATGATGCGCGACTTCCATCTGGCGGAGAAGCTGCATTACACAGCCCTCGACCCGTGGGCATCGTATGTACTGCTGTGGACGTTCTCTTATCTGCTGTATGTCTTTTATGAGAATCCGGCACGTAAGTGGGTGCTGGCGACGTTCGGGGCGAAGAAGACAGCGGCCGCGTAGGGCTGTTGTATGGGTGGGAGCAGCGGGCTTCAGCCCGCTGATGGAAGTCTTCAAAAGGATGGGCTTTAGCCCTGGGCCTTTTCCTCATTCACAGAGAAGGCCCAGGGCTAAAGCCTAATGTCACTTACTTTTCAGTTTCCATAGGAGTTGAGGCCCCCAATGCGTTCCGATTGCACTACGGAACTCTTAGGGGGTGAGCTGGAAATGAATGTGAGTTTAGTTTTCACTGAGAAAACGGTACCGGCCTTGGTTCCTGCTGTAGGGTTTGGCAACCTAATTTCTCTCCATTTGCTTCAAGAAGCCCGTTGTTCCACTCTTGGTTGCGAAAGTAAGTGACATTAGGCTAAAGCCCGATGTCTTTATCACACCGATAAACCGTGGGCTAAAAGCCCACGGCTCCCACCCGGTTCGAGCTTCGCTCGAATGTCCCCCTCACGCGTACGCGTGGATGGGGCATCCACTGTATAGCTATATTGAAGCGTGTCGACACACGCCTTATCCACCAAAAAGCAAAGGCCCCGCGCTCGGCGGGGCCTTTGCTGTATGACTTACTTCGTCCTTACGGGTTCACAGTCTGCGTGGCGTGTGCGCCGTTGGCGACAGCCACCGCTGCGCTCGGGCGGCTGGAGGTTGCGAACGGAGTGTTCTGAATGCTCTTCAGGCTGCCGTTATGCGAGTCCAGTTGCAGGCCGCTGGTAGTGCTGTCGAGGTAGTTCGCCGTAAACATGTACTTGCCCAGAGCCGGCTCGATCGTGATGCCCTGGGGGCCGGTGCCAACCGAAGTGGAGCTGGAGGCTGCCGATCCGGTCAGGGCGCCGGTCGCCTGGTCGATAACAAAGGCCGAGACGTTATTGGCGCTGTAGTTGGCCACGTACAGATAGTAGCCGCGAGGATCGACAGTGGCCGCCAGAGGACGCAGTCCCGTAGACCAGGGGCTGGAGGAGATCAGGGCCGGCACGCCGGTGGAGCCGAGCGTGTAGCCGATCACCTGGCTGGAGTCACGATCCGTTACGTACAGGAAGCGGGAACGCGGATCTTCGACCACCGAGCTTGCCGCCACACCGGAGTAGTAGCCGGAGGTGAAGGTTGTCGAGTTATTGCCCAGCGTAGTGCCAGAGAGCGTAGTAAGCGCACCGCTGGAGGTGTCACGCGAGAAGCCAAGCAGATTCTTGTTGTTCGCGTTGGAGTCTTGCTCCACCACGTAGAGGAAGTTGTTATACGCGCTGGTGACAACACCGACCGGGTTGTTGCCGATCTTGACGGTCAGCGAGGGCTGTGCCGTGAGCGAACCGTCCGTATCCGAAGCGATCTTGAAGACCGAGATGCTGCCCGGGCCAATGCTGGCCGGCGAGAAGCCGCCCTGGTAAGTATTCAGGACATAGACGAACTTGTTGTCGGGCGTAACGCTCAATGCCACCGGATAGGTTCCGCCGACAGCGTCATAGGAGTTCTGTCCGTAGAGCTTCCCGTCTGTACCAACCGCGTACTCCACGATCTTGGAGTCGTCACGGTGTACGACATAGACGAACTTGCCATTCGAGGTTGCGGCAATGGCCACCGGGTTGCGGAAGCCGGTGTCGACCGGCGAGGTCGCCATCTGCACCAGAGCGCCGACCTGGTAGTCGACCTCGTAGGCATTGATGAGGCCCGTGCTCGATCCGGAAGAGGCAACGTAGAGGAACGCGACGACGTAGTCGCGGCTGCAGGCGGTGATGCCCAGGCCCATGCCAAGAGATACGACAGTGGCCAGCGCGTTGCGGCCGAACTTACTCCACTTCATGCGTTTTCCCATCTTCCGGGAGCCGTTGGAGCTCCCGTCCTGCCCTTCCTGAAATTGCGTGCTGTAAGAAATATTCTGCATGGCCAGATCGATTACCTCACGTTGCCGCTAGCGACGAGGCAGGTCGGATTACCAACGGTCGGGAACGTCGAACCGCGGGTAAGACCTGACAACTGGCCTGTGTTCTGGTTGATGATAAAGCCCGAAACCGTGGAGTCGTTACGGTTCGAGGTGTACACATACTGGTTCGACGGATCCTGCAGCATGCAGACCGGGCCGGAGCCAACCGGATACGGGTTGCTGGTATCGGCCAGGCGGGCCAGACGGCCCTGCGTGTCGATGGTGAAGGCCGAGATGGTGCTGGAGACGTTCTGCACGTTAGAGGTTGCCTGATTCAGGACGTAGAGGAACTTGCCCTTGTTATCGACCAGCGTCCAGACCGGCGTGGTTGCCGGCGACAGGTTGGCGAAGGGGCTGCCGGTGACCGGCTGCAATGCTCCGCTGCTCACCGTGTACGCATAGATCTGGTTGTTGGTGACGTCCGTCAGGTAGACGTAAGTGCCGTTGCTGGTAATGGAGGAGATATTCGTACCGGCGGGGGCGAGCTGCGTCGTGCTGTTAGCAACCAGGGTGAGCTGACCATTGGTGCTGTTCTGCTGATAGGTGGTGATGCTGGGACCAGTTGAGGTCGAGTCGCCGGCGTTCAGCGTGAAGAGGTAACCCGAGGAGAAGAACTTCATCATCGTCGGATTCTTGCCAACCGGGAAGTAGGTAAGCTGCTGGCCGTTGCAGGCGCTTGTGGTGCACTTCGTCTGCTGATTCTGTACCAGGGTAAGACGGCCAGTGTCGCCGGCGATGCTGAATACCGTGATGGCGCCTACCGGGTTTGGATTCGCCGAGGTGACCACATACTGGCTGCTGTCATTCTGGTTCGAGAGAGCATCGAGGACGTAGAGGTAGTTTCCAGACGAGTCCATCTGTGCCCAGATGGGGTTCGTTCCCTGGCTGGACTGGCTGAGCTGATAGCTCAGTACGCCGTCTCCACCCACGGAATAGATCGAGATCGTACCGGCGGTGCCTGTGTTGGCTACCGGCGCGCCGTTCTTGTCGTAGGTGGGGGCAACGCCCTTATTCACGACGTAGACCCAGCGTCCACCGGGACGAACCACGATCGAAACCGGGTTGGTGCCGCCGGAGCTGAATGGAGCGTGCACGACCTTCGTCAGGTTTCCGGTGAAGTTGTCGATCTTGAAACCGTCAACCTGGTTATACTGCGTGCCCAGAACCCACATAAAACCTACGGTGCCACCGCCGCAGGCGGTCATACCGCTGATCAGTGCCAGTGACACTACACAAGCCAGCATTAGCCGGCCAGACAGACTCAACTTCATGCGCTTCCTTTTACCTCAAGAGCCGACCGGCGGAGCTTGCTGCCGTTCAGGCCGTCCAATCTGTGGGTTCTTTTCCTCGCTCCATTGTAAAAGGGCGGGATACTTTGTGCCACCGGGAGTGGCTCGTTTGACGGAAAGAAAAAGCCCGGCGTTAGCCGGGCTTTTGATGATTTCAGGGCGAGCTACCAGACGCGGCAGGCGTTGACCGGCACCATGGGCTGCCCCTTCCTGCACCCGAATGCCTTCCCGAACTCCTCGAAGTTTTGCACGCTGCCATTAACGCGCCACTGGCCGCTGGAGTGCGGATCGGTCTTCGCCCGCAGGCGAGCGGTCGCTTCGCGGGTGTTTTCGCACCATACCTGGGCAAAACCGATGAAGTAGCGCTGCTGGGGCGTGTAGCCGTCCACCTGCTTTGACGCCGCATCGCCGCCCTGCTGCGCCAGAACGCTCATCAGCGCGGCATACGCGATCCGCAGGCCGCCGTTGTCCGCAGTGTTCTCGCCCAGAGTCAGTTTGCCGTTCAGGTTCTGGCCGGGAGCGACCTCGAAGCCGTCATACTCCTTTACTTCGCAGTCGGTGCGGGCCTCGAATTTTTTGCGATCTTCATCGGTCCACCAGGAACGCACATTGCCCTGTGCATCGAACTGGCTGCCCTCGTCGTCGAAACCGTGCGTCATCTCGTGACCGATCACCACGCCGATGCCGCCGAAGTTCACAGCCGGATCGATCTTCGCGTCGAAGAACGGCGGCTGCAGGATGCCGGCTGGAAAGTTGATGTCGTTCTGCGCCGGGTTGTAGTAAGCGTTGACAGTCGGCGGCGTCATTAGCCACTCACGCTCGTCGACGGGCTTGCCGATCTTGTCCAGGTCGCGGCGATCGGTAAACGCAGCCGAACGGGCGAGGTTTCCGACCAGATCGTTCCGTTTGGTCTCCAGTTTCGAGTAGTCGCGCCAGTTCTCGGGATAGCCGATCTTGCGGCGGAAGGCATCGAGCTTCTTCTGCGCCTCGGCCTTGGTGGCGTCGCTCATCCAGTCCAGACCCTTAATGTCTTCTCCGAGAGACTTATCCAGGGCATCGACCAGCTTCTCCATGCTGTCCTTGGAAGAGGGCGGGAAGTACTGCTTCACCCAATCCTGTCCGACAGCTTCTCCAAGCGCGCGGTCCGTCATCGAGGTGCAACGCTTCCAGCGCGGTGTCTGCTCTTTCTGGCCGGTAAGCGTCGCGCCGAAGAAGTTGAAGTTCTCCGTTGCGATGGACTCGTCAAGATTGGCGGCATAGCGATGCAGCACATGCCAGCGCATGTAGCTCTTCAGCGCAGCGAGATTCTCACCGGCGAGCTGCATGTTCATGGACTTGAAGAAGTCCGGCGTCGCCACATTCAGGCTCGGGAGCGCCGACTCTTTCTTCGCGGCCAGGTAGACCTTCCAGTCGAAGCCCGGCGTCAGATCCTGGAGCTGCGCGATGGTCATGATGTGGTACAGGTTGTTGGGATTACGGCGGGCAACGCGTGACATGGAGCCCTGTGCCAGCGCGGTCTCTACCGCAAGCACAGCCTTTGCTTCGGTAGCAGCCTGCTCGGGCGTGTCGCCGATGAGCGCGAACATCTTCTTCATGTGCTCCAGGTACTGCTCCCGGATCTTGGTCATGCGCTCATCGTTCTGCAGATAATAGTCGCGGTCCGGCAGCGCGAGACCGGCCTGGTCAACCTCACCGATAACCTTTGAGGCGTCCTTCTGGTCCTGATCGGAGCCGAAACCGAAGAAGAAGCCCTGCGCGTACTTATCCTCCATCATGCCCGCGAAGGTGGCGAACTTCTTCGGATCGTTGAAGGCGGCAATCGTCTTGAACTGGGCATCGAGAGGGGTATAGCCGAGCTTATCGGCCAACGGCTTGTCCATGCAGGCGGCGAAGAAGTCGCCGTACTTCTTCGCGAGGGGCGTCTTGGGGGAGTCGGCCGCGGTCTTCAACTGCTGATAGAGCAGGTAATTGTTGCGTTCAGCAAGCTCGTTGAAGCGGCCCCAGCGAGTCTGGTCGGCCGGAATCGGGTTGTTCTTCTTCCAGTTGCCACAGGCGTACTGATAGAAGTCCGTGCATGGATCGGCGGTCTTGTCGATTCCGGAAAGATCGAAGCTGACAGGTTGTTTAGGCTCAGCAGTGGGGGCAGAAACCTGCGCGAGAACCGGGAGACTGCCAAGCAGCAGCGCCGGCGCCAGAAGGGAAAGACGCATGGGAACTCCTCTAGAAAAACTGATTCCTAGAGAATACGCCGGAGTGGCGGCGCGGGTTCCGGGGAAAAGCGAGTCCTTCGCTATGGCCAGCGGAGTTGGTTGGGATGGATCTGCCCTCAGCGGCTAAAGCCGCCGTTTTTTTGTGGCTTGTTATCGCACGGCTGAACAGGCTGCGGAAAAACTCGATTTTCGAGAAGCGCAAAAAAAACGATCGCGTCAGAATGACCTATAAGCGATCCGGGGACATTGGGTGATGATTTTCTATCCCCAAATTTGACCCGATTATCCCCTCATATAGAGTTTTTCCGCAGCCTGTGAAGCCGTGCGCTTAAGCAAGGCATTCGCACCTCCGGCGCGAAACGGTAGCGCTAAGCGCAACCATCATCACGCGATACAGGGAAGATCTATTTGTCGGTATCATTGTCAACTTCACCATATCCGTGATCAACGTACGGAAGATCGGCCCATAAGCAAAGGTTGTCTCTCGTTCGCGCAACGCGCGAATGTTTTGCTTAAGGGCACGGCTTCAGCCGTGCCGAATTGACGTGAGAGTACGTGCGGCTTTATTGATTCCTGTATAACTAAAGTCCTATTTGAGGCGTAGAAGAAGAGGGCTGTGTTGCACGAAGGATCGTAGCAGGGATTGTTTGTGTTGCAAGGATCGGGCGGCATGTCTTGCTTCAACCGCCAAGTCGTCTATGTCGAAGAAGGCGCGGTTGGCGAGGGGATTGATCTTGGTCCATGACCAGAGATACTCGACCGGGTTTAGCTCAGGAGCATAGGGAGGGAAGAAGGAGGTCCGCAGGCGTTGTGCACCGGCAAGCCACCGGCTGGTTTGCTTGGAGCGGTGGGCATTGAGCCTGTCCCAGATCAAGCACCAGTTGACGGCCAACTCGTGGTTGAGTGCGCGCAGGAAGTCGATCACGCGTGTGGAATCGACATCGCCTCCCGGATAGAGACGGAAGTAGAGTCGAACCTCGTCACGCTCCGGAGAAACACATAGTGCAGCGATAGCAGAGACTTTCTTGTGATGCCGTCCGCGCTGATAGATCACCGGTGTTTGGCCGGAAGGAGCCCAACTGCGCCGCACCAAGGGAGCCAGCAAAAAGCCGCTCTCATCGAGAAAAACCAGCCAGGCTTTCAGCCGGTGCGCTTTTTTTTGAGAGCGGGCCAGTCCTGTTTGACCCATTGCTGGATCGCCTCTTCATCGCGTTCAACAGCTTTGCGGACTGGCTTTTGTGGACTCCAGTGCATCCCATGCAACAGGCGGCAAACATGATCGACATGGTATTGAACCCCGAAGGTTCGCTCGATGTAGTCGGCTACCCGGGGACAAGTCCATAGATCAGTCGGAAAACCAGCAGAGACAGCCCCCTTGAGAAGTTGCTTCTCCAGCTTTTGCCGGTCCCTCGCGCTCAGACGCGGTGGCCTGCCGGTCGCCCGAGTCGCCCCTAACGCCTCACGGCCTCCTTCGGTCCACGCATGCTTCCAACGCCGCACGCTGCGCGGCTCTACTCCCAGAACACGCGCGATCTCAGCTTGGGTAATGCCTTGTTCGATGAGTGTGATCGCGCGTTGACGCTTGCGCTCCAACTCCTCCGGACTGCCGACTGGACGCATCATGCCTCCTCGACTGCTCGGATAATAGAATAGGACATTATTTGTGCAGGAAGCAATAGCCGCTGAGGGCCATGTATTGGAGAACGATAAAGACTCTTAGAACACCCGGAAGTGGATGGTCAGGTACTTCTTCGGGTCGCTGCGGATGGTGTTGACCAGGCTGTTGGAGCTGGTCAGCAGGGTGTTCACGTTGTTATACATCGCGTCATCCTTCACGAGTTTGCCTGCCGTTCCTTTGCCTTCATCGATGCCGGTGATCAGGTCATCCAGTCGGGTAACGGTGTTATTCAGCTTCTTGGCAAAAGTAGGGTCTTTCAGCAGGAGCCCCAGACCGCCCTTACCCGCGTCCGCTTCCGCGAGGATAGAGTTCGCGTGCGCGAGGGTGGAGTTCAGGTTGTTATATAGAGCATCGTCTTTCAGTAGCTTGCCTGCGCTGCCCTTGCCGGCATCGAGCTCTGAAGCAATGTGGTCGATCTTTGCCGTTGTGGAGTTGAGGCGGTTGTACACCTCGTCATCCTTCAACAGCTTGCCGATCGAACCCTGTCCGTTGTTCAGGTTCTCCGACAGACGCTGCAATTCGGCAACGGTTTTGTTCGCCCGGACATAGAGCGAATCGTCATAGATGAGTTGGCCGATAGCGCCTTTACCGCTGGCGATGGTATCGACGATGCGGTCAAGCTTGGCAAGAATTACGTTCAGGCTCTCGATCGTGCCCTGGCTGGACTTGACGACATCCTGCAGGTTGGGCGTATCGAGGGTCTTCAAGACATCTCCGTCCTGCAACAGCGGTCCGGTCGCAACCTGGCTGTTGAGATCGATTACCGTGTCGCCGAGAACACCGACGGTGGAGAGCGCGGCAGTGGTGTCCCTATGCAACAGTGACTGGTACTTGGCGTCGAGCCTCAGGCTGGCTTCCACAGGCATGAGCTTGCGCGCGGGATCGTCTACGACTCGCACTCCGGTCACATTTCCGATGGTGACACCCTGCAGGGTTACCGGTGCTCCGACTTTCAGGCCGGCGGAGTTATCGAAGTAGACGCGCACCATGAGCTTTTTAGAGAAAAGGCTGGCGCCCTGAGAACTGGTGAGCAGGAAGATGAGGACGATCAACAGCGTGAGCGAGATCAGAACAATCACGCCGACTTTCAACTGCGACCAACGCACTTCCTGGGTGCTGGGCATATCTCTCCTTTAATAACTACGCGTCTTATCTAGTGCTTCAGGAAG
This sequence comes from Terriglobus albidus, assembly GCF_008000815.1. Taxonomy (NCBI): domain Bacteria; kingdom Pseudomonadati; phylum Acidobacteriota; class Terriglobia; order Terriglobales; family Acidobacteriaceae; genus Terriglobus; species Terriglobus albidus. The sequence continues at coordinate 6,033,377 of NZ_CP042806.1, read as the reverse complement.
CATTAGACCATGCGGGGATCAGGGTTCCTTTTATGCGATGTCATTCAGGTGCTAAAGGTTTCAAAATCAGCAACCTGGACCTTCCACGATAACCGTGGCGAGCGCCATCCCGCGGGTGTGCGTCAGTGAGAGATGGGCTGCGGCGATTCCCATGGCTACAGCGCGCTCAGCGGCGCGGCCTGTGAAATGAATCGTCGGCCGCTCGCCCGGTTGCCGGCGGACCTCGATCTCCTGCCAACTGATACCGCGGCTGATTCCAGTGCCCAGAGCCTTGGCTGCCGCTTCTTTGGCTGCAAAACGGGCGGCAAAACTCTCTTCCGAGGCTCTTTTGCGGAGGCAGTAGGCGATTTCACCAGGTGTGAAGATCCGGTGAAGGAAGCGGTCACCAAATCGGGCAATGCTGTCCCGTATTCGGTCAATCTCTGTCATGTCCGTGCCAATCCCCAAAATCACCCTTCCATTGTGACACCGAGGGTGTGTCTGGTAACCAAGAGTAACTATTTCATCCTCCGGTGGTGTGATGACTTCTCCATGGAGGCCGATGAACCGGCAAGAGGTTAATTGCTTTCCATGCGAGCGATTCATAGCTACACATACGAAGACCAGGGGCGTTTGGTGGTGAACCTGGCGCGCGCAATTCGAAAGAGCGGCGGCCAGCTGTTGCGGGAAGAACCGTTGAGCGAACATGCCTTTGGTATGGAGCTGGAACTGCCGTTGAATTGCATCATTGACCTGTACGGCGAACTGGTGCGTTCAGGCTTGGAGTTTTCACGCTCTGGACAATCAACTCTCGCAGAGTTGTGCACCGTGCAGCGCCATATCCGTCCCCGGCAGGCTCGCGACCTTGTGCACCTTCGTCTCGAGGTGAGCCTGCTGCAGGGCATCAGCCTGGAGTCGTTGCTCGCGACCAGTGGCCCCGCTGCCTGACGGCAGGGGGTTGGATGGCACACCCTGGAGCCTGTACACTGACCGAGGTGCCGCCCATCATTCAAGCACAGAACCTCGGCAAGACGTACCGCTCTGGCAAACTGGAAGTCCCGGCTCTTCGGAATGTGAACTTCTCGGTAGAGCGAGGTGAGTTCGTCGCCATCGTAGGACCTTCCGGATCCGGAAAAAGCACGTTGTTCTATCTGCTGGGGGGATTGACGCAGGCGACGCATGGCTCCATCAAGATTGATGGAGTCGACTTCGCCCATCTTTCCGATTCAGAGCGCACCAGGCTGCGGCGGTCACATATCGGGTTTATCTTTCAGCGGTTCAACCTGTTGCCGACGCTCTCCGCGCTCGGCAACATCGAGCTGGCTTACGATATTTCGGGACTGAAAGCGCCGATGGATCGTCATCTGCTCGATCATCTTTCGGAGATGCTGAATATCAAGGGGCGCCTCGAGCATCGTCCGAATGAACTTTCGGGCGGCGAACAGCAGCGCGTTGCCATCGCGCGCGCTCTGATCACGCGGCCCTCTATTGTGCTGGCCGATGAGCCAACCGGCAATCTGGACACGAAGAACTCCGATGTGGTGCTGGCCATGCTGCGCCAGTCATCGAAGGAGATGAACCAGACCGTGATGATGATTACCCACAATCCTGAAGCCGCCCAGATCGCCGACCGGGTGATCACGGTACGCGACGGTGAAGTCGTGGCAATCGATCTCGGCCGCAGCTCAATGGATATTGTGCATAACGCCTACTAGGCGAATTGAATAATTGAAGAATGGAATGATTGAAGAATCGGGTCGGAGCGACCCTTCATTCAATTATTCATTTATTCAATCATTCAATTTCTTTCTTACCAAAGTACCCCGTCGATCGGCCGTTCCAGGGCCGGGATCTCTTTTTCGGCCAGCATCTGGCGGAGATTCACTTCGATGGTGCGGCAGATGGCTGTGAGCGGGATATCGAAGATGGTGTTGCTGAAGGGGTCTTCGAGATCGGTTCCGATCTGGTTCAGCGCCAGGAAGATGAGGCCCACACCGGTGGAGCCGAGGGGTGTCCACCAGCCCAGGTTCCCCACCATGGCGATCGGCAGCAGCAAACAGTAGAGATGCACGAAGATCCGCGGAAAGTAGTCGTACTGGCGCGGCATCGGCGTGTTCTTGATGCGCTCTGATCCGCCCTGGGCATCGCACAGACGGCTGAGGGTGTCATCCATGTTGGCCCATTGGCGCTCGTTGATCCAGCCATTTTCATAGGCCTCGGTGACCAGCAGACCGATACGTTTCTGAATCTCAAGGGCGACATTCTTCTCATGTTTCAGCAGCATGATCTCTTCCTGGGGAAGAATGTCTTTCAACTCCCACCACGGTTCCAGACCACGCAGTTGCTGACGCAGACAGTTAACCCACGCGATCTGCAGCAGCACGATGCGACGCTGCAGGTACTGCACGTTCTGGACATCCTCTTCGGTCACGGGGCGGATGGCGGTAACGGCTTGCCGCGCGAGCGTGCGGGAGTTGTTCACAATCGCACCCCAGAGCGTCCGCGCCTCCCACCATCGTCCATAGGAGGAGTTGTTGCGGAAGCCGACGATCACGCCGATGGCCGATCCCAGCAGGCTAAGAGGGATGGCTGGTTGCGCGATCCACCGCAGATGCATGACCTTGAAGGCCACCACCACAATCACATCGAAGCCGAACAGCAGCGCCAAGGGCAGACCGACGTACTTCGCCATCTGGCGCAGCGGTGGATGGTTGATCGTGATCAAGCGCCGGCTCCAACCGTCGATTCGAACTTGTTTTTCTGGTCGTCGTAGATGCGGACGTCGCCTTTGGCAATGTCATAGACCCAGCCGCCGACCGTCAACTCGCCGCGTGCCATGGCGCCGGCCACTGCAGGATGGGTCTTCGCATGCGTCATCTGCATCAACACATTCTGCTCGGTGAGATTGGGAAGCATATTCGCTTCGGGAGCGATCTCTCGCGTTACGCTCAGGGCAGCTTCGGCATTGCGCAGCCAGCGGCGGACCGTCGGCATCTTCTCGGTCGACTCCGGTTTAAGCAGAGCCTTCATGGCGCCGCAATCGGAGTGACCGCAGATGACAAGGTGCTTTACCTTCAGCGCGGTAACGGCGTACTCAATCACAGAGGAGACGCCGCCGATCATCTCGCCGTAAGGGGGGACGAGATTGCCGATGTTGCGCATGACAAAGAGTTCTCCCGGCCCTGACTGCGTGATCAGCTCCGGATCGATACGCGAGTCGGCGCAGGTAATGATGAGCGTATGCGGCTCCTGCGGCTTGCTGACGGCTTCCAGATAGGTTTCGCGGAGCTCGGGGTAGATCTCTGTCTGAAAACGGTGAATGCCTTGCTTCAGATGCTCGCGGACGTCCATGAACACTCCTTGGAAAATAGGGTCTCTTTGGGCTTCGATCATCTTAGCTGATGGGTGCGATGCCGCACGCACTTGTGTAGGCGTGTAAAGCCGCCGAGACCTGGCTCTCTCCGTTTAGCTTTTTGGAGAAAAATCAGAGAAAAGCAGATCTCTACGAGATGACAAACAAAAGAAACGGCATCCCGGGAACATACCCAGCGACAGGAAAAATGCTTAGGGTCGCTCAGGAGCTGCGCTTGCGGTAGTAGGTGCCTGCCGCGAAGAAGGTGGCTGAAAGCAGAAGGCTGACCAGGGCGTGCAGCCGCGAGCCGCTGTAGATCGCCAGCCAGGCGTTCCCCAGCCAGACTGCGCAACCGATATACCAGATGCTCACCATCCATGGCCTCATAGTAGTGAGACGCAGGTGCAGGGCGCCGCGTTTTCGGACCTTGTTTTACACTTGATTAGGACTATTTCCAAGAAAAATCGCACATTTGCGAGGGAGCCCGAGCAGTTCATGTCACAGCGCACGTTCAGCATCATCAAGCCCGACGCCGTCCGTAAGGGGTACGCAGGCGCCATCCTGGCCGAAATCGAGAAGGCCGGATTCAAGATTGTTTCCATCAAGAAGATCTCCATCTCGAAGACACAGGCAGAGGGCTTCTACTACGTCCATAAGGAGCGCCCGTTCTTCGGCTCCCTGACGGACTTCATGAGCTCGGGCTCCATCATCCCGATGGTGCTGGAAAAGGACAACGCGATTGCCGACCTGCGCAAGCTGATGGGCGCCACCAACCCGGCAAATGCCGAAGAGGGCACCATCCGCAAGAAGTTCGCCGGTTCCATCGAAGAGAACGCGATCCACGGATCGGACGCAGAAGAGACGGCCGCTTTTGAGATCGGCTACTTCTTCGCCGGTCTTGAACTGGTCTAGAGCATTTTCCCTGTAGGTGTCTTGTAGGGCTTCGGCATTTATGGGCGTTTTCCGCAATGAAAACGCCGCTGCACGCCCCTTTCGGGATACCAAGCAACAGGGAAAATGCGCTCTAAACGGATTCTTTAGAAAGACCTGCAGGAAAAGGGGCGCTCCCGGAAGGGAAGCGCCCCTTTTTCGCATTTTTCCTGTTGGCTGGGTATCTCGTGAGCAATGTGCAGCGGCGTTTCTTTGCGGAAAACGCCCATCGATGCGGAAGCCCGGCTCCACACCTACAGGAAAAATGCCCTAGCGTTTTCGTAAAAGTTTTCGGAATGGGCGATTACGGATTGACATTCGGCGCGTATTAAGAAATACCTACTAGTAGGTATTTTATTTAGAGAGGTATTTCCCCTTATGTTCTGGCGCTCCGGAGCTTCTTTGCTTGTCCTTATACAGGCAATTCTTTTTCTTCCGCATCAGGCCTTCGCGTCTGCTGCCATTCAGCCGCAACGGCCTGTTACGTCGTCCCGTAAGCCATCGTCCGAGGACTCATGGACGATCTCACACGCACAGCACGCGTACGGCCTTCCCGAGGTGAAGCCGAAGCAGAAGGGAACGCTTACCCTGGACAGCCAGAACATCACCTTCACCGGCAAGGCCGTCTATCGCATTCCGCGCGCTTCAGTCATTGCCATCAGCGACGGCTCAGAACGCGTGGAGATGTGGGGCATGAAGGGGCGCTTGCTGCGGATGGCAATTCCCAATGGCGGCGGGCTGGCAGCCGCCGGATTCATGCATCACAAAGAAAGCTCGCTAACGGTGGAGTTCCGCGATCCGCGCGGCGGATATCATGCGGCGGTATTTGTTGTGCCGCCGGCCGATGCTACGTTGGCAATGGCCACCTTCGCTCCGCGCACGGATGACGCAGCCTCAGCAGCGGAGCCGGTGGACATCACCGCTCCGGTTGCCAATGTGTGCGAAGGCGCCACCGTCAAGCCGGGCAGCGTCCTGATTGCTGCTCCTGTTTGGGAGCAGGTGGAGGTGCCGGCGTCCTATCGTGCTCTTGTGTATGAACACCTGGTGGATCGTATGCGGCGCGTTCAGGGCGTAAGCCAGGTCTACCGCGAAGGAGAACCCGGAGCACAGCACGGTTGCCCACAGTCAACAGTGCGCATCGCAATTGCCGGCTTCCGGCCGGGAAGCCAGGTCAAGCGGGCGATGATGGGGCCGGCAGGATTCTTCACCGGCACAACGCAGATGAACTTTCATGTCACGATGAGCGATCAGGCAGGCGTGTGGAACGTGAATGACGATGTAAAGGCGACTGTGCGCGGCGAGTCCGAGAGCAAGAATATTGCCGACAGCGTGGCGAAAAACGTCGCCAAACGCTATGTCTTAGAGCGAGCGAAGTTCGAAAAGAGCCAGATCGTATTCAGCCAATCCGGGAAAGCTAACTCACAAACCCAGCTATCGGCGGCACAGCGCTAAACACAAAGACAAACGCCGCCTCTTCAGGGAGGCCACCCCGGCGGCGAAGAACGGCTAGCATAGATGACGATGACGGCAGTTAAACCGAATAAACACGAACTAAGGACAAAAGAGACACGCGAGCTGTTGTTACGCTCTGCCGAGACCATCTTTGCCCGCGACGGTTATGAAGCCGCCGACCTTTCCGAGATAGCAGCCCTGGCGGGACGCACCAAGGGCGCGATCTACGCACACTTCAAGAGCAAGGAGGATATCTTTCTTGCTCTGTGGGAACACCATGCGCTGCGCTATCGCACCCAGATGGAAGAGCGGCTCGCCCACTCCACCGGCGTTGAACAGAACCGCGAAACACTGCGACAGTTCTATCTCGGCCTGTTGAAAGACAGAATCTGGGGCCAACTCATGCTGGAGTTCAAGCTCTTCTCACTGCGTCATCCGGAAGCAAAGGAAAGACTGCAGCAGCGGCTGGCAAATCTGCATCCTGGCAGCCGTGAACAGCAACTGACATCAATCCTGGGATCCGCCGGGCGAAAGAAAGATGCGATCAGTAGAGCGGCCGCCGTCATGATGATTCAGCCGATGGTCTCAGCGCTCATCGTCGAGTCGAGCCTCGACGAGTCATTCCTTACGGAAGAAATCCTGACGAAGGCTGTCGATCGGATCTTTGAGGCGCTGTTGCCACCCGGGGCGTAGTAGATATTGATTTCACAGAATAGGTTTGCTTAAGGGCACGGCTGCAGCCGTGCCGCATCGGCGCAGAAGAGATGCGGCTTTAGCCGCTGAGGTACACAAGCTATGCCCCCAGCGGCTAAAGCCGCACCTCGGGCTCTTCTATACGGCATGGCTAAAGCCATGCCCTTAAGCAAGACATTCGCACCTTCGGTGCGAAACGGTTGAATGACGCGCAACCCGCCGTATGCAAACGAGCCGCTTCGCTCCAAAGATCCAAAGTGCAACGCGCTACCGAAATAGCCGCAGATCGATGCCATCGGCCATCATCTGATAACCCACATCGCCGGGATGCAGATGATCTCCGCTGTCAGCCTTCTTCGCAAACTTCGAAGGCATTGCCGAATCGCGGACCATCTTGTCGAAGTCGATGACACCATCGAAGACCTTGCTGGTGCGAATCCATTCGTTGACCGTCTGGCGATCCTTCTCGCCTTCGGCGTTGAAATACGCTGCACCCTCGTATGGCGTCAGGGTAGCTCCGTAAACCTTGATCTGTTTAGCATGGGCGCGATCGACCAGCGTCTTCAAACCATCGATGATCTGCTGTGCCGTAACGGCCTCTTCGCCGGGCTGGGTGCCGGGGCGCGCGAAGTAAGTACGGCCAATATCGTTGATGCTCTCCAGGATCACGAGGTACTTCACTCCCGGAGCGCAGAGAACATCGCGATCGAAGCGGTCGAGAGCTTTGGGACCTGCGGCGTCGTGCAAAATGCGATTGCCGCTAATGCCCTCATTGAGGATGCTGAGATATTTGGTCTTCTTGTTTGTCGTCAACCGCGCGGCCAGAAGATCGGGCCAGCGATGATTGCTGTTGATCGACATGCGCGCGCCGTCGGTGATGGAGTCGCCGAAGGTGACAATCGCGGCGGACCGCTTACTGGTCGTGGGCACCAGGAGGTTCTTGAGGAAGATCCAATTACGGATCTCCTCTGGCTCAGGAAGATCGACGACCGTGCCCTGGTTGCCTGGAACCAGATACGCGCTCTGGTTCGCCAGCGGATGCTCGGTCAAGGTCGTAATCGTCTGCGCCGGCACCTCCAGGCTGATGGAGAGATCCGAGAAGATGGGCAGCATGATCTTGATGTCGTCACTGGTGACGAACTGGCCCGGTGCGATGGTGACATTGGGCGAGCCGGAAAAGGTGACCGGATGCGCTGTGCCGTCGACGATAGTATCGTCGCTTGCGAAGAAGCCCACCGATGCCGCGGAGATAGTCAACGGCTCCGTGCCGAACTCGTTGGTCAACGAGAGACGCAACGTCTCGCCGCCCTGGCTGATGTGAACCGTCTGGCGAATCGTCATCGGAGCGGAGCCCAGCGCGGTTTCATTCTTCACGGAGACGGGTGAGGCGGCCCAGGTACCGATCCAGCGGTCTTCAGCTTGTGCCACACCGGCGGTGCACCCAAGCGCCAAGGCAAGCAGACAGAGGAGAGAGGTCTTCTTCTGTGTGTAACGCATTGGCTAAACTATAACCAGTTCACGTGAATCCTATGCCTTCCCTGAATCCATTCCGCTTGAAGCCGTCACTCGTGGCCCGCATCTGGGGTCGTACCAACCTCGCGCCGTGGTACACCGATCGCCCCGTAGAAAAGATCGGCGAGTCGTGGCTGACCGGGGAACAGTGCACCGTGGAGGGTGGTCCGTTTGCGGGCCAGACTCTGCGCGAGCTCAGTGCTGCATACCCGGAAGAGCTTCTGGGAGAGAGCAAAGCTCTTGGCGAGTTCCCGCTGCTGCTGAAGCTGCTGTTTCCCGATGACAAGCTCAGCGTGCAGGTGCATCCGAACGACGAACAGGCCGCGAAGAGGAACAGCCAGGGAAAGACCGAGTGCTGGTACGTCCTCGATGCCGAGCCGGGAGCCACTGTCGCTCTGGGCTTCAAGGATCCGAAGGTTGCTGTCGAGCAAGTGCGCGAGGCCATCAAGCAGGAGAGGCTCGAAGACCTGCTGCACTTTGAGCCGGTGAGTGTCGGTGACCTGGTGTATGTGGATGCCAACACTGTCCATGCCATCGGGCCGGGAGTCACCTTGCTGGAAGTCCAGCAGACCTCTGACATTACCTATCGCCTGTATGACTACGGCCGTCCACGCGAGCTTCATCTCGAAGAGGGACTGGCGGTGATGAAGGCCGCGACGGCGGCGGGGAAGCGCGCTCCGGTTCAAAAAAACGGCTTCACACGATTGGTCGAAGAGCGCTATTTCAGCGTCGACCGCGTTGAACTTGCTGCCGGAGCAATGCTGGATGTAGCGGCGCCCGGGAAGCCGCAGTGCCTGGTACTGCTGTCAGGAGAAGCTACGCTGACCTCTGAAGGGGGCGATACGCTTGAGCTGACACCGGCCTCGGCTGTCGTGATACCCGCCGCCACGAAGCAGGCCGTGCTCAAGGCAGGCAGCGACTGCGTGGTTGTGCGCGCAATCGTCTAGCGGAGCGTCGACAAATTCCGAAGCAGTGGACACTCATTGCCCCCATTTTCGCGGTTTAGAGCATGTTCCTCGCTATTGGGTATCCGGAAGGGCCTGAACCGGGGAGCCAAGGGCTTTCGGACAGGCACTATAAGCGCTGAAGGCGCGCTCTATATAGAGCGCGCCTTCAGCGCTTTATCTGCGGGCTAACCCCGCTGAAACACCCCATCCATCAAGGCGGGCTGGCGCCCCTTAGCTCCCACACGATTCGAACTTCGCTAGAATCGTCGCCTGGAACGAAGGCATGTTTCATCCTCTCGGGAAATGCCGATTGACACGTGCGTTTTTTCGCGCGTAGGATGCCGTCCGGTTTCCGGGTATCGGCTGTTGAGAACCTTCCAGCGAGCAGGCAGATGCAGGCTACGTTACCCGTATTTCAGAGCCGATGTTGGCTCGCAGAGCGTTTCCCGGGAGCTCCAGAACAGCCGCTTGTCGCATGTCCTGGAGGGCTCCTGAGGAAACTGTATGGTAAACCCCAAGGTGCGCCGACAACGTTCGTCGCACCTCCTTTTTCACACTCGTTGTAAATGCGGTATTGACACCCGATTTGTGGCATGCGTAGGATGCCGTTCGCCTTCAAAAAGAGGAGGCAAGCGGTCGTGAATTGATTCGTCTCAATGAATGGTTTGCTCCGCTGGAATGGTTTTACGCGGCAGAATTGCCGCATTACGGAAGATGGGGGTGCCATGCAGCGATATCAAGTGAACCGGCTTCGTGGGTGTTCCAGGCGAAGTCCGCTCTCGTGGTGAGCGGCAGGCAGCGCCGAAAACACCAGAAAAAGTAAAAAGAAAAACGCTTCACAACGATTTTTTGGTTGTGATATAAGCCCGCAGTCAAAACGAACCGCAATTTTTCTGCAGCGAAGGAATCGGCTTTGCAAGCAAAGCCGAAAGAAGAATTCTCGATTCGGGGCGACGTAAACAAAGGAAGCAGGCGCTAATTTTGAGGCGTCTCAATTCTGCACTACCAGGGTCTTCTGACCCGAAGTAAGAAATGATTTTGGAGGCTAACCATGATCAGATACAGCAAGCCAACAGCTTCTGCTGGCAGCGGAACAAACGCTGTCTTGCGGAGGCCGTTCTTATCTTCCAGGGGTATTACCAGCGCCGCCAGGCGATCGCTGCTCGGTGTAATGCTCGCCGCAGCTCCTCTCTTCGTTCTCAACATTGCTTCGCCGGCAGCTTTCGGCCAGGCCAGCTCAAGCTCCGACGCCGCCGGTAAGGTGACCGATGCGACCGGCGCCGCCGTTCCGGGCGCAACGATCCACCTGGTCAACAACGGTACCGGCGCCGAGCGTATCGCGACCAGCAACAACGAAGGCGACTGGTCCATCCCCAACGTTCCGCCCTCCAACTACAAGATTCGCGTCGAGAAGCAGGGCTTTAAAGCCGCCCAGATTCCCTCGCTCGACATCGAAATCGGCAAGACGGCAAATGGTTCAGTCACGCTGAGCGTCGGTGAAGTGACGGACACGGTCGAAGTCAGCACGCTGCCTCCGCAGTTGCAGACGCAGGAAGCCACGGTTGGCCAGGTTATCGACCAGAAGCAGATCACCGACCTACCGCTGAACGGACGTAACGTACTTCAGCTCGCTACTCTGGCTCCGGGTGTTTCGCCGCCGCAGAGCGGCCAGACTGGTACGCCGGCCCAAACGGGTACGCAGACCACCAGCCGCCAGCTGTACATCTCAGTGGACGGTGGACGCGCTTCGTCGACGAACTACGTACTGGATGGCACCTATGTTCGATCGGTGCGTTTCAACAACATGTCGCTTCAGCCGAACGCCGACACAATCCAGGAGTTCAACCTGCTGCGTTCGACCTTCTCTACCGAGTATGGCCAGGGACAGGCTGTCGTCTCCATGGTCACGAAGTCAGGTACGAACACGATTCACGGCTCGGGCTATGAGTTCGCTCGTAATGCGATTTTTGATGCTCGTAACTACTTCACGACCGTTGCAGCCAATCCGGTGAAGCCGAACTTCACGCGTCACCAGTATGGCGGCACAGTTGGTTTTCCGGTCATCAAAGATAAATTGTTTCTGTTCGGCGGCTTTGAAGGTTTGAAGCTGACGCGCGATAACCCGACTTTCGCTCTATTCCCAACGCAGGCAGAATTGGCTGGTAATGCCGCGAATGCCGACCCCAGTGTTGCCGGCAACACCGCAGTCAAACCAGCAACGCCCTGCGTTCAGAACTCGACCAATAGCAACAACTGTGTTGGCATCAACATGCCTGCCAATTGGAATCCAGCTGCTTTGGGATCGAATCAGGCATCCAGTGTATTGGCGGCTACCTACCCTGTCCTGACAAGCGATAGCTATGTCAGCGGATACGGCACCAATAACTATGCTCTCACCCGTTCGTTTACTGAGAGCTACAACCAGTACACCATTCGTGGTGACTGGGTGGTTTCCACGAAGAATTCTCTCTTCGGACGCTATGTCAACTTCGACTCATCGCAGCAGACGCCCGCAGCGAGCGGTAGCTTTACTTCCAATCCGCTGCTTGGCCGTAATGCTGTGCTTGGTAACACCTACCTGATTTCGTCGAACATTGTGAACGAAGTCCGTGTGGGCTGGAATGAGTTTTACAACATCACCCTGGGTGTCCTGCAGGACAGCAGCAAGAACTGGGCTGCAGTTTCGGGTCTGAAGAATGTTACGGCCTTGAACAGCACTCGTCAGAATGGCCGCGCAGGCTTCACCATCAACGGGTACGGCAACGTTGGTGATGGTTCAGGTGACCAGGGTGGTCACGAAAATATCATCAGCATTGGTGATTCGCTCTCGATCGTGCATGGCAAGCACACCTTCAAGACCGGTTTCCAGTATCAGAACCGTCGCCTGTGGCAGATTGCCGATAACAATTCGCGCGGTGCAGCTACCTTCGATAACTGCACGAAGACCAACTGCATCTACAACGGAGTTGACTACAGCACCTATACGGACCCTGCTACCGGTAATCCGGTCCTCTATAACAAGTTCCAGAACTACGCTCGTGGTTTCTGCACATCGAGCTGCAACGGCAATGCCGGAACGACGATGGGCCACTATCGTGACAACACGTATGGCGCGTTCTTCAACGACACCTGGCAGTTCGGTCATGGCCTGACCTTCACGCTCGGCTTCCGCTGGGAGTACAACAGCCCGTTTGTTGAGCAGAACGGTCTGGAAGGCACGCTCGATCCGTCTACCCAGAAGGTTACGTTCAGCAAGGTTCCGTCTGGCATCCCGGCGTTCTACCTGGCGTCCGGATCGTACGAAGTCAACAAGACTTTCCGTCCTGGCATCATCGAGCCGAACTATAAGGGCTTTATGCCGCGTGTTGGCCTGGCGTGGGAGGCTCGTTCTGGAACGGTCCTTCGTGCCGGTTACGGTATCTATCTCGACAATCTGAATACGAACGAGCTTCAGTTCACTCGCTATGCCGCACCTCTGTACTACCAGCAGGCATTCAGTGCTTATCCGGTGGCACAGCTCTGGCCTGATCCGGTTGCAGCGGTGGGCGTAACCCAAGTGCCTTCGCCGTTCTCCATCCTTCCGAAGAACAGCCGTCCTTACACGGAAGAGTACAACCTGAGCCTGCAGCAGGATCTGGGCAAGGGGTTGGTCATGGAGTTGGCTTACACCGGCAGCCAGACACACAAGTCCTGGAAGCGTTATGACCAGAACATGTGTGTTCAGTATCCGTTCGTAGCGCCTTCGTGGGCACTTACGGGTCAGTGCGTGAACTCGCTTCGTCCGTACCCGGCGTTCGGCCAGGGCATCCTGACCAGCAGCACCCGGGGTGATGCCAATTTCCACGGCGGCTCGATCAAGATCGAGAAGCGTGCAAGAAACGGCCTCTTCTACCTTGGTAGCTACCAGTTTTCGAAGAACCTCGACAACTTCTCTGGCGAAGCGGCTGCAAACGATTCGTCGTTCGCTACCGATATGGGTTTCGACCGTTCGTACTCCAACTTCGATAACCGCAACAAGGCCGTTATCTCGGGTGGTTACGAGCTTCCGTTCGGTAAGGGTAAGAAGTGGGCTCAGAGTGGCGTGGCCAATGCCATTGCTGGTGGCTGGTCGTTACAGCCTGCCGTCCAGCTTCGTGGAGGCTATGCTTTCAACGTCTCCCGTTCTGGTTGCAACTTCGCCGCCTATAACGGATGCCGCGTCTTCCTGGCTGCGGGTAAGAAGGTTTCGGATGCATATCGTTCGAGCCCCTCGCCCTTCAACTGGTTTGATCCTTCCGCGTTCACCACTCGCTACGACGGTGTAGCGAGCACTGCCAGCACTGCCAACCCTGGAATTCAGGGCTGGGTGACACGTAATGCACTCCGTGGACCAGGCACTGCCAACGTCGATCTTTCGGGAATCAAGAACTTCGTGATTCACGAGCGGTTCCGTGCGCAGTTCCGTGCTGAAGCCTACAACATCCTGAACCGGGCAATCTTCTCCAATCCGGCCGCAAACATCACTGCTCCGACCGCTGTCGGTAAGGTGACGTCGACCTCGCTGGATAACCGCAGCATTCAGTTGGCGGTGAAGGTGACCTGGTAAACAGAACCGGAGGCTTCGTTCGAAGCCTCTATCAACCGAAGGGCGAGCCGGATGGCTCGCCCCTTCTTTCTTTAATCGAGAAGAGTTGCCTAGACCACTTGGCAACCATGCCTGCCGGGGAGCAGTATTTCCCGTGAAAAAGGACCGCTTCCGCCTTCACCCGGAAGCAGGAAAGGAAGGAAAATACTGTGGCTACTTCACCAGCCGTTCAGCTCGATCCAATGCACTACGGACACCCCGTTCCGTTTCGCAAACGCTATGGCAACTATATCGGCGGGGAATGGGTAGAACCCGTCTCCGGACAATACTTTGAAAACATCACCCCGGTAACCGGCAAGGTGTTGTGCGAGGTTCCGCGGTCTGGCGCTGCCGATGTGGAAAAAGCATTGGACGCCGCCCACAAGGCAAAGAAGGCGTGGGGCCGCACCTCCACCACCGAACGCTCCAACATCCTTATTAGGATCGCTCAGCGGGTTGAAGAGAATGTCGATCTGCTGGCCGCCGCCGAGACCTGGGACAACGGCAAACCCATTCGCGAGACTACGGCTGCCGATGTTCCGCTCAGCGCCGACCACTTCCGCTATTTCGCCGGCGCCATTCGCGCGCAGCAGGGCGGCATCTCCGAGATCGATCACGACACGATCGCGTACCACTACCACGAGCCTCTCGGCGTCGTCGGTCAGATCATTCCCTGGAACTTCCCGCTGCTGATGGCTGCATGGAAGATTGCGCCGGCGCTCGCTGCCGGTAACTGCATTGTCCTGAAACCTGCTGAGCAAACCCCGGTATCGATCCTGATGTTGTTGGAACTGGTTGGCGATCTTCTGCCTGCCGGTGTGCTGAATGTCGTCAATGGCTTCGGCCGCGAGGTCGGCAAAGAACTCGCCTCTAATCCCCGCATCAATAAGGTGGCCTTTACCGGTTCCACCGTGACCGGACGCATGATCATGCAATATGCGTCAGAGAACATCATTCCCCTGACCCTGGAACTTGGCGGCAAATCCCCGAACATCTTCTTCAGCGATGTCATGAGCGAAGACGATGACTTTGTCGACAAGGCGCTCGAAGGTCTTGCGCTCTTCGCCTTCAATCAGGGAGAGGTCTGCACCTGCCCATCGCGCGCTCTGATTCATGAGTCCATCTACGACCGCTTTATGGAGCGTGCTTTGGCGCGCGTGAAAGCCATCAAGCAGGCGAATCCGCTGGATGCCGACACGATGCTCGGCGCGCAGGCGTCAAAACAACAGTTCGAGAAGATCATGTCCTATCTCGATCTCGGCAAGAAGGAAGGCGCGGAGATCCTGATCGGCGGCGATGCCGCAAAGCTTGATGGCGAACTCGCCGGCGGTTTCTATATCCAACCAACCATCTTCAAGGGCAACAATAAGATGCGCATCTTCCAGGAGGAGATCTTCGGTCCGGTGCTCTCGGTGACCACCTTCAAGAACGATGATGAAGCCCTGGAGATCGCCAACGACACGCTCTACGGTCTGGGCGCAGGCGTGTGGACGCGTGATCTGAATCGCGCCTATCGCTTCGGCCGTGAGATTGAAGCAGGACGCGTGTGGACCAACTGCTACCACCTCTATCCGGCGCACGCTGCCTTCGGCGGATACAAACAGAGCGGTATCGGGCGCGAAAATCACCTTATGATGCTGGAGCACTACCAGCAGACAAAGAACCAGCTCGTGAGTTACAGCACGAAGAAACTCGGGTTGTTCTAATGTCTGATCTGCCACAACAGGTAACGGCTACCCCGGCGGCCTTGAGCTTGATCGATGAGCTCAAGGCCGCGCACGGGCCGTTGATGTTCTATCAGTCGGGCGGCTGCTGTGAGGGCAGCGCGCCGATGTGTTTCCCTGAGGGAGAGTTCCGCATCGGCAGCCGCGACGTAAAGGTAGGAGAGATCGGTGGGTTTCCGTTCTACATCTCACCTCAGCAGTTTGAGTACTGGAAGCACACGCAGATCATCATTGATGTGGTTCCAGGCTTCGGCGCAGCCTTCTCCCTGGAAGGCCCCGGAGGCTTGCAGTTCCTCACCCGGTCGCGTGTCTTTACCGACGACGAGATCGGCGCTCTCCGCAATGCTGGGCGCATCTAAGACGAGCGCCTATAACTTTGTCATCCTGAGCGTAAGCGAAGGACCTGCTTTTTCAGCCGTGCCGATACAGCGCGGCGAAAAGACGGCGGCTTTAGCGCTGAGGTCAAATCACGGTGTCGAGGCACTACATCCCCCACCGCATCTTTTTCTTTTGTCATTTCGTAGCGATAGCGGAGAAATCCGCTTCTCTGCTAACGCGCTGCCCTCAGCGGCTGAAGCCGCCTTCTGCTCAAGCCTGTACGGCACGGCTGAAGCCGTCCCCTTAAGCAAGGCATTCGCACCTTCGGTGCGAAATGGTTGCGCGCTGCGCAACGGCCGGTTGAGCAAAGCCGCGAACCGCTCCATGCTCTTTCCAGGTACTTCTTCATCAAGTGCACAGCTCAATCCCGCAACAACCGCATGATCGTATCCTCAGCGTCTTTAATGGCCTTCACCTTCGTAAGCCCATAAGCGCGAGGATGCGCGATCAGCAGCGCCGCCGTGCCATGCAGGCAGGTGAGCACCTGCCGCAGACGCATGTTCGAGGTAGCGACCGGCGTATCCTGCGGAAGCACTCTGCGGATGAGCTCGTGAATCGTCTGCAGGAACTCTTCGCCCAGACGTTCGCGTTCCGCGATCACACTCTCATCCGCATGCCGGACCAGGAAGACCAAAGAATAGTGATCCGGATACGAGACGGCAAAGTTTACTAGCGCGGAAATGAAGATGCGAATCTGCTCCCAGGGCTCATCCGCGGCTTCCATCTGACGGAACATCCGGCTGCTGAAGTCGGTATAGAGTTGGGCGCACAAATGCTGGGTCAGCGCTTCTTTATTCGCGAAGTGTCGATAAGCAGCCATCTGCGAACACCCAACGATCTGGGCGACCCGCCGCATCGAAAGGTGCTCGTACCCCTCCTCGACAAAGATCTGGCTGGCGGCATCGATGATGCGCTGGCGAAGGCCGGGCGACTCGTTTTCTGTCGGTTTCCGGGGTGACATGAAAATATCTTAGCATTTCATTGTTTACGGTGTATACTTCTTATTGTGTACGGCGTAAACAAATTCGAAAAGAACACGCCAGGCAATATTTTTCGCGCAGGCATGGCCGCGGCCGCACTTTTCTTAAGCGGCCCGCAGCTTCTTCCCGCGCAGCAGGCAGCAACATCAGGTTGCGAACAGGTCATTACCGCCCGGCAGGCCGGGCACTGTATCGGTGTGGCCTCGAGCTTTCATTCGATTCCAAAGCTCGATGACTCCCACAGCTACGGCCTCGCGGAGCTGATTGATATTGCTGAGAGTGCCAGTCCTGAATCACGAATCGCATGGGCGCAGGCAAAGCGAGCCATGGAAGCGGCAGGAGTGCAGCGCGCAGAGTATCTGCCGCTGCTGACCTTTGTCGCACAGGGAAGCGATCTACGTGCGATCAATCCTTTTCCTAAACCGCTGGCGCCGCGCGGATATGTAACTGTCGAGGTGCCTACCGCCGTCGCGCAAATGGAGCTGCAGTACCAGCTTCTGGATTTTGCGCGCGGACCGCGCCTGGAAGGGAGCAAGGCGTTTGAAGTTGCTTCAGCCCTCCGCTTCGGCCGCGCTCAGCAGACTGTCGCGTATCGTACTGCGACGCAGTTCTATCGTGTGCAGCAGGCAGCGGGCCAGCTTGTCGCGGCCAGGCAGATTCTGCAGACAGCGCAGACATTGCTTGCGAATGCACAGTCGCAGTTCGACAACGGGCGTGCAACACTGCCGGATGTACAGAACGCCCAGGCTGGAGCTGCCGGTGCACAGTATGATCTCGCCACCGCCGAAGGTGAAGTGCAGAAGGCAAAGCTGGCGTTGACCGAAGCCATTGGTGTTGAGCCGACCGCCACGATCGGGATCGTGGCGGTCGGCTCCGCATCTCCGGAGGCCTTCGATACGCCCGTGGAAGAGTTGATCGATAAGGCCTGGAAGAATCGGCCCGACCTGCTGGCGCGTATGCAGGATCTCAAGCGGTCCAACGATGCCGTCAAATCGGCTCGCGCGAAATATCTGCCGGGGGTAGGCCTGGTTGCAACCGGCGGACAGACCAACATGTGGCCGACAGCGGACTACGGACAGCTTGGTCCAGCGAGTGTATCCACCTGGTCGGCTGCGGTCCAGCTTCGCTGGGAGGTCTTCAACGGGGCGCGTCGACATGAGGTAACCGCTGCACTGGCTGAACAGAAGGCCGCTGCCGAAGAACAACGTGCAACCCAGGACGCGGTCACTCGCCAGGTATGGGAGTCGTATGTGGACTACAGGACCGCTATCGAGCAGGAGCGCTCGTCACAGAGCTTTCTTACGTCTTCTACGGTCTCCTACGAGTCATCGCTTGATGCCTTCCGATATGGCGTGCGGTCGCTCGTCGATGTCGTGCAGGCAGAGCGGCAACTGGCTCAGGCGCGGCTTGAGGATGTGCGCGCCCGCGCCCGCGTGCAGCAAAGCGCTGCGGCGCTTAGCTATGCAATCGGCAATCTGCCTTCGGGTAATGCTTCTACAACAGGATGGAAACCGTGAACGCGTTCTTCAGGTCCGTACTTATGCTCCTGACTCTCGTGCTGACAGCCGGCTGCGCACGTAATCCCAACGTTGAGATTGTCGGGTCGTACTTTCCCGGCTGGATGATCTCGCTCGCGCTCGGTGTTGCGCTTACGGCGCTGGCGCATCTGCTGTTGCGGCGTCAGGGTCTTCTGCACTCGGTCGGACACCCAGCCATCATTCATCCCGCATTGGTGGTGTTGCTTACCTGCCTGCTGTGGCTTTGCTTCTTTGCCTAAACAAGGACTTGCATTATGAATCTCAACGACAGACAAACTCTCGGCCGCCGGATCGGCATTGGCATCGTGGCAATAGCTGTGATTGCGCTTGCGATCGCTGTGATGCAGGTTGACCGCCATCCCCGCACCGACGATGCTACGGTACGGGCGAACGCCATCGCCTTTGCTCCTGAAGTCGAAGGCCGCCTGACCAAACTGCTGGTGAAGGATAATCAGGTCGTCCATAAGGGCGACCTGCTCTTCGAGATCGATCCTCGCCCGTATGAATATGCCCTGGAGCAGGCGCGCGCCGACCAGGCGATGCTGGAAGGTCAGATCAACGACGAACGCCGCCGCATTGCTACTGAGCAGAGCGGGGTTGTTGCCGCACGTGCCGGTATCCTGAATTCGCAGAGCGGTATCAGCGCAGCCCAGGCAAGTTATCAGGCGGCAACAGCCTCTGTGGAACGCGCCCGGGCGGCGCAGGCTGCTGCCGATGCACAAATGAAGTTCGCGCAGAACGACTACGACCGCATCGCCCCGCTCCTCGCCAAGCACTATGTCACTACCCAGCAGGTAGACCAGGCGGAGACAGCTCTGCGAGTGGCGAAGGAGTCGGTGCATCAGGCCTCGTCGCAGCTTTTGCAGGCACAGGCGCAGGAATCCATGGCGATGGCTTCGAAGCAGGCAGCCCAGGCTGGTCTGCAGGTCTCGCAGGCAAAACTTGGCGAGGCCGTTCATACCGTCGATACGCTGGAAACGCTGGAGGCACAGAGACCCAGCCGTGCTGCCAAAGTACATCAGGCCGAGCTGAACCTGGAGTGGTGCCAGGTGCGCGCCCCTTTCGATGGCTATGCCGTCAACATGAACATCTCTGAGGGTGCATATGCGCATCCGGGAACATCAATGTTCACGCTGGTCGATACGGGCAACTGGTGGGTGTTAGCCAACTATCGCGAATCAAAACTGAAACATATCCGGCCAGGGGATCATGTCGAGGTGTACCTGATGGAACATCCCAGTCAACGCTTTGACGGTGTTGTCGACAGCGTCGGCCGAGGCGTCTTTCCGGAAGATGGCGCCGTCACGAACGGATTTCCTAACGTGGATCGTACCTTGAACTGGGTTCATCTGTCGGCACGTTTCCCGGTTCGCATCCGCGTGACGGATCCAAATCCCGACCTCTTCCGCGTGGGTGCGACCGCGATCACCGTGGTGCGCTAGTTATGTCGACGCGTTTCCATCGCGGCACCATGCTGGAGTTGTTGCAGGACGAGCTTTCGCCGTATCCCGGTAGAACGGCAGGCGCTCTGCGCGACACGCTGGGGATCGTGCTTGCCGTGGTGATCGCCATGACGCTGCAGCTCCCCGGCTTCTCGCTCTCGGCGGCGCTGCTGTTGCTGATGCAGCGCGAGCGCCCTGGTCTGACATTGCGGGCCGGGTTGCAGATTCTTGCCGGCTGCGCTCTGGCGGCAATTGCATCGATCGTGTGGGTGCAGTTGACCGATGGTAACGAAGTGGCCCGCTTCCTCGGTGTTGCGCTCTGTGTCTTCGTCTCCGCCTTCTGCATGGCGGCAAGTACCCTGCCGATGCTGTGGACGATCTTCGGCTTCTACGGATTTGTCGATCTCGCCTACTGGGACGGCCATCACACTGCAAGTGCCGGTGTCTCGTACTGCTTGTTCCAGGTAGCTTCGCTCGCTCTGGTGCTGGCATGCGCCACGGCGGTGGAATATCTATTCGCCTCGCGTCACCCCGCCGAAGAGCTCAATCAAGAACTGCATCGCAGGCTGTCCGCGCTAGCCCGATTCTTTGCCGCCCTTGCGCAGGATGACCCTGACACGCGGCCGCCGGCGCTCCGCCGCGCGCATCGGGACCTGTTGCAGCTTGAACACGCTGGTGATTTCCGCCTGCACGAACTGTACGACCGTTTGCAGGGATCGGAAGAGGCAGCGCGGATGCCGGTTGGTCTACAGTACCGCATCGGTATTCTGACACGTGTGATTCGTAAGAGCGTGGTCTTTGGATTTACATCGTTCACAGCGGATGCCAGCGATGAACTGAAAGCCGGCGCCCGCACGCTGGCGGCACTGTGCGATCTGGCCGCAGCCGGGCAGCGTGTCGACCATGTAGCGCTCGCAGGTGCGCCGCGCGGACCCTTCGAAGAGATCTTCCGCGAGTTGCAGCAATATCGCGAGGTCTCAGCGGCTGCGGTGGATGTTGCAGGCCGTCAGGCTTTGGAGCGTCATCGCTCGAACGGTTTCCGATTCTTTCAGCCAGGAGTCTTCGAGCAGAGCGAGCAGGTAATCTATGCGCTCAAGCTCACACTCGCTGTACTCACCTGCTATATCCTCTATAACGCCGTGGCATGGCCGGGAATCCTGACGTGCGTCGTGACGGTGCTTTTTACAGGGCTGAACTCGACAGGTGCAATGAAGCAGAAGCAGCTTTACCGCTTTGCTGGAGCAGTGATCGGGGGGGTCCTTGGCATCGCGACAGTCTCACTGTTGTTTCCAAATATGGACTCAGTGACGTCACTCGTGGCAGTGCTTGCGCCGGTAGTCTTTCTCTCCGGTTGGGTGATGCGTAGCCCTCGTATCGGGTATGTCGGCGTACAGATCGGCTTTGCTTTTTTCCTCTCAACGCTGCAGGGCTTCGGTCCGCCGACTCAGCTCAACCCTGCGCGCGATCGCGTCATCGGCATCGCTTTGGGCATCGGGGTGATGTGGTTTGTCTTCGACCAGCTCTGGCCGGTACGCACCAGCGATGCACTCGGCAGCGCTCTGCGGAAGATCAATGGGGCAACATCGCGACTGCATACCCTGATGCTTCAGGCTGACGCTGCCGAGGTTGTCGCAGCCGAGTTTCAGCGCTTGCGCGGTATGGTCTCTGTCGAGCTGACGAACATGCAGCAGATGGACTTCGCTGCACAGTTCGAGATCGGCCGCCATCGCAAACGTGAGCTGGTTCGAACGCGGCGGCTGCTGCGTGAGATCGAAGGCGCAGCTGCCGAGTTCTATCGTGAAGCCGGCCGCATCCCGGCATAGATTGCACCGAGTAAAATTTGATGCGCTCTCAACGTTAGGGTGTATTGACATCTTCCAGATTGCCCATGCACGGCGTGTCCCATGTTTCTCGGGGACATGGGCCCGGCCTTTATTTCCCCGAGCACTCCTATCAATCTCTTCTAAATCGACGTTGGGATTGTAGAAATACGGCAATGCCTCAGATTCAAGGTCCTAGCTGCTGGGCGGGGTCAATGCCTTTGGGTTCGGCATAAGGTTCGCGATGTTCGCCGGCGTAATGGGTATGCCCGAGGCAGCAGCATACGCTGTCAGCGCCTTGGTGACCAGTGTCGCCAGTATCGTCAGGATGCTTTCAGCGACAGCCGCTTCATCCGAAATCTGCGGATAGGTAGTCTTGATGATCTCAAGCACGATCGCGGCGTCGCGTTGGATCTCCTCGGTTGTGCTGATGATGGCTGCCACAGGTGTATCGTTGCTCATTTACTGTCCTCCGAGATAGATCTGCTTGACGCTTACTACCGCCGGCCCCAGGTTGGACAAAGCGCCATTCAAGGCAGTTATCTGTACCGTCACATCGCTGTTCTGATCCACGGTCAGCTTCGCTGCTTCGTACACCTGAAAAGCCCGGACCGCCGCGGTTTGCGCGTTCTTTGCTTTGTAGATCGCGTCGTAGGACGCTTGCGTGTGAGGCAGCGTACCTGTCTCATAGTCGATCTGGGCTTGATCGATAAGGGCTTTGGAGGCCGACAGCGTTTGAAATGTCTTGCGCTCAAAGTCGTTGCAGCCTGTCAATCCGAATGAGCCCAGTAGCAGAGAGGCGACAAGGAGCGCTGCAAGTTTCGAGCCTGGCGTTCTGCTCTCCTCGACGGGAGGAAGTGGGCTCTGCTTCAGATATCCGGCAGCACTGACGATACCGGCAACAATGGCGACAACTGCAAGATGCTGTAGTCCCAGGAGCGTGTCGATATTGAATTTTTCAGAGTCCACCAGGATGGTGGCGAGAGAAGTGGCAGCGCCGCCGATAAAGGCCGCACCGAGGCCATGCAGCCAAAGCCGCACATTCTGAGGCATATTGTCTCCTTGATTTACTGCGAGATGGAAGTAATTGCCGTGAGACCACGGTTATAATTCGCGGTATGTGATCTCGCCAGCTGCTACAGTGCACAAACTAAAGCAAAAATCTGTTTTCTTTTCCCGCAAGGCGCCGAGAGTCAAAAACTGCCATGTCGCTCTTTCCGTATCGGTGTCCCCAATGCTTGTCATCCCACGCGGTGCGTGAATCGCACCCGCGCCTCTTTGACCTGCTTCCGCGTTTTCTGTTCCTGCGGCCCTATCGCTGCGAAAGCTGTCAGAGACGCTTTTATGCATGGAAGACGGGATGAATAAAGGCAGGCAGGAAAATCGACGGAGGCGTTAGACTGTGCTGGTGAGTCCCACGACAATCCCTCTGCAGACCCCCGTCCCTGTTGTCGCCGGCAACACCGATATAACTCTGCCAGAAAACCGGATCTTCTATCCCGCGCTCGATGGCATCCGGACCGTCGCCTTCCTCATGGTGTTCGCTCAGCATTATCTGTCGATTCCATGGGGCTGGTCGGGAGTCGATCTTTTCTTCGTCCTTTCCGGATTTCTCATCACGGGAATCCTGTACGACAGCCGCAACGACACACACCGGGTTCGTAACTTTTACGTGCGCCGCTCCCTGCGCATCTTTCCCCTTTACTACTCGGTCATGCTCGTTCTCCTGCTAGCTCAACCGGTCGCCCACTGGAACTGGAGCAAAACCTGGATTGTGTGGCCGGCCTACCTCGGCAACTTCGCGCGATTCCTCGGACCTTCGCAATACGGCGATCCGGTGCAGGCATTGGGAGACTTCCAGTTGCGCGGCTTCATCGGACATCACTCCCTGCAACTCAATCTTGGCCACTTCTGGTCGCTCTGCATCGAAGAGCAGTTCTATCTCGTCTGGCCATGGCTTGTGTTCTGGATCTGCGACCGCAGGAAGCTCGCTTCCATCTGCGCCTTATCCGTCCCTGTTGCACTGTCTTTGCGGCTTGCTGGTCACGCCTTTCTGCCTGGATGGATGCTCGACAACGAGGTTCTCTACCGCGCCACTCCATTCCGCATCGACGCCCTTCTTTTCGGCGGGCTCCTTGCCCTCGCTATCCGCAGCCGCTGGAAACAAGCCCTGCTCACCCTGTCCAGGTATCTCTTTCCCGCGCTTCTGGCGCTTCTGGCTCTCTGGGGTGTCTTCAGTCCGTATGGCCATATCTGGCGCCACCACTATCAATATCCGGCTTGGCATTTCACCTGGGGTCTGACGGCCATCGATTTTATTGCGGGATCGATGATCCTCGTCGCCATCCAGCCTCAGTGCGTTGTCCACCGACTCATGAATGTCCGTGCTCTTCGGGCCCTCGGGCGGATCACCTATGGCCTCTATGTCTTCCATGACATCCCGCACAACGCCTACGCCGCGCTGGCCGACCGCCTCATTCCCGTCCGGAATGCCAGTACTGCTCACGACCTGTACGCAAGGTCTCTGGAAACCCGATGCCTCACTGCTCTTCTGGCTCTGCTTGCCACGATAGTGCTGGCCTGGCTGAGCTACCGCTTCCTCGAAAGTCCCATTCTCAATCTCAAGGAACGCTGGACGATCCGAGGTTCCGCCAACAGAAAGCTCCGAGCATCTGTAATTGCAACGCCGATGGATTTGGCATAAGGCTCTCGATACTCGCAGGTGTAATAGGCGTACCCGAGGCGGCAGCATACGCTGCCAGCGCTTTGGTAACGAGTGCCGTCAGTATCGTCAGGATACTTTCAGCGACGGTCGCTTCATCCGAAACCTGCGGATAGGTAGTCCTGATGATCTCAAGCACGATCACCGTATCGCGTTGGATCTCCTCGGTCGTACTGATGATGGCTGCAACTGTTGTTTCAGTGCTCATTGACTCGCTCCGAGATAGATGTGTTTGACTCCCGCTACGACCGGCCCAGGTTGGACAGTGCGCTATTCAATGCAGCTATCTGCACCGTCACATCGCTGTTCTGATTCACGGCCAGCTTTGCCGCTTCGTACAACTGGAAGCCCCGAACGGCTGCGGTTTGCGCATCCTTTGCTTTGTTAATCGCGTCGTAGGACGCTTGCGTGTGAGGCAGCGTACCCGTCTCATAGTCGATCTGGGCCTTGTCGATAAGGGTTTTGGAGGCGGACAGTGTTTGAAATGTCTTGCGCTCAAAGTCGTTGCAGCCGGCCAATCCGAATGATCCCAGTAGTAGAGAGGCGACAAGAAGTGCTGCAAGTTTCGAGCCTGCCGTTCGGCTCTCCTCGACGGCAGGAAGCGGGCTTTGCTTCAGATATCCGGCAGCACTGACGATACCGGCAACAATGGCGACAACTGCAAGATGCTGTAGTCCCAGGAGCGTGTCGATATTGAATTTTTCAGAGTCCACCAGGATCGTGGCGAGAGAAGTGGCAGCACCGCCGATAAAGGCCGCACCAAGGCCGTGCAGCCAAAGCCGCATGTTTTTTGACATAGGTTCTCCTTGATTTACTGAGGAAGGTGGAAGTGTCGAGTGAGTTGGGTAGAGAAGCAGATGCCTTCGTTCACTGCGAAAAAAGCGGAAAGCTTCGCGGCATTGATCGGCGCTCCCAGCGAACTCTGTTCGCTAACAATTCGAGCAATGCTCGAATTTATTAGTTCCAACAGGCGCGCGAAAAATAATGCGAAGAAGTAAAGGGGCCAGATGCGCAGGACGCGGCGAAAATAAACCCGCGAAGATGGATGTTGTGCGTGCGATCACCCTCGCGTTGCAGCAGCTCTAAAATTGAAAGTAGATGAACGGGCGATAGCCAAGAGGCAGGAGCGAGATCGCGATGGCCCATATCGCTCCGTATGCTGCAGCGAACCGCGGCAATGTTGCGGCGCATAGATGATGTTGGAGATCTATACGTCGCATGAGGAGCTGGCCGAGCAATAGTGTTGGAGGCAATAAGATAAGCCATATCGGCAGCGTAGACGATCCGCTGGGAGATAAGAATAGGTAGTGGCGGAATACGATCCAGCCTGATGCGAAATTTGGTGCACGGAAAAAGATCCAAGTCAGGCACACGAATTGAAGAGTAATAAACCAGGAGAACAATTTTCTCCATGGTTCCTGAGATGGCTTCGGAGGGAGTGCCCGTTTGAACTCCGCCTGGGCTACCTGCGCTGCACCGTGCATTCCTCCCCACGCGACGAACGTCCACGCAGGACCATGCCAGAGGCCGCCTGCGAGCATTGTCAGCAATAGGTTGCGATAGGTATACCAGCGGGTCCTGCCTCGGCTTCCTCCGAGAGAGATATAGATGTAGTCGCGAATCCAAGACGAAAGGGATATATGCCAACGCCGCCAGAAGTCTTGAATGGATACTGCCAAATACGGAGCGTCAAAATTTAGAACGAGTTTATATCCCATCAGTCCGGCAACTGCGATAGCCATGTCCGAATAGCCTGAGAAATCGCAGAAAATTTGCGTTGCGTAGAGCCAGACTGCTGTTATCGAGGCAATAGAACTGTAATTCGCTGGATGGAGGAACACCTTGTCGACGTAAGGGGAGATGTTGTCGGCAATACAGCTCTTCTTGATGTAGCCAAGAAGAAAGAGATAGAGCATCTGTTTCACTTCTTGAAGAGAGATATGACGTTTCTCCGCCAGCTGTGGAAGGAAATAGCTTGGGCGGACAATCGGACCGGCAACGAGCTGGGGGAAGAACGCTGCGAACGTAAGGTATTCGCGAAGGCTCGAAGCTGGGGGGATCTCTCGGCGATAGACATCAATGGTGTAGCTAAGGGACTGAAAAGTGAAAAAGCTGACGCCTACCGGAAGAATGATTTTTATAGTTGGTTCTGAGAGATGAAATTTCATCGCGGTCGCAAGAGCAACCGCTGAGCTGACGAAAAAGTGAAAGTACTTGAAAAAAGCCAGCACGCTGAGGTTCATTGCCACACTAGCGACGACGTAAATTTTGCGGAATTTCTGATTCTCGGTCTGCGTCAGGCGCAAAGCAAAGAAGTAGTCTGCTGCGGAGAGTATGGCGAGCATGATGGCAAAACGCCAGTCCCAGCACCCATAAAAGAAATAGCTAGCGAAGAGAAGAAGCCATTTGCGCTGCTCGTTGGAACGAAGGGACCAATAGGTTGTGAGGACAATCCCAAAGAAGAGGAAAAAACGAGGCTCGACGAATAGCATTAGTGACACTCCATCGGCTGAGGATGGACGGTAAACCAGGCGTTTAACTGTTCCGCGAGATGACGAGAAGTGATAGATGCACCAGCCTCACTCAAATGCGCATCATCAGCCCAATTTTGTACAACGTATATGTCGGGATATTTGGCAGGCTGTGCCATATTGAATATCGGAACCACCCCGCACCGCGTAGGGATAGAGTCCGGAAACTCCGACTGGCTACTCACATCGTGGGCACGGGGAAAAACAACATAAGCTATATGCAGATTTGGCACATGCGCCTGGGAGGCGATCTCGTCCGCTAACTGCGGGACCCCCTGAGGTAGGATAAATACTTCCTTGTGAAGAGGCTCAGTTGATGTAAGCTCGCGTCTCACCTGATCGAGTTTGCTCAATGGTTCAATGGGGGTAAGCAGGCCACGCCTATCGTTTCGGCTCTCATCCTGAATGGCTTGTGCGTTCAGGTCTGGGGGAAAGATTCGATTGCTCTCCATTCCCGTGTTGCTGTAGTACATGACAGAGGCCAGCAGAGCATATCCCATTCGGCCTACGACTCGCCGTAAACCGAGCGAAAGCGGTGTCAATGATTTGACGAACCGGACAGCATCCGCGTCATAGACGTTGATTGTTCGTGGATGCACAAGGAATCTGAAATTGAAATTGACTCCAGCGTCGAGTTCCAGCAGCAGAAAACAATTTTGTGCGCTATGTGCGTCGAGTTTTCGGGCGAATTTCATCGCAAGGACTCGCTGTTCGACCTGCGAGCCCCCTCCCACACCTAAATTGATAGTGTGAGTTGCCATTGTGTTGTCGAGCGTTGCATCGAAGGCGCGTGGGTCGAATCCATAATGGATGTGACTTGAACCGAATGCCGCAGAACAGGCCTGCGAGCTCTCCATCAATGCTATCTTCTCGCTACGCATGTCGGCGTAGAGCTTCAATCTGTCTGGTAAAGAAAAGTGTATGACGGCAACTACTGTCGCAAATGCGATTAGACAGTAAGCACAGGCCAGAACAATCGCCTTCCTGGTGAGCACCTGAGCAGGTATATCCACGTACGGCTCCGCTGCGGAAATAAGATTTATGATGTGTGGCTAGTATAGCGACGAGATTCAACAGAATAGTAAAAATCCGTCAACCGCTTACCAAAGTAACCTAGGGCGTGTCTCATCCAGTAAATATTCTCAGGATGAAATTGTTCCACGCTGTCCACCAGGATCATTGCGAGTGAGGTTGCGGCGCGGCGATAAAAGTCGCACCAAGACCATGTAGCCAGAGCCGCACATTTGTGACATGGTTCTCCTTTGTTATCCGGCCCGCATGAGGTCGGAGTCTCGCTTCGCCCTCTTAGGAACTTCCCTCGCCCACGCGGAATCGAGCATTTCATTTGCGGCTGCAGCGAAGTCACCGGCAGCAAGCAGCGCAAGCGTCTTCCTGAATCCGGCGAGGCGTTTGAGTCCCAGGTTGAAGGCCATGTCGATCAAGACCGCCTGACGTGTCGCGGTGAGAGTAGGGAATGACGGCACCAGCTTCCTGACATCGCCTTCCGCATTGGCTATCGAACGATCACGGCGCGCATCGATCTGGGCGTCTGTGAGGGTCGGGCAACCGGCATACCAGTATCGGCTGGCAGCCATGCCTTTTGGCATCGCAGCCACGTGGTGATAATCGGCTGTCACATCGCGCCCGAAGAAAGCACAGGCCTCGGCCGCAGTTTCCAGGCATTCGCCTACTCCCGCGGTTACAAGGCCCTCTGTGTCGAGGTACATCCAGCGGACGCGGCCCTCGACGGGCTCAATCAGTTCTATCGCTGTCATTTCCAAAAGTGATTCGCGAGGATGACCGCAGCCGTGCCGAGCGCGCCGATCATCCACCACGCGCCCTTCGCGCTTTGCAGATGGTCCCAGAGAATGCCAACCTTCCGTGCAAGCTCTTCGAGCGTTGCCTGGCTGGTGGCCTGCACCGCGTTTTCACGCGGAATGATGATCGTCTGGTCGTATTTCTGAATTGCAGCGGCGGTGCGGGCTTCGATCATGTCTCCAAGTACCTCCCGATCTATTTCCATGTGGTCCTCTGATTGACAGCAAAAGGCCCCCTTTTTTGGGGGCCAAATCATCTCGTTATCGCGCCTGTCGTCTTATGGAACTGGAACGTAGAAGCCAGTCACGCTGTAGTTGATGGTTGCTGTGGTTGTGATATTCGAGGCTGTAAAGTTGCATATCGTCCAACCGGGTGCGCTGCCGGTGTTGATGGCGTTGGCGACGAGACCTAACCCACCAGCGGAACCTGGATCAGTAATCCAGTTGAACGTAACGGTCGAGCTGCCGGTCCACCATGAAGGAGCACTCCCTCCTCCTGCCGTTCCGCACGTGCCGGCGTTGAAAGTTGTCCCTGAAGTGATGGTTGCGCCGTAGTGCACCGGATCGTGATAGAAGCTGCAGCCAGAACCGCTGCTCTGGCAGGTGTTCGAGATTGCCAGACCGCTATCAACCGCATTGTTGTTTGCATCGAACGCGGCAAGGTCTCCGTTGTTGAGGGCACCGATGGAGCGCAGCAGGTTCACTCCCGTACCTGGAACGGCTGTGATCGGGTAGAGCGTGTTGCCGAAGAACTCAAGTCCAGAGGGCTTGATGCCGAACTTCCGTGCGCCGTTGAAGTCGAATAGTGCTAGGTATCCAGCAAAGGCTCCGTCTGAGCTCACAAACAGACCGCAGCCGCCAGAAGGGCAGGCTCCAGCGCTGCTATTTGCTCTTATTCTGAACATCGGCACGGTGCCAGTCATAAATCCTGATGCTGTGGCAATGTCTATATTGGGTGCTGTCGTACTTCCTGGATTGATGTAAATAGGATTGAGAAAGTTGAAAGGAGCGTTTGCATAGGTTCCAGCGCATCCTAGTGCTCCCGCCCAACTCGTACTAACGCCAAGAGAGAAGCGGCAGAAGTTATTGACATTTGCTACCGTACGCATCGCAATGCCGAAACCACCTGTTTGACCAGCATTGCTTCCTTCTCCAAATTGGAGGTCATACAAGCTGTCTGCCGTACGGACTGACGCCCAACCGCCAAAATCAACCGGAGCAGTCGGCGAGTTTATACGCAAATATCCGGAAGGATTCCATTGAGATGCGGTATAGGTCGAACCAGTCTGGCCAGTGTCGTTCATGCAAGGCGGGGTATTGGCATTTGTATACAAAACGGTGCTGTAAACGACGATCGGGCCGCTGTAACCCGCAGTGCGGATTAGCGCATAATAAGCGGCTCCCAAAATCGGCCGCGCCAAGCAAACCTGAACATAGTTGGTTGAACTCAGGGTTGTTGGTCCAGTGGTAATGGACACTGCTGGAGTGCACCCAATAGGCTGAAGATTCGTAGCCCCCGCTGCACAAATCATGTATGTCGCGGACGTTGAGCCGGTCACTGGAATATAGGTCGTGGGATTTGCATAGGTTCCGGGCGTAATGGCAATTGATCCTTCGCCGACAAGTCCGCCGAGCGCCATAATCTGTCGGTACCCACTGTTGTAGATAAAGCCTTCTCCACCCGTTCGAACAAAGGAAATACTCGGGGCCGTCAGAGAGCCTTGACCGACGTGAACAGCGGTGAATGCTTTACTTGCATAGAGGTCCTGCTGCGGTATCCCGCCAATCTGCTGCGTGATCGTGTTCTGTAGGGCGCGACCACCGGGCGTTTGATGAGTTGTGTCGGCTTGACCAAACATCACGCGGCGGAAGCTGTCTTGACCGTTCGGTTGAGAGTTAGTGTCATCGACATAAATAGCATTCCCTCCCGCACGATTGATCTGGTTGACCTGCTGCATCACCAGTAGGTCGCCGCCGCCATTACCATCGCTCAGCGTCGTGGTGTTTCCGCCTTGATAGGCGGAGACCCAAACCATATCCGGGTTGTAAGGGCGGCACTGGGTATCCCATCCGTAGCCAGCAGCGTTACAGGCCGATAAGGTTCCGAAGATCGCGGCTTTTGTCGCGTGCTGCGCTGCAGTTCGGTCATAGTCCCTTTGGAACCACGCGTTGAGAGAATTGCCGCCTACGATTTTGTTGTCGAGGAATTGAATGTAAACGGTATCGGGTACCGGCATTCCGCTGTACCAGGGAGTCGTATAAGAGTCCGGGGCAGCAAACAAGCTATCAATGCTGCTGCCTCCAAATCCCATATCCTCGAGAACCATGCCGCTTTGATTCGGGTTGTACAAACCAAAACCTACGATCTTTACAGAATCTCCGGAGTTCGTTACTTTCACGATGCCGATGCCGTCATGCGTGATCGTGGCCTGCTGGATGCTGATATTCGAGGTGAGCAAGTTTCCCCATGTTGGCAGTGAGCCTGAGCAGGACCCAGATGTGACCGTGATGGTCGAAGTGTATGGGTTGTAGCCGCTACCGGCGCTGTTCACTACGACGTGATCGATCTGACCTAGAGAATTGGGAAATGCTGTACCGACAAATCCGGTTCCTCCAGTCGCCCCAAGCGTCAGCGTTCCGCAGCCGGATCCGCTTCCTACGCCTTGGACACCGACAGCTACAACGCCGCCCGTCAAAGGGCATGTGTTTGGCTGTGCGCTAGTAATGGTCTCGTTGTAATAGGTGATGCCATCCGGAGAGGTCTGCACGTTTATAGTTGCAGGCCTGCCGTCGCACAGGTAGAAGACTGAAGCCTGCTGCATGTTGCGGTAGCGCGTTTCAGTGCCTTGCTGCGATGCCACCAAAAAGAACGTCATGGTTCCGGTAGTGCTTGACGACCCCAAAATGAGGGAAGAACCGTTCGGGGTAGTTGGGTCTGCTGCGCCATTGGGGGAAAGAGTAGCGGTCCCGCTCGTTAGGGAAGTGAGATTGATTGAGCCTTGTCCAAGCCCATAAAAACCTTCGTTGTTACCGGTTCCTACATGCGCCGCACTGCTATAAAAACCCGCGACACCCAATCCGAAGGACGACTGCATGAGGGTGTAAAAGGTTGCAAAACCGCTCACCGAATCGCCGTGCCATGCGACCGGCCACTGCACTACAGAAGGAATGCCGGTGGTCGCTGGATTAACGCCGTTGTTGAGCAAGTCGATCCAGTGCGACTTGAGCGTCCCTTCGCGCGGGAAGTAATCCTTACGCGGTGTTGTTGCCTGGAAGAGATTGTTGCCTCGACTGCCATACGTGGTGCCCGATCGATCATCCGTGACCTGGGCAGTGCAGGTTGAGATCATGTAATTCGGTGTGCTGCCAATGGTGTCTGTTACCGTCGAGTTTGCCGGCACATAGACATTCAGATTGGGGACGGCGCCGCAGGCCGCAGTGTAGGCAGCGTGGATGGTTGTATAGATCACGCCGTCAGCGATGACCAGGCCAAGCGCCGCAGTGCTACTCCCGTTCGCCGAGATGACGTTATAGTTCGTTCCATCCGAGAACGCCACTCCGCTCTGTCCATTGGCGAAATATGCGGCTCCGCCAGTGGCTCCCTTGATGCACACCTGCTTGCCGCCTGATGTTGAGTTCTTCACGTAGACAGCGCGGCCGGGAGACAGCGGCAGAATCAAGCAACGATCGGCGGTCAAGGCGACAGAGCTTGTGATGATGAAGGTGCCGCGATAGGGACCGGTTCCGCTCGGGACGGTGCATCCGCTGGGGGATGTGACATTACAGTCAGCATCACTGATAACAACAGAGGAAAGACCGTGGTCCGAGTCAGTCGTCGACGGGACCACCGAGTGACCGGCCAGGTTGATCTGGCCGTGAGCAGCACAAAAAGCGCCCAGCAGGGCGCATAACGTAAACAGCTTACGCATTGCGAGGGGTCTCCTTAGTTGGCCACCTTCGGACTGAAAGTGCCGCTTAGCAGGTTTGTGGACTCGTAGAGATACATCGCCACGCCGGCGCCGTTCTGGTTGATGAAAGTCACCGCAGTGGGCGTGTTGAACGGCATCGCAAAACCCGTGAGGTTATCGACGATGTTCGAGTGAGCGTTGCCGATGATGAGCAGGTAGATCTTCTGGTTGGCCGGCGAGTAGGGACCGAATATCTGATTGACCTGGCTGTTGGATATGCCAGCGCCTGAGAGTGTTCCACTTCCGCCCCCGCCAAGAACTGCGTTCGTTCCGGATGCCGTTGCCGAGGTCGCACCGGTCGAGCCCACCCCACCGAACACGCGCGGCGACCATGCGATGGTTTGCGTCGCAGTCTTTGTTGTCGCCCCGGTTGCGGTTAGCGTGAAGGTCGTCGATGTCTGTGTCGTTTTGAAGAAGGTGCCGGCGATGGTTCCGTTGGTGAATGGTGAGATCAGGTTCGTGGGTGAACTGATGTTGTCTGTATTCGTGATGGCGGCGGTACTCGGTATGTAGGAGTACGAGGCGGTGAATGCGGGATTCACGACACTTGCGCCGATTTCTACTGTCTGGCCTCCGCTGAAGCTGTTGATGGCGAATGCAGGTGTCAGATCGTCAAGGCTGAGTTGCCTGGCGCTATAGGCGGCGCCATTCCAGACCGGGGTCATGCTTGTGTTGGTTGGCGCTGTGTTCGTGACGGGATTCCCATTGAGCTTGACGACGCTCGGGTTCGGATACGTCCCGGCGAGGTCGCCTCCAGCCGCGCCTCCCGCGATGCCACCGACGCCGGTCCATTGTTTGCCATCCCATAGCCGCAGCCCCTGAAGCGCTGTGCTGGTACTGGTGTTGTAGTAGCGGCTTCCGGGAATTGCGGGTGTTGGCGAGACTTCGATATCCAGATAGCCGAAGGCATCAGGGCCGGCAGGGAAGCGTGGAGCGACCACTCCCGTGAAGCGCGAGGTGAGATTAACGTTTGTACCTACAACTCCTGT